>CAMORM010000001.1 GCA_946623785.1 uncultured Verrucomicrobiota bacterium
CCCCGCCAAGCGGCCCCCCCCGCCTGCTGCGGCGGGGCCCCCTGCGTTCGCTAAGGCCACTGGTTTTGTGGCCCTAGGTAGCTGCTCGAGGGGTTGTGAGCGCAATGATCGCCAACCCTGCGTGTGGTAAGTCCTCCCCGGTCCGTGGCCTACTGGTGGTGGTGGGTGGCTGTGGTGGTGGATGTTGCGCCATTGGAGGATGGGTCTCGGTGCCATTGACCCACTCGAAGCCCTCTAAGCGACCCCCAGGGTGTAGGGGGTGCGTGGACGGGTGGAGCCTGGCGCTGGTGGCGCGTGTTGGGTACCGCGATTCCTGAACGTGCAGCATACCTTGCGCGGGCTTGTTGTGCCGGACGGGTCGATGTGCGTGGGAAGGGGCGCTGGATATGTTCTGCGTTATAGTAGCGAACGCCTTGGGCTGCGGGCGTCAGCCACGAGCGAGGAATGGGCCGACGGATGTCGGTCCCATGAAGCGCTCGACAGAAAGGGGAAGCGAGGGGGGACGAAGGGGGGAGCGATAGGGTAAGCGGCGGGGGGATGGCGGGGGGTGGAAAATATGAACGCGCGTTATATATGGTGAATGCTCGTTCAGAGTTTTGCTGGTGTAGATGGTGACTCCGGTGCTGGTCGGTGCTGGGGTAGTGTGTGGCGTTGCCGAAGCGGAGCGGTCCGGACGAGGGGTTAGCGTTGCCCCGGTTGTGCGGTCTGCCTGGCCGAAGCGGTCTGTGAAGCGAGGGCCGATTGCCTGCCGTGGCTGGTCGGCGCCGGTAGCGGACGGCGGCGGCCTGCGTTTGGGACGGCGGCTGGAACCCGGGGCCGAAGGTCTGGGTTTCGCCGGAGGACCGGGCGGCCCTTGTTGGGCTGCGAGGCAGGCGGGCTGGTCCGGGCCGCTCCGCGGAGGCGCTTGAAGGAACCCGAACCGCCAACGAAGGGAAGGACTGCATGGGAACGCCTGGACGAGGGCTGAGGACGATCGACCGCGACAAGCGGGAGGAGAGGATGGGGGCTGTGCCGACGCGGACGTACAAGATGAGCGCGACGGCGGAGCGGTTCCACAACTCGACGGCGAAGAACAAGGGGGCGATGGGTCCCGTGGGCAACGGCAAGACGGTGTTCGTGATGCACGACCTGCTGTTCCGGAGCGAGGGGCAGGTGCCGGACCCGAGGGACAACGTGAGGCGGTCGCGGTGGTTCGTGATCCGGAACACGTACCAGCAATTGATGAACTCGACGGTGAAGTCGTGGCTGGAGTGGTTCCCGGACACGGTGATGAAGTATTCGCCGCATCCGGTGGGGCTGCTGCGGCGGCCGAGCATGAGGAACGACGGGACGACGGTTGAGATCGAGCTGATGTTCTTCGCGCTGGACAAGCCGGAGCAGGAGCGGGATCTGCTGGGCGTGGAGGCGACCGGGGCGTGGATCAACGAGGCGAGGGAGATCAGCGAGGACCACATGGCGGCGGTGCAGAGCCGCATCGGGCGTTATCCGGCGACGAGGGACGACTACAAGCCGCTGTCGCTGGGGATGCTGATGGACACGAACCCGCCGGACGACCAGAGCTGGTGGTACCGTCTGGCGGAGGTGGAGAAGCCGGTGGGGTGGGAGTTCTTCAAGTGTCCCCCGGCGCTGCTGCGGATCGAGGACAAGAAGACGGGGAAGGTGCGGTACGAGCCGAACAGGGGGCAGGACCCGGCTATACCTGCGGCGGAGAACATCGAGCATCTGTCGGAGGGGTTCAACTACTACCTGAAGCAGGTTGCGGTGTGGCCGGACGCGAAGGTGAGGGTGATGGTCTGCGGTGAGTACGGGACGATCCTGACGGGTGTTCCGGTGTATCCGCAGTGGAACGACGAGGCGAACCTGATGGAGAAGGAGCTGGAGCCGATGTGGGGGCTGCCGATATTCGTCGGGACGGACGGAGGGTTCACGCCGAGCGCGGTGGCTGGGCAGGTGCTGCCGAACGGGCAGATCGCTGTGTACGACGAGCTGGTGGCGGAGAACATCAGCTGCGGGGAGTTCGCGGAGCGGTTCCTGAGGCCGTGGCTGATCAATTCGTTCCGGCTGGCGGAGGGGCAGCGGCTGATGTGCTTCCACGACCCGAGCGGTCTGGGGGCGGGGAAGACGAGCGACGGGGTGACGGAGATCGTGGCGATGCAGCAGAAGGGGATCCCGGTGATGCCGTGTCCGGTGCAGGAGAATGCGGTGGGGCTGCGACTGGAGTGCGTGAGGGAGGCGATGCGTCGGAGGGTGGACGGAGGGAAGGGGGGACTGGTGGTGAGCCGGAAGTGCAAGACGCTGCTGGCGGGGCTGCGGGGTAGGTACCAGTATCGGCGGCTCAACACGTCGAGCGCGGAGAAGCGGTATGCGGACTCGCCGGACAAGGGGCCGCTGAGCCATGTGCAGGATGCGCTTCAGTACATGGTCTACGGGGCGCTGCACCCGGACGGTTCGCCGCAGGGGCGGGATCCGTTCTCGACGAAGCCGCCGGACGCGAGGCTGTGGCTGCCGCAGTCGGCGAGGGGTGAGACGGGGACGCAGCAGGCGCTGGCGACGGGGCTCGACCTGGCCGGGTACTTCTAGTCCGGTGCAGTTCGGTGCTATGGAGAATAGGGTGGCGTCATGAGCGAACAAGCGATCCAGAGCGGACTCGACGCCTTCAGCATAGCGATGGGGGCGAACCCGTCGCTTGGCTCGACGGAGCTTCACGTCGGCGGCGTTCCGGGAGGGGCGCAGCTGACGCCCGGCCTTGCGATGCCGGTGATCGACCGGGATGGTCTGGATGGCTCGGAGAAGGACGTTGAGAAGTCCGGCGAGGTCGTGCAGAGCGAGCCTCTGTGCGAACTGGCGAGGCATGTGAAGCGGGTCTTCGAGATCGCGAGGGTTGAGCGCGACAAGGCGCACGGCGTCACCGAGCGGCTGAACGAAGAGAAGCGGATGTTCAAGGGCGAGTACTCCGACATGGAGACGGACATCATCCGCAGCACGGGAGCCATCGGTGCGGACGGGCGTCCGGCGTTCTTCCAGCATCCGGCGGCGACGGTTCGCGGTCTTCGGTCGATGGCCGGGGACGTGTGGATGAACGGCGGTGACCTGCCGTTCACGCTGGACCCGACGCCGGACCCGGACATGCCGGAGGAGGTGACGGAGGTAGCGGTGCAGGAGGCGATGCTCGTCATCATCCAGCGCGAGGCGGCGATCAAGAAGCTGGCGCAGACCGCGGCGGAGGCCGCAGCGGCGGCGGGGCAGAATCCGAACGATGCGTATGCGGCGGTGATGGCGGACCCGGACGCGCAGCCTCTGACGCCGCAGCAGATGGCGGTGCTGATGCCGCACAAGGTCGAGGAGGTCAAGAACCGCGTCAAGGAGGAGGCGCAGCAGCGGTGCGAGCTGATGTTCCGCAAGATCTCCGACCAGCTGACCGAGGGCGACTACGAGAAGGCGAAGGGGAAGTTCCTGGACTATCTGTGCCTGCACGGGACGGCGATCATGCGCGGTCCGGTGCCGAGGGTGAAGCGGCGTCAGGTGCGGAGGAAGACGAAGGACGGTGTGTGGACCATCAGGACGGAGGAGAAGACGGTCCTCTCGTTCGAGGCGATCAATCCGTTCGACTGCTATCCGGCACCGGACTCGAGGGAGATCGGGGACTCGCCGCTGGTCATCAAGGTGAAGTTCTCGCCGAGCGACCTGCGTCTGTTCAGCAAGGCGAAGGGGAAGCTGTACAAGGGATGGAACGCGGACGCGGTGAACCGCATCCTTGCGGCGAACCCGCAGGGCGGCGTGGAGGCGACCCCGACGGCGAGCGACGCCGGGACGAGGGAGCACGAGGAGCTTTCGGACCGTCCGGCGCAGGCTACGCCGGAGAGCGGCAAGACGACCATCGACGCGCTTGAGTACTTCGGGGAGGCGAGGGGCAGCGAGCTGGTCGGCATCGGTCTGCGTCGCGATACGAACGGCAGGGAGATCGACCCGGAGGAGTACTACGACGTGAACTGCATCGTGGTGCAGGACGTGGTGGTGTACTGCCGGATCATCGAGCCGGAGATCGGCTGGCCTCTGAGCAAGGCGGTGTGCTTCCGCGACCCGGACTCGTGGTGGGGCGAGGGGCCGATCTGGAAGGCTAAGGACGCGTATAAGGTTCTGAACAGCTGCGGCCGCAACCTCATCGTGAACATGAGCGAGGCGGCCGGTGCGATGATGGTGGTGAACACGAACCGCCTCGCCGCCGGGACGGACCTGAAGATCAGGCCGCACAAGGTATGGCCGATCGTGGACCCGCCGATGGGGGTGGCGTCGCAGCCAGGCGCTCCGGTGCAGATGCTCCAGGTCAACAGCAACTCGGGCGACCTGCTGAACATCTACAAGTTCTTCAAGACGGAGGTCGGCGACCTTGCCGGTGTTCCGTCCTACGCGTTCGGCTCCAATACGGGAAGCGCGTCCGCGATGCGGACCGCCTCGACGCTCTCGATGCTCTCGGAGGGAACGACGCGCGGCATCAAGGACATGCTCTTCAGCGTGGACCGCGAGGAGATGCGGCCCATCGTGATGAGGCTCTACGCCTGGAACATGCTCTACGACAAGGACGAGAGCATCAAGGGCGACATGACCTGCAACCCGGGCGGGCTGATGGGGCTCGTGCTGGTGGAGCAGGAGTACAACCGGATGGTGCAGTTCCTGAACCTCGCGAACAACGGCACGGATTTGCAGATCGTGACGGTGCAGGGGCGCGCGATGATCTACCGCAAGATCGCGCAGATGCTGAAGATCAACCCGGACCGGGTGGTCGCGACGTACGAGCAGCTTCAGGAGAAGCAGCGGCTTGCGGACGTCCAGCAGAAGCTCCAGATCGCTCAGCAGCAGGCGGCCCTTGCCAACACGCAGGCCGGAATCGGCGGCGGCGACAACGGCGAGGTTCCGACCGATGGCCCGTCCACCACCGGAGCGGAGGGCCCGGTGCAGGGCGAGGCTCCGCGGCAGGGCGCGGCGGGCGGCGGCAATCCCGGCGGCTCGCAGCCATCGCAGGCCACGGCCGAGTCGGCGCTGTCCGGCGGACCGGGCGGAGGGCTCACTCCGTCGGCGCGCGGGACGATCCGGTCGACCATCACGAATCCGCAGGCGCGGGCCGCGGCCGGGGCCAGGTCGGCGGCCACGAGGGGAGGGGGCGCGGAATGACCATCGACTTCAACAATCTTTCCGTGAAGGAGGCGCGCGTTCTCGCGACCTCCTCGGTTCAGGAGACGCTGCTCGGCATGATCGAGCCGCGCATCGACTCCATCCAGAAGCATCTTTCCGACATGGGCAGCGACCGCGAGGAACACCTCGCCGTCGGAGCCCTGTCGGCTCTCGCCGCGCTACGCGACGCTCTCAGGACCGCTCCCTCCGTAGTCGAGGCCGACGCCAAGGCCGCCGACGCGAAAGGGACATCGGCATTGGAGGGCTTCGTGTAGGCGAGGCAAAGTGGACTTCCGGAACTTCGCCGCGAGGCGCTCCGGCAGACCGATGGAACATCCGCCGAATTTGGCAAGGCGGCTCCAGCAAACACGCAAGGACAAACCAAACATGGACACCGAAACCACCAACCAGAACACCGCAACTCCCGCTACCGCGAACGCCCCCGCCGCGTTCGCCCCCACTCAGCTCGCCGACGCCTTCGCCGCAGCGACCTCTCCGATCGAGACGGACTCCGCGACGAACGAGCAGGGCCAGCAGGGGGCGACGGACGACAAGGCCGCAGCGGAAGCCGCAGCGCAGGCCCACGCCACCTCCGTCCACAACGGACGGCTCGGCGCGGCGATGCGCGAGAACAACTCCCTCAAGAAGAGCCTCTCGGAGAAGGACGAGGAGATCGCCCGGCTTCGCGAGCAGCTCGAGGCGTCGCGAAAGACGCTGCCTCCGAAGGAGCGCTACAAGGACGTGGAAGGCATCGACAACTTCGATGACGATACCGTCAAGCTTGTGGACGCGATCGCGGAGAAGCGCGAGGCCGCCATCCGGCAGCAGCTGGAAGAGCAGCGCAAGCGCAACGAGGAGCTGGAGAGGCGCTTCGCCATGAGCGGAGCGAAAAGCAGCGAGGACGAGGTGAAGGCCGCGGTCTGGCGCGAAGTGGAGGCCCGCACGCCGGGACTCCTCGCCCGCGTCTCCGGCGGCGGCGATCTGGTCGATGCGTGGACCGCGTTCACCCACAACGAGAAGGATCCGGCGACGGGCCTTCCGTGGGGAACCGCCTTGGGCGAGGCGCTCAAGCGCGGATACGCGCCCGGCATCACGAGGGTCTTCGAGCAGTTCGTGGAGAGGAACGGCCTCGCGCGTCAGCATGACGGCACCGGACTCGCTCCGACGCCACCGGCCTCCAAGGGCGCTGGCGGCGAAGGGGGTCTCCGGGATTCGAACGGCCGCAAGGTCTGGCCGAGCAAGCAGGCGATCTTCGACGAGATGGAGCGAGTCTCCGTCGCCGAGCGCCGCGGCTCCATCACCAGCGCCGAGCGGCACAAGCAACTGGAGGCGCTCGAGGACGACTTCCGGTCCGGTCGCTACGTCAAGTAGCGGCGCGGGCCGAGACCGTCGCGGGCGCAACCGCCAACCACCAAGAAAGAAGGCAAAGCAATGATTGCGCCTACCGCACGGGTGTACCACAAGATTCCGGATCAGTGGGAGCCCATCATCTATTCCAAGAAGATCGACGAGGTCGTCCACGACAACGTCGTCTTCAACCAGATCTTCAACCGCGACTACGAGGGCGAACTCAAGGGCGTCGGCTCGAAGCTGGTCATCCGTTCGTGGCCCGAGCTGAAGGCCAACGACTACGTCCTCGGCACGCCGATCAACCCGCAGAGGGTGGACGCGCGCTCCAAGGAGGTCGTCGTCGGTCGCGCCTGGGAGCTGTCCATCGTCCTCGACCAGTGGGACCTGATGTGGTCCGACATGAAGGCGTGGGAAGGCCAGCGCTCCAAGAAGATCGGCGTCGCCACCTCCGAGTTCCTCGAGGACAAGTGGTTCGGCGAGGCGTATGCCGCCGCCGCCAACACTCCGTTCACGAAGTGGAACACGGGCAACGACGCGGGCATCAACGGCGGCATCAAGCTCGGCACGGCCGCGCTTCCCGTCGTCCTGACCGCCACGAAGAGCCCGACCGGAACCGGCGAGAAGAACGTGCTCAAGCACATCTACGACATGGACATGGTCCACACCCGCCATCAGGGAGCCTCGTCCGCGACCCGCAAGTACATGATCACCTCCCCCGAGGTGCTCAAGGTGCTCCGCGAGTTCGACGCGTTCGAGCGCACCTCGTGCAACGAGACGCTGGACGTGCTCCTCCGCAAGGACGTGATGAGCTACGGCCGCAACGCGGCGACGGGCTTCGAGATGTACCTCTCGAACCGCCTCGGCGGCACGGCTGGCACGGGCGACTACGCCGGGAAGACGATCTACCCGATCTTCTTCGGCGACACCCGCGCCTGGACCTACGCCGACCTCGTCTCCGAGACCGGTATCAAGGACTCCCCGGACACTCCCGGAGTCTCCTATGAATACCACATCGGCGCGTACGACTGGTTCCTCGCGCAGCCCGAATACTTCGGCGTCTCGTACGTCGCGGTCTAACCAACAGCCAAGAAAGGAAAAACTGAAATGGCTACGTTCACCTACCTCCCCCCCGACCAGGCCCCCGTCACGCAGCAGGGCGTCTGCACCGAGTACCCCGCCGGCTACGGCGGCACGCCCGTCCACTGGGTCGGGCCGCTCTCGCAGATCGTCGCTGCCGCGTCCGGCGTGAAGGTCAAGGTTCCCGAGGGCTTCCAGCCCAAGCGCTACGTCGTGAAGACCGAGGCCCTCGCGCCCCACATCTTCACGAACGGCATGGAGGCTCCGACGGAGCTCGTCTCCGGCGACTCCGTGGTTCTGACCCTGAGCGGCGCGGGCGTCGCGGCCTCCGGCACGCTGGCCTACTCCGGCACCGATGGCACGCCGATGTTCGCCGGTGCGGTTGCGTCCGGCGCTGTTGTCGGCGATGACGCGACCTACGTCACCATCACCAGCTCCGGCTCCGCGTCGGGCGACGTGATGGTCGAGGCGCTGGTCTACTGCGACATCGTGGACCCGCATCCGCCCAAGATGTTCTAGCGAACGTCTCGTCCCCCTCGTGGCGGGGTGTTTCCCCTCCATCACCTCCCGCCCCGTCACGAGGGGGGCTTTCTTCTTCAAACCAAAAGAAACCCGAACCGCAAAGGAATCCTACATGGACTACGACCCCTCTTTCCCCTACCTGATGAGCAAGGAGACTCTTGCCTACTGCCCGAATAACGTCCACGCGTGGAAGCAGTACGGAGACAAGTTCGTCCCGATCACCCGCGAGCAGGCTCTGGACATCGACAGGCGCGGCAGGGCGGCTGGCGTCGACATCCTCCGCGCCGTGGTGGCGCGCGACAACGCCGACGCGCTGCGCCGTGCCGAGGCCGCCATCGGGGCGATGGTCTCAGACGCGCCCTCCCCGGCTCCTGTCGCCGCGGCCGAGGAGGCTCCCGCCGCCGTCGAGACGGAGCCGGACCGCCCGTGGAGCGCTAAGACCATCAAGGGCAACCCGCCCAAGAAGGACCTCATCGCGTTCCTCGAGGGCAAGGGCGTGGCGGACGCCGCCGAGCTGCCATACGACGAGCTGAAGGCCACCGCTGCGACCTATGACTGGGTCGCCGAACACGGGGCGCAGTAGGGAGATGGCGGAGTTCGGCGAGCAGAGGACGTACCGCTGGGCGGTCGAGAGAGCGCGCGAGCTGCTCTCGGACAGGAACCCGGAGCGGTACCGTTGGCTGGACGAGGAGCTTCTCCGTTTCGTGGCGCAGGGCATCGAGGCGCTTGCCTCGGTCCGCCCCGCGTCGCGGTATCTGGGGATGAGACTGGTCCGTCGGGTGTACCCAGACATTCCGCCTCGCGACAAGGTTCTTCCTCCGAATCCGACGCAAGCGCAGGTGGACGCATACGAAGCGGCCATCAACGACTTCGCCGACTCTCCGCTGCTCGTCGACCCGCAGTGGCACGACGCCCTCGTGGAGTTCGCCTGCTACAAGGCGTACACGATGGACCAGGCCGACGCCGGGAACCTGGCGATCGCGGAGAAGCACTACAAGAAATTCCTTGAGGACGCCGCCCGATGAGCAGTCTTCCACTCGACACCGACCTCGCCGCGAAGAAGCAGCCGAAGGAGCTGTCTGCGGCGAACGCGACCGGGACTCTCGCATCGCTTCTGGACGAGGTGGTGTGGCGGACTCCCGGATGCTCCGACCTCGAGAGGCGCAAGGCGCTGAGCGAGGCGGCGCGCGACTTCTGCGACCGGACGAACTGCTGGCAGGAACCGGTGCGATGGCCCGGACCTCCGCCGAGCTGCATGGGGCATTACCCCATCGCGATGCCGAGCGGGGCCGTCGCGCTCCGCATCCGAGAGAACGGCAACTGGATCACGGCGAGGCATACGATCCGGTGGCGCGGGTTCCCCGGCCTGCATCCGCTTCTGGACTGGCGGCGGTTCGACCCGTGGCCTCCGTTCCTGTGCGGCAGGGCTCCGACTCCAATCGTGGCGTTCGCCCCCGCTCCTGGCTCGGAGGAGATCGACGAGGACGTTCTGGCCCGCTGGGGCCACGCCTTCGTGGACGGAGCCTGCGCCAAGCTCCTCGCGATGCTGGACAAGCCGTGGGGAGACAAGGGGCGGCTGGTGTACCAGCAGCACGCCTCCGCCTACTCCGCCGCCGTTGCCGAGGCGAGAGCGGAGTCCGAGGGCTCGTACCAGCCGGGGACCGCTCCGGCATACGGACCGCTCAACACCGTTCCGGGGATCCCGTTCATCTAGAAGGATGCGCCGAGATGGGATGCCCGTGCAAGGACAAGGCGAAGAAGGCGGCGGCTGCCGAACTGGCGGTTGCTCCTGCTGCCGACGCGCGTCCTGCACAGTCCGTCCGGCTCGAGCTGACCGTGCGCGGGGAAGGGCATCCACTCGCGTGCGAGGACTGCCTCGCCAAGCACGTCGGCGTAGCCTACGTCCTCTCCGGCGAATGGCTCGAGGACGAGACGCGCAAGACGGAGCGCCTGCTCTGCATCGCGAACCTCCAATGCGCCGCCGAACACGCGGAGGCGCTCGGGAGGAAGAGCCTCGCGTCGCTGCTCGACGAGGCGCGCGTGCTGTTCGCAAGGGACGGCGAAGCAAGCAAGATCGTACTCGCCGTCGACGAACTGTGCGGCGCGGACGAGCGGGAGCGCCAGCGGCTCGTCGCCATCGGGCACATGGCGGCGGCGGAGCAGGCCATGAGACTTTGCGACGGCGATTCGTTCGCCGATCGCGTGCGTGACGTCCGGCTGGACTGGACGGCACGTCCGCCGAGGCCGCCAAGGCCATCTGCGCCGTGACGAGCTGGAAGTGGGCCCACCACGAGATCGAGGCGCATTCCTCCGCGAAGGTCTAGGCGCGCAGAGGATAACAGGCGCAAAGGAAGAGCGACATGAGAGACGAAGACACACCGAAAACGGAACAAGGGTCTGGCAGCCCTTCCAAGAAGGACAGGCCGCTCACGCCAGTCGAGCGTACGATAGGGATGATGCTCTGCGCCGCTCTTGCGCTCTTTCTTCTTTACCTCGGCTTCGCGACAACCGCAGGGTGCGCGTCCATCGACGCCGACGAGGCGTACACGATCTACACGAACATCTCGGTCCGCGTCAAGGGCTCCGGCGCGTCCGGCGAAAACGTGGGTGCGCCGTCATCGGGTGACGCGCCGGAGCCCTCTTCTTCCCCGTTCGTCGCCGACTGGCGGTACGGAGGGTTCAACGGTAACGGGGCGGTCGAAGACAAGAGCTGCCAGATCAAGTCCGTGTCCACATCCGGCAAGGGCGTCACGTTCAAGCTGTCCGGCTCGTGGTGGGGTGCTACGCACGAGAGCCCGACGATGCGCTGCTGCGCCTTCTACAAAGATGGTTCCGGCAGGTGGGTCGGCGGGTTCTGGGAGTGGGGAAGCCCCGACAGGACATACCGAGCATTCACCAACATCAACGACGAATACAAGGGCTGGGACGCGAAGGCGTTCTTCGCGGCCAAGAAGCACGGGTTCGTCATCTGCTCGAAGGACGGAAAGAAGCGCTCCAACTTCATCGAGGACTAGCATCTGGTGCAGTCCGGTGCGCCTATAGAATCTGGACTTGATGAACGCGGAACAGGCTAGAATAGCGAGTATCATCGCCAAGGCGGTCGCGAAGTACATTCGCGACGATCAAGCTGCGGACTATCCGCTTCCGGCTCCGGTGACGGTCATCGTCAAGAGCAGGCGCGTCGCGACGTTCGTCAAGGGTCCGTATACGACGAAGGACGGGTCGCTGTCCGTCACGCCGCTTGGTGATAACAAGGTCGAGCTGACGGCTCACGCATTCCCGCGCTCCGGGCTCTGGAACGGACCGGATGCGATTCCGAACGATACCCTGCGTTCGATGCTCGCCAGCCTCTACCACGATCTTATTTGGGTCCATTCCTCCGAACTGTGCGAGGCGTGGAAGTGCTATCAGGTCGACCTCCTTCGCTGGGGTGGCGACGTGCTCTACCTCGTCTGGGTCTGGGCCAGCAAGGACTCGTGGTGGGGCCGTCGCGAGGCGTGGCTTGCGTTCCAGACAACGAACTTCGCTGCCCCTGTCTACCATAAGATCAAGAAGGCGGTGGCGAAGGCGACGTGCATCGCCGTCCTGCTCGGGCTTTGCGCCGGATGCTCCGGCTGCTTCTCCGTGCCGGACGGCGAGGTGGAGAGTGTTAATGGCGCGGAGGTGGTGGAGCAGGTGATGAAGGACTACGGAGACGGCCTCGGGCCGGGACCGGACGAAAAGGAGGCCCGCTGATGGCCGTGACACCGCAGAACGAGACGCGGGCGAGGATCTCGATCCGCGAGATCGAGGAGAGCGAACTCGACTCCGAATCAAAGAACGATCTGGTCGAGATGATCGACGAGGCGAAGATCTCGACGAACGGTCTCACGCCGGAGGAGAAGCTCCAAGCCGTGTCCGAGAACCAGTTCAGGATGGTTCGATGCCTCGCTCGGAGCATTGTATCGGCGGCGAAGCCGAAGGTCCGTACATGGAAGGACGTGATCGTTGAGTGCAAGGCCTGGCTCTTTCCGAGCCTCTGCATCGGTCTCGCGATCATCGCCTCGGCATTTGTATTGAAACCGGAGCTGGCGCAGATCGCCGCGTCTGTCCACGCGAATCGGTTGGCGACGCAGACGGCGGCTCCGTTCGGAGATCCACTGAAATGACGACAATCACCCTATCGCTCGACAAGGACACCAAGAGGTTCGAGCTGGACGACGGTCCGACGCACGTCCATGCAGGAGAGACGGTCGAGCTTGTGCTGAAGGGCCTCGGCATCACGGCGGAGACCGCGAACGGCACGAATATCCCGGAGGGGGAGACGGTCGACCCGCCGGACTCAGATCTTGCCTCCGCCTATCCGTATCTCCGCATCCGTCTGCTTCATCCGGTCTTCGGCGACCTCGCGATGTACCCGTGGCCGGAGAGTCCGGCGCAATGGGAGGACACCACCGATGGCGGACTCAAGTGCCAGATTGACCTCGACACGGAGCAGCTCTTCCGTGTTGTGCGCTCGAACCACGGAGACGAACTCTCGCTTTTCGTGGAGACGCCGTGGCCCGAGTCCGTGCCGACGGTGTACGGAACCTACGGGCTCCCGGTGCAGGACTGGCCCGAGGCGACCGGGGAGATTCGCGTGTTCCCGGCGACGGGACGGTACGCCAACGCGCTTGCCGGAATCCTGTCGCTGAACGCGCTTGAAAGGGGCGCGTCGCTCAACGACACGATGGACCATGTCAACGCCATTCTCGCTGCGCTGAAGAAGCTGGCGAAGCGCGATGGCAGCAATAGCGAGCCCGAAGAATAGGAGGCCGAAGAATGAGCGATAGCGTCACCACATACGGAAGCGGAACTCTAGGTGAACTTCCCGGGAATGTACGCATTTACACGGCAGAGGAAACGGACTCCGTAGTTGAGACCGCCGTTTCGGCTTCGGTCGATGGACTCAGCGGAGAAATCACGTCAAGGCTGGACGAGTTGAGCGGAACAATCGCAGACATGTCAGGGTCTGCTGTTGCCGAAGATACACTGAACCAGTTGATCAAGATCGGCGAAGACCCATCCTGCGGAAGCAGGAACGCGCTCCTTCTTGCGAGCGGTGGACCGGAGTGCGGATTCGGATACGAAACGCCTTCCGTCATCAAGGCTAGGATATATGACGATGATAATAACGTCATATGGGACACAGTTCTGACGGATAGCATGTTCGAAGTCAACGGAACGTCTGGTCGTTCCGGCATTCTTTCAGCGATGAGCGGGATTGCAGACGTTCAATATGCAATCAGCGATGCGTACGGCAGCTACGGCGGTGCAACGATATTGTCTGGAATTCGCAATGCGACGCTCGCAGGACTTCTAGCGACGAATATCGGTATTAGCGGCCGAGGCGATACCGACGCAACAGACTCGACAACGGTTGGGGGCGCTCTCAAGCGAATTCTTGATTATTTTGTAGGAGACGAACAGCATGCCGAAACAGCATGGGATTCTCTTTCAAAACTTGCCCAGGGGCTTTATGTGCCACATTCTGTCACGGCCGATGAGGTGACAGACATCATCAGCGGTTATCTTGAAGATAATCTTTGTCGACTTGTAAGCGGCTGCCTCTCCGGCTACACGGCGAGTCTCGATGCGCTTACGAACGCCGTGTCTGGCCTAAACGACCAAGTCGGAGTCCTACAGAGCGGCATCGAGAACATGGTCTCCGGTCTTGCCGACACCATCGTCCAGTCGCTCACCACGGCGGAGGAGGAGGCTGATTCTCCGGAGGAGCAGCAGCGGGTCGCCGCGGCGAAGGCGGCGTTCGCAGACCCCGTGAAGCGGGACGAGACGATCGATGCCGCGAAGAAGAGCGTCGGCAACAGCATCAATGAAGACATCACGCCTGCTGTCGACAACGTTGCCGATAAGCTCGATGCGCCGAACACCGACGAGGATGTCGCCGGTGCCGCGTCCAATGTGGACGATGGAGGCCCGACCGCCGTGGAGGCGCAGGACACGTCCGACAACATCACGAAGCCGAACGGAGTGTCCGACGGGCTCGACCAACTCGCGACAGAACTGATTGGAGAGATCTGATGATGACGCCACCGCCCCCGTTTCCGTTTCATCCAGGCTTCGCGCCGATGCCGCCTCGCCCGTGCCCTCCGCCTCCTCCGCGCCACCCCGACCTCTGGGGAGACGCGGACGGCTACACGCGGAAGGAGATCGACGAGGAGGACGCGAGGACTCTTGCAGAGGCGAAGAAGTACACTGACGAGAAGATCGCGGAGCTTCGCGAGGAACTTGGGCTTACATAGCATGCCGAGAACGCCACTACAGCCGCACTACAAGAACGCGAGGGCGGGAAAGCAGATTCTCCTGCCCCCGCCCCCTCCGCGCATCTATCCGCTTCCGATTCCGGTGCGGTGCCCGAGCGCGCCTCCTGTCGCCGTCGCCCGCCAGCCGCTTACGGCGAAGACGGGAATGACGCGCACCGAGCTGACGGAGCGCTTCGCGCAGATGCGCGCGGAGATGGCGGAGAGGTTCGCGGGGCTGCGGCGCATCACGGACCCGCTCCCGACCACCATCTACAAGATCCGCGACCGGCAGGACAAGGTTGTGGACAACATCAACCAGCTTGCACAGAACCAATAGCAAGGAGAAAAGAAAATGGCTACCACTACGACCACAGCGGGCATGGCCCTTGGCAACATCCCCCTCAGCACCCTGATGGTGGACAAGGATGCCGTCGTCGACATCGTGTCCGGCGAGGCGGAGGAGATTCTGTCCGGCGTCCAGGAGATCGTGGACACCGCCGTCAGCACGGCGTGGAAGGCGGGCGGCAGCGCGGCTCCGGCCGACCTCACCTCGTCCCTGCTCGTCAAGGCGAACGAGGGCAAGGTGTACAACATGTCGGCGTCCGGCACCACCGACTCCAACTTCATGGAGGGGGCTGGCAAGCCGTACACCGCCGGAACGGACATCGCCGTCATCAACACCGGAACCGCCGCCTCGCCCGTCTACAAGTTCAACGTGCTTGCTACGCAGGATTCCTCCGTGGTGAAGTCCGTGAACGGAATCACTCCGACGAACGGCGCGGTGACGATCCCGAACGCGGGCGCGTCCACGAACGGCCTCATGACGAGCGGTGACTACACGAAGCTGTCCGGCATCGCCTCCGGCGCGGAGGCCAACCAGAACGCCTTCGCGAAGATTGCCGTTTCCGGCGTGGCAGGAACCGGCGACGCGGCGTCCAAGACGGACACCCTCACCCTCGTCCCCGGCGACAACGTGACGATGAGCCGGAGCGGGAAGTCGGTGACGATCAATGCGACCGTTCCGTCGGGCGTCGTGACTGGAGTCGCCACTGACAGCGGAACGGCCTCGGCAGATTCAAGCGGACACGTCGATATCCACGGAAACAACGGCGTTTCCGTTGTCGTGTCTGGAAGCAGCGTTATCTTTGTCGATGGCTCTTCGATTTCCGGCGTCGCATCCGGTGCGGCATCCGGTGTGACTGCGCTCTCCGGCGTCGTGTCCGGCCTAAAGAACTTCTCCAAGGTCACGGTCGTGAATTCCGGCGGGACCGCCGTGACGAACGGAACTCTGACGCCCGCATCAAACGCGGACGATACGCTCAAACTTCAAGCCGGAAGCAACGTGACCCTTTCCGTCACGTCCGGCACAAAGACGGTCAAGATCGACGCGTCCGTCCCCGTGAAGGACGGAAAAATCAGCGGAGGCTCGTCCCTGCTGTCCGGCACGACCATCGTGATTCCGCAGGCTGGTAGCGGAGCGGGCCGCCTAGGCGTTGTCGCGCTGGATGACTATCCTGAAGAAAATAATACTATCGCTTCTGGAATCGCCGTTGCCGCAACTCCAGCCGCCGTTGCCACTCGCGTTAGCAAGTCGGTTCTTGATACGAACGTGACCAAGGTTTCCGCCGACACGCAGACGCCGGCTTCGTATGACACCGGGGATACTCTCCCAAACACGATCTACGGCCTCATTCGCGCGATCAAGATCACGAACGACACGGCAAACTAACCACACACAACCACGCACACAATGGCCCAGAAGAAACCAACTCAGCCCGAAACCGCCGCCTCGCCCCGTCCGCAGGAGCAGGAGGCTCCCGCCGTCCCGCCCGCTGCTCCCGCCACCGGACCCGTCCACGTCGCGTGGTGCATCGACGTGCAGGGGCAGGGCGCGGCGCAGTTCTGCGACCAGCTCTATGTCTCCGTCAAGTCCGTCCGGGACACGAAGCGGCCCGAGGACGAGGTGGTGGCACACGTCTGCTACGCGCACGTCTCGGTCGAACTCATGGAGCGGCTGCACGCGCTGGACGCGGACGGATTCAAGGTCGTGACGCGGCACATCACGGACCAGGATCTCGCGTACTGGCAGCAGTTCACAAAGCACGACCCTCGCTCCGCGGCCCGTCCGTGGGGCGGCATCGTGTTCGCGCGCATCTGGCTGCCTCTGCTCCTGCCGAACGTGGACCGGTGCGTCTATCTCGACGCCGACACGATGTGCCGCGCGCCGATTGCCGAACTTGCCGCGACGAACCTCGACGGCAAGTGGCTCGGCATGAACCTCGGCTCCGTGCCGGAGTACGGGTACAACAGCGGCGTGATGGTGATGGACCTCAAGGCAATGCGCGAGGACAATACACTCTACCAGCGCCTGGGGGAGTTCATGGCGCAATACACGCGCTCGTTCCACTGCCCGGACCAGACCACGATCAATAGGTTCTTCGCCGACAGGATCGCGGACATTCCGCGCGAGTGGAACTACCCGCCGACACCGGGGGCTGCCGACCCGGAGATGATGAAGGCGAGGCTCTGGCACTTCTACAACGGCCATCAGAAGCCGTACCGGATCGCAGCGGACGACTTCGGGCGCGCGCTCGTTCTCTGGAACAATCTGCTTGCGGAGGAGAAGTGATGGACGGATACGACTTCAAAGAGGCGGGCGCCGTGCGGCTGGACGCCATCGTGCTGACGCGCGAGGGCGACAAGCGGTTCGGCGAGTGCAGAATCCAGAAGGACGAACTTCGCTGCCGCAACTCGCACGGCGAGGAGTTCTGGGTGAGCACGGGGTGCGTGCTCGTCGTCCCGCATTTCGCCATCGCGGTCAGGGTGAAGGAGGGCAAGTAAATGCCTAGCGCACTTGGCAACATTCCTCTTGACGAGCGCGTCCTGACCGAGGCGGATGTCCTCCACTACGACAGTCAGGTGGAGTACTTGGAGAGTGACGGAACACCATACATCAATACTGGCTACCTCCTTACGGACAACACTGAAATAGAGGTCAGAGCCGCTCTTACGCAGTCAGTCCAGAACGCTCCGGCGTTCTTCGGGTCTAGAGTTGACCGCAACGGCACAAACGGCGTTGTGTCGTGGTGGGACTCCGACGAGTTCTGGTGCTACGCTCCGGGAAATGGAAATTCTTCTGAAACCAAGGTCTCGATGAGTTTCCCTGTCGGTACACAGTTTATTTTCAAGTACGCTGGCGACGGCATCTATGTCAATGGTATAAAGAAGACAACATACAGGACTAAGACTCCGTTGACCAACCAACTACCTCTATGGATTTTTGCAATTAACAACGGGGGAGTACATTACAACCCAAGAGTACCATGCCGTATCTATAATTTTAGAATCTACGAGTCCGGCGTCCTCGTCCGTGACTTCATACCTGTCCGCAAGAACGGCGTGGGCTACCTGTACGACAAGGTGTCAGGCCAACTCTTCGGCAACGCCGGGACAGGTGCATTCCAGTACGGCGAGGATGTTCAGGCTGATGTGTTGATACCACGATTGGCGAATGCCGTCGCGGTCAACACGGCGATAAGTACGATCAATTCCAATCTTAATGGCATCGACGAGTGGCTGGCTTCCGGATGGAAGGAAACGGCGCAATTGTCGGTCGGATCGATTGCGTCTGGATGGTCGTTCTCTCCGGACGGCAGCACCTGGAACAACAAGGTGCGGTTTTTCCACTGGGGACAGCTTGGATACATCATGGGGGCCTTGCGAAAATCGTCCGCGCTCGCCGCAAACACAAATTCAACTAGTGTAGGAATAATCACATGGCCATCCGGATACACGTTGATTGGTGCTGGAGGTGGTCTTGGTGATCAGCGCATGAACATTGTGATTAATGGTGGCGGTAGCATCACCATGCTAAATATTTCGGCTGTTTCCGCCAATGACGCACTAACGATTCGAGCTTTTGTTCCTCTTGGGACCATCGGCGGCAGCTGGACTAGAACCGAGGTTGAGACAATCTAGGAGCCAGAAATGAGATACGGAAAGTTTATCGACGGGAACACGACAGACGCTACGGACGTTATTGCGACCTCGGACGGAGTTGAGTTCACTGACTCCGTTCTCCGCGAGGCTGGGTTCTATCCGATTGTTGAGGTGGATGAAATCGACGCTCCTAGCCGTGAGTTCCGCTACACTCTGGTCGACGATGAGCACGGCGGGCACATCGAGCAGCGCACGGTCATTCCGCCGCCGCCGCCACGCGTGTTCTCCAAGCTCAAGCTCAAGGGTGCCATCGCCACGGCGGGTCTGCTCCCCGCGTTCAAGGAACTGCTCGCTGGAATGGAGGTCGCGCCTGGCTACACGGCGCAGGAGGCGTTCGACGATGCCGTGAATCTCTCCGAGGCGCATCCGCGCTTCGTAGAGGCGGTGGACATCGCCAAGCAGGTCCTCGCGGTCACCGACGAGCAGGTGGAGGAGATCCTCGCCGCGAGCGTAGCGGAGGGTTCTACATGAGACGGTTTACGGGGCCGCGTCGTCGTCCGCGTTCGGAGAAGGGCGCGTCGGCAACGACGAAGAAAGGTACGCGGTAAGTCGGGTTCGGCGGCGCGGCCCCCTTTCTTCCCCGCCACGGAGTAGTGGACAGGGGCAGACGAAGAAACAAGCAACAAGACAAAGGCAACAAAGATGGATGGCCAGGACAAGATTCAGCCGATGAAGTTCGGCGGAAACGGGATGGGCTCGGAGCGCGGCGCGGGTGCGTCGTCTCGACAGACCACCGGTAACCGGGAGCGGCGCGAGAAGATGCGGATCTACCGCGAGAAGCACCGCGAGGCAAACTCCTAGACCCAGCAGCAGGAGAGACAAGCCATGCCGGAGTTCCCCCTTTCAAGACCAGACCTCAAAGGAACCGAAGAGCCGCGCGAGCACCGCGGCAGTTCTGGCATGGACTTCGAGGGGGCCCGGCATTGGCGTCTGGTGCAGGTCCAGTACTACGCGAACCTCCAGCCATCGCAGATCGTCCGTGAGATGGACGCACCGGACCGGGGGTGGGAGCCGGACCCTGCGAAGGGGGACGAGCATTCCCCGCGCGCGGAGAGGCAGGACGCAACGGCGGACGCGGACCGACAGAGGGAGAACACGGGCATCGTCACGGTGGACGAGCGGCGCTATGTCGTAGACCCCATCGTGGACGGCCACACCTTCACAGGCCTGTGGACGGGCGGGCCCATCCAGCACATCGTGACGCAGGGCCGGAAGGTGTTGCGCCAGACGCTGACGAGGACGTGGTGCGCCGGACACGGGTACACCGTCGCGGAGGACGGGGCGTACATCGCCGAGTGGCCCGCCTCGTTCGACGAGACGACAGGGGAACCCGCTACGTGGACGGAGGAGACGCCGGAGGGGTATGGCGGCGTCCACGGGACGAGCGGGAACAAGGACAAGGAGCATTCCGACGCGCCTCCGGTGCGCGAGTACAGGGCGGCGAAGGACTGCCTCAAGGCGTGCCGTCCGTGGATGGAGGGGCGGCTCTCCCCGTACATGGTCTTCCGGACGGACATCCCGTCCTCCTACACGCGCGAGGTCTACTGGCGCGAGTTCACGCACGAGTCCATCACTCCGCTCGAGCGTCTCGGCAAGGACGTGGAGGCGCTCCGCGAGGTGGTCGCGTACCACTTCGGGGCCGAGGTCGCCGGGAACGTGCTTGACGCGCACACCCGCGTCGACCCGCAGACCAACACGGTCATCTTCGTCTGCTCGCTGCTCTACACGGAGCTTGCCGAGCCGGACACGCCGGACGAGCTGCTTAAGCTGCCGGTCATCGACGCGCCCTGCACGCGGGACACCCTGCGGCTCTTCGGGTGGAACCAGCTTCGCAACGGCGAGGGGTACAAGTACACCCATGTGTTCCGGTGGCCGAGGCTCAAGGACACGTCGACCACGCGCCGGACCATCGAGTTCATCAGGGACAACGCGGAGAATCTTGCCTCTTCGTTCCTCCCGAATCTGCTCAAGGCCCACGCGCACACTCCTGGAACGCCCGGATGGTGGGCGGACTACGAGGACGCCAAGGCGATCTCGCTCAATACGGACCAGCTCGACAATACGGGAAGGCTCGTCACCAGCCTCGAGGCTCCGACAGACAAGGCGGCGCAGCACTACCGCATCGCCCAGCAGAAGGTGGACGTGGAGCAGGACGGCTCGCTCGCGTTCACCATCGCCATCGCGAAGACGGAGTGGCACGGCTTCGACGACGGAAAGGACTACGAGAACGGCGGCCAGCGCCAGCTCGCCAGCGTGTCGGCACCGCAGGGGTACGGCATCACGGAGCATCGCGTCATTCCGTCCGTCCCGCGCGACAATGCCATCGCCACGATGAACGCCATCGAGGCGCGGAACGAGTACGAGCTCGTCACACAGAAGAGCCAGTCGGAGGGACAGGATGGCGGGAGCGACGTATCGTTCCAGCGCAAGCCGCTCTACGACTACATCGATCCGGAGCACACGCCTCCGAACCTCGGACCCGGCACGGTCACGGGAAACATCTTCAACGCGCCGCAGTACTCCTACGACCCGAACACGAACACCTACCGGCTCGGCTGGTCGTATGTCGCGCCGGGCAAGGTGCAGGCGCTCATCGACGATGCGCGCGCCAAGCTCGGCGGCAATCCGATCGTCCGGACGGAGTACCACCAGGAGGGGTATTATTCCGTCAGCATCACGGGCAAGGGCAAGGAGCCGAAGCACGTCCCAGAGTGGTGCGTGTCGGCGGACTGGTTCAAGCACGAGACGGCGGAGTCATGGCTCGGCGTGACGGTGTACGAGGTCAACGGCGTTCCTCAGGGCTTCTACAAGGAGTACCGGAAGAACGCGGACGGCTCGTATGTTCTGGACGGAAACGGCAATCCGGTCCCGATCCAGTCGAGCCTCGTCCCGTTCGCGGAGATCCGCGGCGACCTCGACGCGGACTGGATGGGCAGCGACCCGCAGCGTCAGGGCGCCGGTCCGAGGGCCGCCGTGCTCCATGCGTCAACGGGAGTGAACGACGCCAAGGTGCGAGTGCCCGTTTCTCACGCGGACGATCACGGAGACGGGTGGCGCGGAAGCAGCTGGAACGACCCGGACGATAGCGGAGACTATGCGGACAAGGCTCGCATTCACGCCATTACGAGCGTGCATCCTCGTCGCAACGATGACGGATCGTACGACATCTCAATCCGTAGGGTATACCCGCACCAGCGCGTGTGGGAGTGGGACACGGAAACGAGGAGCGGCAAGGGGGGCGAATGGAAGCCGGTGTACCATATTGAGTACAGAAACTGGCCAAGCCGCCATGCCATCAAGAAAGACCTCGTTGAGAGATGGGCCGCGCTGAAGGGCGTGAACCTGAATAGCGACGAATACATCTTCACGTTCTCTCCGAACGTCAACCAGTTCGGTCTTGTCGACGCGACCGACGTAAAGATAACGCCGCTGTTCTGGAATCCGAGCAAGGCGAAGGCGTCCACCGAGACTGGCGGGCTGGAGGATCTGTCGGAATACCGCTTCTACGCATCGACAGCGAGACCGTCCAAAGCAAGGGTGTCGCCTGACAGCGTGGACCATGCCCCGCCTTTCGCGCCTCTGCTCGGGTTCTATTTCTGCGTCGAGAAGCTGCCGTGCTACGAGGGGCTGTTCAACGACTATTCTTCGGCGAAGACAGCATGGGACGCCCTTGAGGAGAAGTACGGCGAGGCGGACTCGTCGAGCAAGACGCCGCAGCAGGTCGGCAGCTCCACGAGATACCATTTCATCTATCGAGGCGGATGGCGTCGCGGGAAGATTGCCTATAACGGTATGATGCCTGTGGTGGCGAAGAACCAGCACGGACAGGGCGTAGGCTCTACCACGAAGCAGGGCATCAAGGGGCTCTCGCGGAAGACGTGGGAGCTTTGGTTCATGGGCGCGGAGAATGTCGGGAATTGATGACGGACGAGGAAATCCAGAGCGCGATCGATGACGGAGCGAAGCGGGGCGATGAAGAGCTGTCCGCGCTTCGTCAGGAGTGCGCCAGGCTTGAGACGGAATCGTCGGGACTCCGGAACGAGCTTCGGACCGCTCTCCTCAGAATGGAGGCTCTCGAGAAAAGGCTTGAGGAGACTGCATCGGTAGCTGCGGAGGCCGCCGAGGCGGCAGCGAACGCGACTGCGACTGACGTGGGAGGCGGAGCCGAGAACGTAGAACCCGTGATGTCGGGGCCGGACGAGCAGCCTCCGCCTACAGAGGACAGGGAGCCGTTCGCCTATCAGGTGATGGAGTCGGACGGCAAGGTGTACTGCTTTCTTCCGAAGAAGAAGGAGGAGGACGAGTCCGAGGGGAGCGTCACGTCCAGTTCGGACGATGACGAGGGAGCTTCCGAGTTCTGCGGAGGCGCATACGGCGGTCCGCACGTCGGATCGAGCACGGACCCGATTGCGGAGGCAGGCTCGCCGCCACACGCGAAGGCTGGGTACAAGTCTAGTAGCGGCGCTAGCGGCGAGTCTAGCATCAGCGACGAGCCGGAACAGCTGGATTTCTCGTGGGCGCACTACGGCTGGCACGAGGTCGGAGAGCTTGACACGTCCGGCAGCGGCGTGAATGACAAGATCGTTGTCGCTACATTCGACGTGCCGATCGACCCGCCAGAGGACCAGAGGTCTGGCGTGTCGGTAGAAGGGCCGAGCCTCTCGTCCATCGAGCTGATGGAGATTGACGATTGGAAGAGCGCCTGCAAGGACTCGTGGAAGGCGTTCGACGACCCTAGCGGCGAGTCCGTAGAGAGAAAGATTCCAATCGCGCTGATTGCCAACGGAATCGTGACGCAGCTCTGCGTAGGCGTTCCGTTCGTCGAGCGCGTATCGTCTCCAAAGGAAGAAGTTGAGACTCCGTGCCCTCCTACAATAACGGGGACAATCTCTGGGAGCGGCGTTGTCATCACGGTCCAGAACTACGAGAGGTCTGGCGATGATTGCGTTCCGACCACATCTGGGACTACGTTCATTCCGTTCGACGAGTTACAGATCGACTGCGAGACGATCCGCGGATGCATCTCCGGCTCGACCGAGACCGTCGTGACGGACGTGTTTGTGAGCGGCGACGGCAATCTCTACAAGAAGGTCCGCACGGCGAAGGCGCTGGCCTGGGGCGATCCGAGCGATGTAATGATCGTATCCGGCACGACGTGCGAGGACGGGGAAGGGAGCGTGACAGCCTGAGATGCCGATCGTCTTCCACAACGGCAAGCTGCTCTTCACGGCGGACGGCAAGCTCGCGATGAGCGAGGACTGCTGCTGCTGCCTCGACCAAGCGGCAACGGCAGCACTATATGTGCGATATACCCTGCTGCCATTCGTCCTTCCAGAAAACACATCGTGCGAAGAGTTCTACGGATATAATCTCAGGCCTGTCCATACGATTGATCTGTCTCCGGGCGGACATTCCTCGTCGTCTGGAAAGGACGAATGGATGGACGAGAAATGCGGCGCTCCAGGCGAGATGTCGTTCGTGGATGTAGCTCGTTCGTCGACCGGCAGCGACCCGGACGCCTTTCCTTCCGAATCGTCTCACATAGATGTGAGAGAGACATACTCTGCGAAAGTGTTCAGGAAGTCGATTGCGACGATAGCTGTATGGCCGACGATAGCGCCAGCATACGAGCATCAAATTGGTAAGGACTGCGAGACAAAGGACAGAAAGTGGCTGTGGTACGCGACTAAGTTCGAATACTCGCTGGACGGAAACGCATGGGCGCAGCCGGTATCGACCGGATGGAATGCGACAACAAGAACCTACACGGCGGCTAGGCCGCACACGATCACGATACGGATTCCCTGACTGGTGCGATACGGTGCTGGGATAGACTAGCGGAAAGGACAGAGAAATGGCTACGCAAGACGAACTTGAGAACCAGAACGCGGGCGGCGGCGCGAATACGGCTGCGGCCTCGTCCACGCCTCCTCCTCCGGCTCCCGTCGGGGCCGGTGTTGCAGCGCCTGCTGGCGTTGCGGCGAACAGCGATCCGGCGACGAGAGCAGGGGCGCAGATGGTCGGGTCGGCCATCGACGCGGCGACGGCCCCAGGACAGAGCGTGACGGACGCGGCGAACGCGGCGGCCACGGAGTCCGAGCTTCGCGGCGTGGCGCAGGCTGTGACCGCGGCGGAGCGCTACCGCGCCTCGCGCGACGGGATCGAGTCCCCTCCGTCGGCGTGGGCGCAGGACCTCAACGACCTCTATGGCGGTCTCGCACTCGCAGCGCAGCGAGCCGCAGAGCGCCTCGCGCAAGGCAAGCATGGGGCTGCCGCCGCGCAGGAGCAGCAGACTCAGATGCAGACTGCAAGCACGCCGGATGATCCGTTCGCCATTTCGTCTCCGAAGCTGGCGTCCGCCGCACAGCCTGTCCAGAAGAGAGGAAAGATGGTGTTCGGCGCGCAGCAGAATTTCGCCTCGGAGGCGCAGGAGATGGCCAACGAATTCGTCGGCGGGTATTTCGCGTAAGGAGAGACAGCCATGCCATACACCGCATACGGAACCGAATACCAAGACCTCGGTACCCACGACGCGTCGGAATATGCTTCGGCAGCGCGCAATCAGGCGCAGCAGCCGCAGCAGACCGCTCAAGGCGGTGGCTCTCCGTCTGGCGGAGGCCGCCAGCAGCGCCCCGTCACGATGAACCAAAACACCGTCGGCGCTGTCACGAGCGACGGGCAAGTCATCCAGAACCCCGGCTACACTCCGGACGCCAAGCGGCAGGACGCGTTCGACAACTACGCGCGAGCCGGGATGCGGAAGAACGCCGAGGCGTCACGTCAGCAGTACTTCGACACAATCCGGGCGAACGAGTCGCTCCAGAACGACCAGTTTAAGCGCGGCGTGGACGAGGTGAACCAGCGTGGCTTCAACCTCTACGGCGTTCTGGACAACATCGACAAGGCGGGCGGCAAAGACCTTTCGCCGGAGCAGGGCCGGATGCTCGAAGCTGCGACCACCGACTTCGGCAAGCAGGTCGCGAAGAACTTTGGCTGGCAGTTCAACGGCGCGGAGTACGACTGGGACAATGGAACGTTCACGTTCCAGTTCCAGAACGACAAGGGGCAGATCGGCACGAAGACGATGAGCCGCGACGCTCTGAACGCGCAGATGATTAAGGCCGGGTACATCGACGATCCGGTCGAGGTCCGCAAGCGCGAGATGGAAGCGCAGGAGAAACAGCAGGCAGAGGCGCAGAAACAGGCGCAGTGGGCGGCCGAACTCGGGCTCAAGACCGAGGAGATGAACCGCAAGTTCGCCGCTATGGACGATGACCGGAAGGTCAAGATGGTCGAGGCGCTCAGCAAGTTCCAAGGCGAGGACGGCAATCTTACGGACACCGGCAAGCTCATCATGCAGCTTTTCCTCGGGCAGCAGGGCGGAGGCGGCGCTGGCGGACAGCAAGGCGGCGATGACGGTGTAGCGCAGAAGCCTCCGTCCGCAGCCGCTGCAACATTCGGGACCGAAACCGGTTCCGGCGCTCGGACGGTGTCCCGTCGCGAAGAGCGCAATATGTCGTCCGATAGTGCAGAAATGGACGAGCAGCTCAACAATCAGCTCCGTGACGCGAACAAGACGAACGCGATGGCGAACACGCCGAGTCCTGGCGTCGGTAAGAGCAAGCCGGAACAACCGGCTGCAGAGCCGTCTAGCGCGGAGCCGCCCGCCGCGACGACTCAATCGTCTCGAACCGGCGTGACGAAGTTCGGCGGTTCTGCATCAAGCCAGCCGGAAGAAGTAGCATCCTCTGACGAGAAGAAGTACGGCGGCTACACGGTCGCCGAACTGGAAGCGAAGGAAAAGCGCTCCGGCGGCAACGGAGCGGGGCTCACGCAGGGGCAACGAGCGCTACTCGCGGCAAAGCGAGGCGAGGAGCTTTCCCAGGATCAGGTGAAGGCACTTCAGAAGGCGTATGGCAAGGAAGAGGCGAACGACATCGTGTTCGGACGTGAAAACGGATCGCTTGCCACTGCACAAAAGAACCGCAAAAAGGAGTTGGATACGGCAGTTGACCGTTCTTCCATCGACGCACTCAACGAACAGACGAAAGCAGGCGTCGACAAAATGAACGAGAGATACGCCCAGTATCGCGAACGGCAGGCCAAGAGAAAGGAAGATGCCGCGAGGGAACGGGAAGCCGAGCGCGCGAGAGAAATCGCTGATTTTGAACGCGAAAAGCGCGAGCGGGAGACGAAACAGGCTGACTCAGCTATGGGGACATATCTTGGAAGGAATACCGCGAAAGCCGCAAGAGAAGTCGCGCGCGACAAGTCACGGCTTGACAGCGAGGCCGAACAGCGCAAGTTCAATGAACGAATTTCGAGAGCGCGGCAGATGGCGAACAGCGACAGATCTCGCTACACGGACGACATGAAGGCAGACGTCAAGGAGTTTCAGAGGGTTCGTTCCATCTACAACAACTACCTTGCCGCGACGAACAACCAAGGCAGCCTGACTCGCGAACAATCGGAGGCGCTTCGCGAATGGGAGAAGCTTCGCGACGCGAACGACCCGATGGCAAACTACATTCTTTCTTCCTCAAGAGACAAGGCCTAATCCATGCCGATCGACAACATCAACGACCCGTGGCGCAACGAGGAGGAGGAGCCGGAGATCCAGGCCGCTCATCATCCCGTTCAACAGCAGCAGACGGAAGAAGGCAGCGACCTAGGAGGTCTGCCGGAAGTGTCTCGCGAAGAGCAGTCAAGAGTTTATCTTGACGCCCTTGCCAGGTCGCAAGGCGCAGAGAGGTTCGAGCAGGAGCAGAAGCCGGAGCCCGAACCAACGCAGAACGGACCTTCTCCAAACGATATTGTCGAAGTCGCTGGGCAGCCTCAGCAGGAGACGCAAGAGCCTCCGCCGGACCCGTATGCGCCTACGTGGGAACAGAAGCACGACATCCGTCACGTCGACTATGGGATGGGCATGGACGACGAGCGGAGGGCCCGCGACAAACTAGTAGACCAAATCAAGGCCCAAGTCCGTTTCGCACGCGACCACGGGCAAGACGTGACGAACGAGGAGTGGGGAGACAACGAACAGATCGACGCCGTTCTGAACGGGTACGGAGTCAGAGAGAACTTTTCTCCAGAAGCCACGGACATGTTGAACCGGTTTGCCGAACATGTCGGTGTCAAGTATCAGGCGGCGAAGGACGAGATGGGCCGCTTGGAGGGTGTAGTCAATACCGCGAAGAACACGCTCAACCCTAACGCCATCGTTGAAGGATGGGCAGAAACGACGAAGACGCTCGGATGGATGACGGGAAGCGTGAGCGACCAGGACTTCGAGGACTACCTTCTCGACAAGATGGACAAGGACGAACTTTCCCGCATCAGCGATCCTGGGAAGGTCGAGGGATTGAAGGACGTTCACGGCGTGCTTGATGCGTTTGCACTCGTCGGAAACGTATTTGCCGAGCAGAGTTCCATCATTGCCGAGTCGATGATTGTTGCCGGTCTTTCAGCCGCAACCGGCGGAGCGGCGGCCGGTGCGTTCGGTGGAGCGAGGCTTGCCGCGCGCGAGGCGGCTGAAAAGGCCGTTCGGAAGGCCGCGCAAAAGGAAATTCGGAAGATTGCGGAGAAGAAGGCGCTCGAAGCGACGGCTCGCAAGGCCGGAGCGGCTGCGGCGAAGGCCGCAACGGAGGCGGCGGCACGCAAGGCTACGGCGAAGAGCATCGGTAGCAACATCGGCGCTCTCGTCGTTGACGCGCAGTTCAACCTCGGAAGCAGCGCAGAGCAGCGGATGAGCGAGGCGATGGCGCGCGGCTCAACGCACATCGACAAGGGTGCCGTGTTCGGGCAGGCGGCTGGGCGCACGTTTGCAGACTACTTCGGCCCGATCCGCAAGATGGCGACGCGTCCGTTCCGCGCCGGTACGACGATTCAGCAGATGGCGGCTGATGGCGTTCTCACGGACGCGCGGACGTTCGCCGGTGGCCTCGTCGGCGCTGGCGCTCGATATGCAAAGGACGCGTTTGGTGCGGGCCTCTCGTTCGAGGGCGAGACGATTTCAGACCGCATCACGAACAAGGTCATCAACGACACCTACCTGCTCAACGGCGAGCGAGATTGGACCGACGCATTTGCGAGCGACCTTGAAACGTTCGTCAAGGGCGGCATCATGTCCGTCACCGGAATCCCGAGCCTCGCTCGGCGCTCGTTCGCAGAAGTCCAGATGAACCGCGCCGTTGACGCGTTCGCCGACACGAATGGTGCCGCGTTTGACAACGCGTTCGCCAAGTCCCGCCGCGAGCGCGACACTTTTGCAAGTCCCGGATTCCGCTCGCTCGACCTCACGTCGCAGCGCTCGATTCTGGAAATGAACCGTCTCAAGGCAAAGCTGGACCAAGAGAACAATCTGGCGAAGAGCGGCACCGCAGGTGAAATCGGGGAGGCGGCAGGAAACGCGTTCCAGATTCAGAACCAGATCGACAAGCTCCGCGAGACGCTCTCGCCTGAAGGCCGCAAGTGGGTCGATGCGTACAACAGCCAGTTCAACAGGCCAGGTGTCGGGATGCAGGATTTCGACAAGGCTGTCAAGTCAGACCCGAATGTCGCCGCAAAACTGCAAACGGAATACGCGCCCGACGTGAGCGGCGTTGACCAAGTGGTTGACTGGGTGTCGAAGCTCGTCGGAAAGGAACTTTCCTACGACAACATCCGCAACGCGGCGAACGAGAACGGCGGTCTTGTCATCGACTCCGGCAACGTCCGCATCCGCATCGACGATGGGCTTGAGAACGGGCTCGTCGTTTCCGTCTGCCGAACGGACGGCGGGCCGATGGCAGACACCTACGTGAGCGAGTTCCGGCAGGCCGACTTCGCAGAAGATGGCGAGTCCGTTGACAGCTCCGACGCGTTCTACAAGACGTTGCAGGCGGCGACCGGATGCGCCCGCAAACTCTCCTCGTGGGCGAAGTGGTCTGACGCGCAGACATACGGACGCGATATGTCGTTTGCGAACGCTTTGGCGCAGAAGTCTGGACGCAACGTGACCATCATCCGCTCTGCGCGCGACCTTGTGAATGCTGGTCTCGTCGACGAGAGAGGAATCTTCAAGGGAAGCAACGAGCAGGTTCTCGGAGATCTCCCGAACGGGCTCAACGGAAAGTGGCGCGGCGTCACGACCGGCGACGGACACATCTACGTGAATGCGTCGGCGTACCGGAGCCCCGCCGAACTCGCCGCAATCATCGACCACGAATCGTTCCACAGCCGTTTCATCGAGATGGTCAAGAACGGAGTCGGCGAGAAAGAAGCGCAGAAGATCGCAGCCGATTTCGAGCGCAAATACGGAAGGCCGCTTTCTGCCGACAATCTCAAGCGGGCGATGAAGGCAACGATCCTCGGCGTCGAATTGACCGCCGACGATTTTGCCGGGTTGAACGACGATGCCGTCGACCAGAAGCTCGCAAAGACACTTACGAAGAAACTCGACGATGCTCTTGTGTCTCGCGAAGAGCGCCTAGCATATGATTCGGAAGGAATGATTCCGCAGAAGCAGCGCGTGCCGATGCTCCAGAAGCTCTTCCGAAACATTCCGCTTCTCAAGGACCATCTGTCCAGCTATATGAGCGAACAGCTCGGACGCGCTCCGACCACGCAGGAGGAGATGGCGGACTACCTGTTCACGGTGATTTCGAACACCAAGAGCGACGGTGGCGTTGCGCTGATTGGTGTTCCGCCCGTGCAGTCGCTTGAAGCGGTCGCTACTGAGACAAGTGGAGAAGGACCGCAGAATGGGTGGGAGCAGACGTTCCTTCCGACGAGCCAAGAGGATGCTGAGGCCGCGCGAAACACCACGCCGAAGGCCACGGAGAACACGCGGCAGGCGCTAGGAGACCTGATTGTCAATTCGCTCAAGGACGGCGTTGTCCGGTCTAAGAACAAGAGCCTGGTCCAGCAAGTCGCGGCATTCCTTGAAGGGCTTGGCGTGGATGTCACCGACGCGAAGATGGAAGGCGAGGAGTACACCGTCAAGATCGACGCGAACGATACGGTGAACGCGCTGATGTATCTGCTTGCCGGTAGCGGAGGCGAGGCGGGTGCTGCCGAGGCCGTCAACACCATCATCAAACTCGCTGACGCGCTTGACAAGAATGTCAACGTCGACGAGCAAGGAAACATCAGCTTCGTTGACCGCAACGCGGAGAGCGAAGCGACGTCAGACGCCGCGCAAGAGCAGAGAGCGGAAGAAGGCGAGGGAAAGAAGGAAGAGCCCGCGAAAGAGCCTCAAACGGAACCGAAGCCCGAAGAGCCGAAGACGGCGGAGAATCCTCCTGCGCCAGCAAAGCCGAAGGAGGAGCCAAAGAAACAGGAACCTCCGAAAAAGGAGAAGTCTGAATCTGGACGCGATATGGGGTATCCAGAGCCTGAGGACGCATACATCACTCCTACGAATGGAACCGTCTATGACATGGGCGGGAAGTCTTCAGGCAACTTCGACATGTCCGAGATCTTCAACGGTCTTACAGACGAAATTGAGAAGCGCGCCAAGGACCATCCTGGTGAAGCGCAGATTGTCAGAGTTCCCGTGAAGAACGGTCCCGAAGGAGCGGCATACATTGAGTTCTCGGTTCTCCGCAAAGGCGACGAACTCAGCGTGTCGGCACCTAGAATCGTCGATGCAAGCGGAAACCAAGTGAAGGGGGTAGCAACAAAAGGCGTCAACCTTCAGACGGATTCGCAGCAGGTTTCGAAGAAGACCCTCAAAAATCCGAACAACGAGCAGAAGGCCGAGGCGAAGGCGAACAAGGAAAGGGCCGCTGCCGCCGCAGACGCGATCCAGAAGCAGCTTGACGCTCGTGAGAAAATCAACAAGAAGGCGCAGGAGACTACGTCGTCTCCTTATGGCCCTCGTGCAAAGAATCCAACAGCAATCGAGCGCGGCGAGATGCCGCAGCCTCGTGGCGAGGGCAGCCCGCTGGCTCGCGGGCCTGAACCGACTCCGCAGAACGCGCGCGTTCCCCGTTCGTTGAAGCGCGTCTCGATGACGGATCTCGGTCCTGTCGGCGAGGGCAGCCCGCTGGCCAAGGTCGACATGGCGCAGAAGAAGACCAAGGTCCGCACGGACGCGAACGGGAAGAGAACGCTGAAGAAGCAACCTCGCAGCGTCAAGGAAATCAGCGCAGAACTTGAGAAGGCGAGCGACGCATTCTATGCCGAGCATGTAATGGATGACGGGCTCTTCTATGACGATCAAATTCGGGACGGAGGTAGGGTCGACTGGAGCGAAGTTCCGGAAGGGGATCGACCAGAGATTGTCAACGGATGGCGCTTCCACAAGATGGATGCTATATACGGAGACGGCAGTTCGTCCGGTTGGGTTGTAACTCTTGACGAGCAGTGGAAGCCGTTCAAGAAGAAGATGACAGCTCTTGAGAAGGAGCTTGCCGATGCGAAGAAGCGCGAGTCTGAGGAAGATTCCAATGTTCCACAGCCTGTCGCACCTGCTGCTCCTACTCAGGCGGTTCCTGTCCAGCAGAACATTCCTCAGCCAGCGGAGCCAGCCGCACAATCCGCAAAGCAACGCGTTTCGGAAGCAGTCGGCAAGGGAACAGAGGGGATCGTCAAGGCGGCGTCCGATCTCTCCGGCATCGACGTTGGCGAGTATCTCGTTGAGGACTACGTGAGCGACACGGCACGCGCAAAGCCGCACCAGCCGTACACTCGCTACGTCCCTTCCGATGCGGACTACCGCGGGGACATCCCAATTCACGTTGGCGTGCTTGCCGGGTTCACTTCGGAGCGGTTCGACGGACTGACCGACGAGGAGCAGCAGTACAACACTGTCCGCACCGTCACGAACTCCGGCATCGCCGAGAGGATTCGCGACGACTTCGAGTCGATGGCGGACCGGCTCAACGACAACAGCGCAGGGCCTCTCTCCGACCAGGACATCGGTCGCGCTCTTGCTCTTTACGCGTGGCTGTCCGACGGCACGAAGGGGGCCGACGGAGACTTCGGCGAGATGCTGTCGCAGGCGTCGGACTTCATGGACGAGCGCGGGATGGACAACTGGGCGGACGAGGTCGCGGATCGCGCAGGTGACTTCATGGAGGCGATGGAGGGCTACGCGGAGCGCGAACTCGGCGTGGAGCTGTCTGAAGGCGAGGTTCGCGGAGAGGCTGCGAACGAGGAGGGTGAAGACGCGGAGCCGATTCGTCCGAAGATGGAGTTCGACGGACGTTTCGAATCTATTGACAGCAAGGAGCAGGGAAGGGTTCTTGGCGAGGTCGAAAGGACGGCGCTGAACGTCATCGACGACCTCATCTTCGCCGCGTCTCCGATTGACGCGAAGCGGACGAAGGAGGCTGATTCGCTGGCTCATTCTATGATGATGCTGCCGTTCCAGTCATACAAGCTGTTGAACGAAGAGCAGCAGAAGCGCGTCGCCGCTCTTGTCGGTTCGTTCGTCGACAGCGAGGTGCCGGACAGGAATGCGAGCCCGGACCAGAAGATGCTCGAGCTTCTGGTCGACGCGATGTACGAGAAGCTCGCCGCCGAGCAGAACGTCGACTATGCAAAGCTTGGCCGTGATGCGGTAGACGCGAACGACAAGAGGATGTCCGTGTTCGATGACGGACCTGATGCCTCTCGCGTGAAGAGAGGCATCGTTGAAGATATGGTCTTCAACCTCTTGTCGCGAGCGGCTGGAATGAAGGCTACGGCGCACTATTCGAGGTTCGCGTCCGACCAGACCGCCAGATTCGCGAACATGGACACGCTCCGCAAGGCGAACCCTCCGCTCGACTCGCTCCTGCGGTACATCGGAAACAACCTCACGGGGCGTCGGCGCGTATTCCAGAATCCAGCTCATCACTTCCAGATCGAACGAGACGAGGAATCCCCTCGCGCGGCGGTTCGCAACGCCATCCGGTTCATCCGCGAAAAGGGATTCCCGGAGTGGGAGATCCGCGACGCGCTCCGCAAGGAGTGGGGCTCCGGGTCCGTTGTCGAGCGCGAGCTCATCAAGCAGATGGTCATCCGCGACGAGCGACGCGCCGGGAGGAACATCACATACACAGGGTGGAAGCTCGGAGAGGGCCTGTCCACGCGGGACGTGGATGCGTTCAACGAGACGATGAAGGCGGTCGGGCAGCCGACCACGATGGACGGCGCGTTCACGGACATCCAGCGCGTCGATTACGTTCTCGACGAGAATGGGAACACGTTCGAGCGGCAGGTGCCGTGGGACGACACCACGCTGGAGAAGGCTCAGCTTGCCACCATCACGCGCAATCTTCTGAACGAGGCGGACGATGCGGCAAGCGCGATGCTCGGGAAGGTCGAGTTCCTGACGGACTCAGAACTCAAGGAACTGGACGGTGCGTTCGCCGCGCAGGCGAAGCTCAAGCGACTCTACAACCGTCTGACTGGCGTAAAGGAGGAGAACGCCGGAAGCCAGGATCGCAGTCAGACGGCGCGAGTCGCGGACAGCATGGCGCGCCAGCCGGACCGCGCGGCGAACGGACTGTTCTCCGCGTCCGCGCTTCAGCACCACCGCTCGCTTGCGAACAAGCGGTTCGACGCGATCTCGACGGCCATCCGCTCGTCGCGCGAGAACAAGCCGTTCGGCGCGCAGCCGCTCTTTGACGAGAAGGCTGAGGCGAGGGTTCAGAGCCTTGTCTCCATGCCGGCGATGGGCGGCAGGATGTCGCTTGCCGATGCGATTGCGAAGGATGACGCCGCGGCAGGAATCTGGGCGGCGAGGTCGGCGATCATGTATGCCGAGATGTCGCCGAAGAGCGAACTGTCCGGCTCGCTCGTCCAGCAGGTTGCCGCGCGCATCGCCCGCATCTTCGCAGACGCGTTTCCGGAGCAGGCCGAATGGCTCGACCCGAAGGCGGACAACAAGAAGGCGACGAGGAACAATCCGCTCAAGCCCACGCAGATCCTTGCATGGAAGGGCGGCACGATGCTCGACGAGGTTGTCAAGTACGAGCTCGGGCCGGAAGGGACGCGCGACCTCGGTTCCCTCCTGTTGCTCGGGCCGGAGAACGATGTTGCGTCCTACGTTCGGACGCCTGTCGCCATTGACATGATTCTTCGCGCTCTGGAGCAGGTCGCTGCCCGCAACGAAGGAGTCCCGGATGCAGTGTTCGAGCGCATCGACGCGCTCCGTCACTCGCTTGAACGAATCGTTCTCGGATTCTCGATGGACGTGAAGCAGCCTCGGATGTTCGAGATTCAGGCGATGCAGGGCGTCCGCAATGTTCTTGCTGAAAAGTTCCCGATCCGTGACTTCTCGGATGCGGTGATCTCCGGCGTAGACGAGGAGCTTGAGCGGAGGGAGAGCAGGGTCGAGAAGACCCGTGGCACGCCCGTCGACGAAATGCTCGACGCCGTAAATGCCGAGAACGGTCTGGACGAAGCAGGGTTCGACGAGGGCGAAGAAAACAGAGACGCGACCGGAGAGTCTGCCGAGATGGCCGAGCAGCGCAGGCTTGACGAAAGGGACGCCGCACAGTCTCGCTTCGCGTCGGACGCGTCTCTCGCGCTTGCCGACCCGAACACGGTCGCGTCTGCGCTTGTCGCATTTCGCGTAAAGAACAATGACGGTTCGTTCTCCTACTCCACGCGCGTTGCAGACGCTCTGCAATATGAGCGGATTCTGAAAAACGATCCAAGCTACACGTTCTGGAAGGAAAAGACGGACTACGACAAGCTGATGGAGCAGACGAAAGCCCGGCTGCAGAACGACCCCGGAGCGATCCAGCAGCTTGTCCAGGACGTTCTCAACGCATGGGACAAGACGGAAGCGACGGGTCGGCGCGCGGACTTCCGCGTGTCCGCATCGCAGCTTCTCGACCTCAGGGCCAATCTAATTATGAGGCAGGCGGAAGTCAAGAAGGCGACGGACGCGCTGTTTGAAGCCGAGGCCAAGAGCGACGGGTCCGTGAACATCCAAGACCTTCGCGCCGCCGTTGCGGAGAAGGAGGCGCTTCTCTCGCAGGCAGTCCACGCCACGGCGTTTGCCGAGTCGGCAGCTGGCACGGCGCTCGGTTCGCTCTCGCGTCTCGTCAAGGAGGACTTGTCTCTGGGCGAGCAGATGAGGCAGGCCGAGAAGGTCATCCGCAACACGAAGGGAATCGCCGCGGAAAACCGCGGTCCGCTCACAGCCGCAGAGATCGCGAAGCTCAAGGAGATCGCGGGCAAGTACGAGAAGGTCTGCAAGGAGCGCGACGCGCTTCTCAAGGAGAAGCAGGATGGATGGCGAAAGGAGCACGTCGACGGGAAGATTGAAGAAGGCATCCGCGAGGCGCGCAAGGGCAAGGCTGCAGGACGCAAGGCGAAGTCCGTAGCGGAGGCGGTGGAGGCTGCGCGCAAGGAGCTTGCGGACGGCGAGATGGTGGACATCTCGGTCTACCCGGAACTCTGGGCGCAGATCGGCGACGCGGTGAAGGGAATCGCGCAGGCCATCATCGGAGAGCATCTGGAAGGGCCGTCGCGGCTCAAGGCGCTCGACCACGCGGAGTTCGCTCGTCGGCTCCTCGCGGAGACGAATCGCGCCTACGAAGGCCGCATCACCTCGCGCGACACGAACCACCAACAGCTCACGGAGCGCGACGTGATGGACCTTTTCTCGGACTACGGCGACCCGGAGAAGCTGCAGACCGACTACGACATCGCCGCGACGGAAGAACTGGAGCGCATGAAGAGCCAGTCGGCAAGGATGAAGGAACTTGCAAGGCTTCAGTCCGCGCTCGAAGACGTCAAGGCTGGCAGGCCTCCTCTCGAAGCATTCGGGCATCTGAGCAAGCTTGGTCCCACGCAGATTGACGAGGAGCTGGCGCGCGTCAGGAAGGAGCTGGACGATGCGTTCCGCCAGTCCGGCATCTCGACCGACCTGCTTCACCGCAAGATGAGTCCGATTGACCTAGCGCGCGAAAGTCTGGAGCGGCGCATCGAGGAAATCAAGAAGAACCTCGCGGCAGGAGAGATCGCGAAGAAGGAGGGGCGCGCGCCTCTCGTTGGCGAGGAGGGACTTGCGTCGCTCCGGGAGGAGCTCGCGTTCCTCCAGTCCGTGCAGAACGCCACGTTCAAGAACCGCGGCCTCACCGACAACGAGCGGATGCAGAAGATCGAGGAGATGTACCGCAAGCGGGAGAAGGCGGCGAGCGACGAGCTCCTGCGCCTGATGTCCGGCGGGCGTCCGGTGAAGCCGCTCGACATGAGCGACGATGGTGCGAGGAGCGCGTGGGCTCACGCGGACGCGGAGTGGAAGAAGAAGGCCGGAGAGGCGAGGCGCGCGGCCGCCGCCGCTTCGCGCAACCTCAACGAACTGCGGAAGGCGCTCCAGTCAGAATCCTACAAGGGCGAGCGCGCGCTCGAGATGGCGATCGCTAGGAAGGAGGACCTCGCTGCACGATGGCGCGACGCGCTAGCGGCAGGTCGCGTCCAGATTATCGACAAGAGCCGAAACGGCAAGTACGACCAGTACGACCGTCGGCTTCTTGAGGTCAACCGCGAACTCAAGAACCTCGTTCGTCAGAAGAACGAGCGCATCGCGCAGATCGCGTTCGACCGCAAGAACAAGTTCGCGCAGGTTGTGTCGAAGATCTGGCAGGCGCCAAACCTCCAGCGCATCGTCCAGGCGTCCGGAGACCTTTCGTCCATCGGCGTCCAATGCGCCGTCGCGGTCCTCGCGAACCCCATCCACGGCATGCGTGCTGTCATCCCCGGCATCAAGGCGTTCTGGGGCGGGCTGTTCAACAAGCCGGAGTATACGGAGGCGTTCTTCGAGAAGCTTCGGCAGGACCCGGACTTCAACCGCATCGCCGACTTCGTGGCCATCCCGGAGACGGACGGGAAGGGCGGGTTCCTTCAGGGCGGAACGGAAGAGTTCTTCAACCGCAAGGCGGTGCAGGACAGGTTCCCGAAGCTGTTTGGCTTCGACCTGTTCGACAACGCATACCTTCGCGCGTCAGAGGCCGGGTTCAACGTGCCGGTAGCGCTCATCCGATTCTCGCTAGCAAAGAAGCTCATCCAGCAGATGCGTACGTTCCGCGGCGAGAACTACAAGCCGACGGACGATGAAATGCGTCTCATCGGCAACGTGGTCAACGCTGCGACCGGCAAGGGCAAGTGGCTTGCGGACGGAAGCAAGGTTAATCTCTCCGGCCTTCTTTGGGCGGCTAGCCGCGTGTCTGGACAGGTTGAGAGCCTTGCGATTGTACCGAGGCTTCTTGCTCACGGCGAGGTCGGTGGAGATGTTCGTAGGATGATCGCAAAGGAACTCATCCTTCGTCCGATGCTGCACTTTGCGGAAGCGATGCTTCTGCTTGGACTGGCGCACGCGATGTTCAAGGACGAGGACGACGACGATCCGTTCCTCGAGATCGACCCGCGCAGCAGCAAGTTCCTGCGCGCGAAGATCGGGAACCGCTACATCTCCATCACGGGCGGTCTTGAGCAGTACGTCGTCCTTCTTAGCAAGGCCGTCTCCGGGCAGGTCAAGACGAAGGATGGCGAGATCATCAAGTTGCGCGGAGAAGGCGCGGCATACGGACGCGCCTGGTCGGACGAGCTGTCGAGGATGTTCTGGAGCAAGATTCGCCCTGACGTCGGCCTCGCAAAACAGCTCATTGATGCTAGAACGGCGACAGGCAAGCGCATCCAGCCGACGTGGTTCGGCAAGGACGGACGCCTGCTGTTCCTCGTCAACAACACCGTCATGCCGCTCACGGCCCGTGACATCATCGAGGCAGGCGTCGACATCGGCGAGAACGGGATGGGCGTGACAACCGCGCTTGCGTCAATCGCCGTCCTCGGCTACAACGGCAGCGACTTCGGAGAGAATGCCTACACGAAGGACCGGGCGAAGATTGACCGCGTGGCGCAGGCCCGCCGCGACATGAAGAACGGCAAGGAAGGCGCGGACGAGAAGTACGCCGCGATCGCCGGACAGGAGGCGATGCAGCGCTACATCTCGGCGTCGGAGAGCAAGCGCGTCAAGAAGATCGGAGACCGCATCACCGAGCTGGACGAGCTTCTCGAGCGAGGGGAGCCGAAGCGCGCGAAGAAGAACGGCCCCATCCTCTCGCGCCGGATGCTTACGCGGCAGGAGCGCAAGGAGGCGCGAGAGGAGAAGGAGCGGCTCGAGGCCGAGTACCACGAGCTCGTGTGGCCCGAACTCAAGCGGATTCGATAGATGCGGCAGCGGAGGCGTCGCGGGCGGGGAGCACGTTGAAGTACTCCTCCGCCTCGCGCCTCGTTGCGAGGCCCTGGTAGTGCTTGACGCGCATCTGCGCCGAGGTGCCGACGATCATCTCCGTCCTGCGCGGATCGCCGTGCATCGCGATGTGCATCGTGACGAACGAGTGGCGTCCGGCGTTGTGCGGCCAGTTGACGGGCGAGGCGAGGTTGCGCTCGGCGAAGTCCTTGACGAGCCGCGAGAACGCGTCCACGCGGAACAGTTCGTCGAGCAGCTTGGCGTCTGCGGGGCCGTCGGTGCGGACGGGATAGGCGAGCATCCACGCCTTCGCCGCGTCGGTGAGGTAGACGATGCGCGGCGGCGTGCCGTGCTGGAACCCCTTCGGCGTGATGCGGACGTACCCTTCGTCGAGGTTCACGTCTCCGCGCTGGATGCGGAGAAGCTCCTCGGAGCGGACGCCGTTGAAGAACGAGAGGGCGATGGACCAGATGATCTGGTTGCGGCGGCGCGAGTTCCTGTCCATGGCGACGGCGGTGTCGAGGATCTGGCGCAGGTCGTCCGCCCTGACGAACTCGGGCTCGTGGTACTCGACGGCCTTCGCGGAGAACGCGGCCATCGGGTTCTCGGCGCAGTACTTCTGCCGGAGGCACCAGGAGAAGAACGACTTGAGGTAGGACATGTTGTTGTTCCATGTCTTCGGAGCGCACGAGCCGAACCGCGACGAGAGATACGCCTTGGCCTTGTCCGTGGTGACGGCCGAGACGAGCGTGTCGCGTCCGAACCAGTCGATTGCCAGACCGACGCGGTTCTCCACGGCGGAGCGCTGGACCTTCTGGACGGCGGAGTACTGCGAGACGTACTCGGTGTACGCGTCGAGCAGCTTGGTCGGCGTGAACATCTTGTGTCCGTCGACGAACGCGCGCGCCGCCTCGACGAGGGTGGCCTCGTGGAAGCCGGCTGCGTCGAGGATCTGGCGGGCGAGCTGGTAGTCCGCGAAGCCGCCCGCGGTGAAGTCGCGCGCGACCTTCGGCGTGAGCCCGTTGCTCTGCGCCGCGTAGAACTCGTCGATGGCCCGCTTGAGCTCGTCCTTGGTTGCCCGCTCGAAGCGGATCTTCCTGTGAGTGAGCTTGTCGGTTCCGAGGTAGCACGACCACGAGGTGTAGGTGGTGCCGTTGGCGGTCTTGGTGATCTGTCTGAGGCTCCTGATGGCCTCATCCTTTCGCTTCATTCCCATTGCGTTTCCCTTCCGTTGTGTCTGTTCTCTGGACTGAAACTAGGCGGAAAAATTTCCGTCCATCTTGTGTTTGTGCGCTCTGGGAGAGGCGATTTAACTGGTGCCGGGAGCGGGGATCGAACCGACTGCGGCAGCAAGACGGGCGGAAAGAAGAATCCGCTAGTGTTTCAGCTGGTTATGTTGTGTTTTGTGCGTTGTTTGGGACTGGCTGTAGGGGTGCGTTCCCGCACCCATGTGCCGTGTCTGGCGCGTATGATAGACGGAAAACAGACAGAAGTCAAGAGCGGTTTTCCATGTCCGCGAACGCCCCGACGCAGGTCTGGTATACTGAGCCTTCCGCCTTGAGACGGAACGCCTCGGCCTTGGCTCTGGCGACCGGGCAGGAGGAGCAGTCCTTCTGGCTCTTGCAGTACTTGATGAAGGCTGCCGGAATTCCCAGCAGCCCGTAGCGATCCATGTTGCTCATACGATGTCTCCCTACGCCGACGCGGCGCTGTCCTCGACGATTCCTCGGACGGTATTGGCGAGGATGCGGTACGCCTCGTCGTCTGCGACCTGCTCGAACTTGTAGACGCGGTTCTTGGTCGCGCCGATCTTGCGGACGAGTCCGGCGTTCGCGAGAAGGTTCAGCGCGGACGAGATGGTGGAGGCGCAGTCCGGGTCGAGCCATTGCGTCTCGCAGTAGTTGCGCCAGCAGGGGAGTGCTCGGACTCCGTTTGCGGAGAAGGTGTCCGTCTCCTGGTTCGAGACGGCGCAGGTGAAGATGGCGTGGGCGATGTCCACGGCGCGGCGCTGCGGGATGGTGAGCGGCTTGGGCTTGGGCGGGACGTACTCGGCGTTGAGCCATTCGAAGAACTGCTCCTCGTTGCCGGTGTCGAATCCGGCCTCCTTGCGCTGGTCGAGGAAGTGGGTCTTGGCATCCGCGTAGTCGCGGAGCGTTTCGTAGTTGGACGGCATTGCGGTTTCTCCTTGTTCGTTGTTCTGGGTTTTCTTCTACATCACGTCCTCGGGCTTGAGGTCGCGAAGCTGTCTGTACTTGTCGAGGTATGGCAGGGTGCAGTCGCGCTCCGCCCCAAGCGGGCCTCCGTTGTGGATTCTGGCGAGAACCTCGTCTGTGGCGGGTTGGCCGGTGCGGCGCTCGTAGGATTCGCCGTAGCGCATGAGGTAGGCGCGAACGACGACCTCGGCCTTGTAGGGGTCGTGCATATCCTGCAAGGTGTAGGCCGTGCCGAGGCGCTGGTTGGCGTCGTCGAGGTAGCACTGTCGGATCTGATACCGACCGTGCGCTCCCTCGGCTTCGTTGACGGCTGCGTCGTCGACTCCCGATTCGACCATTGCGAGGTCGCACAGGAATGCGTGGTTGACTTCGGATGCGATTGTGTAGAGGCTCATGGTTAGCAGGATGATTAGGGGTTTCATTTTTTCTTCTTGTACGTGTCGAGGGTTCTCTGCGCGTCTTCGATTGACTTGTCGATGTCAGCCCTTTCGTCGTCTGAAAGATAGTTGTAGAACCCGCAGTCGCGGGCATACCGGACCATGTTCGTCATCTTCCAGAGGTTCATGTAGAACTCGTAGTAAAATCTGTCGCCAGGTCTTCTCATTGCTTACTCCTATCGTGATTGCTGGATTTCTTGCGTCTTTGGTATTTTTCTCTCTTGTTCCTCAGGTACTCGGCGTATTTCACAGGGTCCGCCTTGACTCTTTCCCACCACTTGCGCGCTCTGATTCTCGCCCTTTCGGCGAACTCGGGATCTGTTTCCCTTCTTCTGCGACGATAGTCTCTTCCATAGGCGAGCTGCTTCTCGCGCCATGCGCTATCGGTCGCCCACTTGTTTCTCCTGGATCGTTTTCTTGCCTCTTTGTATCGTTCCGGGTTGTTTTTGCGCCATGCGAAGAGCTTGGCAAGCTGCTTCCTTTTCCTATCTTCGCGCTCCTCCGCAGTAAGCCTGCGTGGCTTCGTCCTGTCTTTGCATGGCCGCTTGACGTTCGCGCCACGGTGGGAGAGGTAGTAGCTATGCTGGTATTCCTTCTTACATTGCGCTAGTTCTTTTGGGTTTGCACACTTCGCTCTGCGCCCGCGTCTTTTGAGCTTCGCCCAGTCTGGAACTGGAATGCCTAAGAACTCGCATTCAATGCGCTTCCAATAGCGCTTGTTCGCTTCGCTTGCGTAGCTCATGCCTTGTACCTTTCCAGCCAGCCGCCGCCCTTCTGCTTCTCGTACCATTTGAACGTGAGGAAGGGGAACGCGGCGCGGGCCTCGCGGAACGCAGTGAGGGCGCGTCCGTGGGAGCCGAGGCGGTAGGTTCCCTTGACCTCGTAGACGGTTGTCTCGTAGCGCTGCTCCTGCGGATCGAAGACGGAGGTTAGCCAATCACCCGTGTATTTGCTGCCACCAGGTAGTCTCAGCGTGATCGCCTCGTACTGCCCGAGCCCTCCGAGCATCTCGCGGTTGAAGAGCTGCTCGGTCTTGTTCGGCCCCTTCGGCTTGCGGTCCTTGCGAACTTGTAAGGATTCTTTACAAGTTGGAACGAACACGTCTACCGTCCTCCGTTCCAACGTGGAGCAGTTCGCTCCGAGAGGAACGTCTGGCCCGCCCCAGAGTTGGAGTTTTGCCTGCTCCCTGTACTTGGGTGGCAGGTCGTCGAGGGTGATGTGCTTGCTTCGCTTCACGGCTAACCTCCCTTGAGTTTCATCTTTGCGCGCTCGGTGCGAAGCATGACTTCAAATTTGACCGCCTCCGCGAACTGTCCGACGGTCCAGAGCGCGGCAATGATTCCTGCCTCCCAGCATCCTGTCGCGAAGAGAACGACCGTGATGGCGAAGTCGATGTTCGCGCACACATCCTCCCGCGCCGAGTGGACGCAGAGTTCCGTCTCCCTGCTGAGCGCTCTTTCGCGAGGCTCCGCGCAGTCGTTGATTGAGCGGCAGTAGTGCTTGCATTCTCTGATTGCTTCGCGTAGATTCACGGCTTATCCTCCGGGTCTGTGCGCCTGAGAACCTCCTCGGCCTTGTTCCAAAGCGCGGGCAGGTCCGTCACTTGGTTCCCGTACTTGACGGCGTCGAAGAGCAGGACGCAGAGGTCGCGTAGTTCGTCGCGCTGTTTTTTGAGTCGTGTGATCGTCCAGTTCTGGTAGTCCATCGCGTCCTTCAGATCGCTCACTTCGTCGCCTCCTTGTAGAGGTATTCCAGCGTATAGCACAGCGCCTCCTCGTCCTCGCAGTTGCGGGAGCGCATCAGCATCAGCGCGGCGTGGAGCAGCTCGTGGACGAGCGTCTCCGGCGCGAGCTTGGTCGGCGACCAGATGGCCACGTCTCCGTCCAGACCGAACGAGGAAGCCGTGAGGTACGTCGCGTCCTCCTTGTGCTTGGCGCGCATCCGGTCCACCTCGTCCTCGGGCCACATGCAGTCGCGCTCAAGGTGTTCGTAGAAGCGCTCGATTGGCCCGACGTAGAGGAAAAGGTTGCTCTTCCAGACGGGGATGTGAATCGCGCGCCACGACTCCTCGGGCTCGGCGGCCTCGACGGGGAGCGGCAGGGTCTTGATCTTCTTCATTCTTGTCTCCTCCTAGTCGCACCAGATGTCTGTGTGCGCCATCGGCTTTGGCTCGTGGTCCATCCAGTCGGCGAGTCGCTTGAACGTGCGGCGGATCAGGATGCGTCCCTCGACGAGGCTCTTGCCGAGCCAGCAGAGGGGCATGGTGATTGCGAGCAGCACGTTGATGAGCAGCCAGGCGAACCAGTAGACCGCCGCGCCGAGTAGCATGGCGGCCGCTACGAACGGGATTAGCAGGATGTATTCGATTGTGTCGGGGTGTCGCATTTGTGTGTTTGTCTCCGTTTTGTTTTTCTTCACTTGCTGTTGTTGCTCTGGATGGCGTCGGCCACCTCCTTCGCCTCGGAGCGGAGGAACGGCTTGACGTAGCGGCGGCCGATGCGCTGGCCTCCGTAGACGGCCTCGGAGTCGCGGCGCTGCGCGACAATGCAGTCTCCGGTGATGGTGACGCCGAGCCACGCGGACGCGGCGGCGTTCTTCGTGCCCTCGGTGGCGGCTACGGACTTGTAGCAGACGGCGAGCTTGTGCTTCGGCAGCTCGGTCACCGGGATCTGCGAGAACGCCCCGCCTCCGAGGAGGTCGGAGAGCTGTCGCATCTCGTATCCTCCCTGCGACGCGACGAGCCGCGGCGCTCCGCCGGAGCGGGGGATGACGACCCAGTAGTATCGGCCGGACGAGGCTTCGGTGCGTTCTTCTTCGTTGGTTTTGTTCTGTTCTTCGGTTGGCATTTTGTGTTTTCCTTTCGCGTGTTGATTTTGTCGAGGATGTCGGACTGCGCCTTTCGCGTCCGCGCTTCGTTGGGGAACCGGTGCTTGAGCATCTTGCCGAAGCACTCCTGCGTCACCGGGTCTTCCTTGATGTAGAAGAAGCACGGCGCGCATATCTTTGCGGAGCGGCCTGCGTCCACGTCGGAGTAGACGTGCAGTCCGTACTCGCCGGCCCAGATGGTCTTCCGGCAGCAGTCGCACAGGAACTTCTCGTTTGCGACGAACGGTTCGACGGCGATCATTTCTTCCCCAGCTTCTTCTCGCGGTCGGCAAGTTCCGCTTTGAGGTTGTCGCGGAACCTGCGCCAGCCAGGGGCGTCGATGGTAGGAGAGCCGAGGTTGTCGTGCTTCTCCGCTTCGTCGATGCGCTGAATCATCGTGTAGAGGTCTCCGTCGCGGAGCAGCTTGCGGTTCCGCAGGATTAGCATAGGGATGACGTCGGTCACGTAGGTCTGGCGGCCGAGCGCATAATCGAGACCGCAGAAGAGCAGGATCACGAGGTCGCAGCGCGTGCCGGTGATCTTGCCGTCTCGGAATGATTCAAACAGGTCTTTTGTTGATGGTCCTCTCATTCCTTGTCCTCCTTGATTGCTGCGCGCGCCTCTTTGCGGATGTAGTAGATCGCGTCGTCCAGCCATTCCTCGCGGGCTTCCCAGAGGTCGGTCCGGTCGAGAACCTTGCACAAGTCCTCGATGGCCTTCATCGCGGAGAGAAGCCGGTTGTACCTTTCGCCAAGTTCGGCGTACTCGTTCACGGCGGTCTTTGCGATGCCGCGCGCGTTTCCGATCTGGTTCACCGCGTCAACGATGAGCGCGGCGTCGGCCTTTGCCGTGCTTCGTCGCAGGTTCATCGTGGCGATCCACTCTCCTTCGGCGCAGATCGAAACCTCGCCGTCGCCTCCTTCTTGCTCGTCGTGGACGAACAGCGACCACGGCCTCGGGCTTGCTTCGTCGCTCATTTCTTTCTGGGTTCCTTTCTTGACTTCTTTCTTGACTTTGTAGTATTCGGTCTGGATTTTAGCCACCGCGTTCAGCGCGCTTGCAATTGTCTCGTCGCTCACGGGGCATCCATCACCGTCGCACACGCCATACTTCGATGATGTCATAAACGGGAGAGTGCATGGCGTCTGCATGTCGTCCCGTTCAAGCTGGACGTAAACTGCGTCCATGATCGCGTCTTTCAGTTCCTGGTTCATTTTCTATCCTCCTCCCCGATTGCTGCGCGGGCCTCGCGGATGAGCGAGCAGGTTTCGTGGCATCCCGTTTCCGACCACACGTTGCTCGCCGTGAAGATTCCCCGGTGGACTTCCAGTTTGTCTGCCATCCGTTTCACGATGTCGCGGAGGCGGTCGCGCTCGTTCACGGCGTCCACGATGAGGCGCGCGTTCGCCTCTACGATTGCGTCCCATGTATCTCGATTCTTCTTCGACATTCTGGACTTCGGGCACGACGGCAGGTTCGCAACCACGCCGCGTCCGGTCTTCTCGTTCTGGAGCCACAGACCGTCCGGGTCGTTGGCCTCGATGGAATGGCCGTTCACGCGCCACGGCCTCGGGCTTGCTTTGGCGCTCATCCCCTCCACCTCCTGTCTCCTTTGTTGCTGACCGGCGTTGCGATCACCTTCCACGGACACGTCAGCGCATTCGTCTGCGTGACGGTCGTGAGTCCGGTCTGCTTCGTTCCGATCCACATCTTCCTTCCCTTGATTGTGACGTTCTCGAACTTGCCGCGCTGGATTCGTCCGACGAGAGCGCCGCACATTCGGACGCGCTCCGCCGCGATGTAGGTCAGATGGTTGATCGACCAGCACGTCTCGAAGATCGCGTCGATCTCCTTCTGAATTTCCGCATCGGTCGCATCGTCCACATGGTATGCGTCGAAGCTCATTTCGTTTTATACTCCGCATTGCAGGTGACGGTCGGCCGCGGCACGTTGGGGTTCATCCACCACGGAGCCTTTTCATAGACCGGATTCTGCAACGCCGGCACGTTCCACACGAGCGGACGCGAGAGCAGTTCGTCCAGCTTGCGCTCGATGCGGTCGAGCTGCGACTCCTTCTTGAGTCGGATGGTGACAGCGCGTGGCAACCCGACGCCGGATGTAGTCCATTCGGCGCTCTTGGCCTTCTTCTTGTTCTTGGTGTATGGTTTATTCATTTCGTTCCTTCCTTCACGACACGCCACGGCGTGACTTCGCGCTCGACGATCTTGTAGTAGCCGTCTGGTCGCCCGATGTCGTAGGCTTCGTCCGCCTCCTTGAACAGCTTGACTTCGCGCTTGGCTTGCGCGAGAGTCTCGAAGTGGTTGGAGACAACGACTTCGTTTCCGGCCTTCACGTTGTACTGCTTCATTTCGCTTTCTTCTCCTTTCGGTAGTAGTAGCATTGCCCCTTCTTGCACCCAAGGCGCTCGTCGTACTCATCGAGTTCGCAGGACCAACCCAGTCGGCCCTTGTTCTCGTCGCGCTTGGACGGGAACCAAGTCCGGACGCAATGCACGCAGTCGGTCGTTCCTGGCATCGTCTCGCGGTAGACTCTCATTTCTTGTCCTCCCCCGCGCGGCGGTTCCACGCGTCGACGGCCTCTCTTTCCGAACTTCTCGGAGACATTGAAGACGGCTGGACTGGGCAGCCTGCATTCTCACACCTGACATACCATATGCAAGGATTTCCCCATCCGCCGGGAATCGAACTTCGAACCGTTGCGGCACCTCCGCAGAACGGGCAGGGCTTGAGTTTTTGGCTAGGCATGGTCGCCTCCTTCCTTCTCCGCGTCCTGCTTCGCGTTGAACATCATGTCGCGGGCCGCGTTTGCCATTTTCGCGGACTCGCGGAAATGGTTTCGGTAGCCCTCTGAAATCGACGTGTCCATCATTCGATCCTTGAACTCGGCTTTCGCCCTGCTCAGAATGCGACAGATGAAATCGAAGTCCACTTCGTCGAGTTTGAGTATCATTCCGCGCCTCCTTCCGCCGGGGCGAAGAGCCAGCGATAACCCTTTGCTGTCTTGCATCCGTATTCACCTTTTGCAACTCTGCTAATGCTTCTTCTGTGACATCCAACGGCTCTTGCTGCCGCTTCGACAGATTCGTATGAAGCAACAAGTTCAGATCCGCGATACGCAAGGACTTTGTGCGCTCTTGTTTTTCCAGATGCGATACCAGCCTTTCGCCATCGTGCAAGTTCTCTTTGCGGATGAAGTCGTCTGGAGTACTCGCTATTGTATTTCGATGTACACCATTCAAGATTGTTCGCTTGATTGTTTTGTTTGTTCTCGTCCTTGTGGTTGACCTGTGGAAGATTGTTTGGATTTGGAACAAACGCCTCCGCAATAAGTCGATGGGCAAAAACTTTTTTAGGCTTCTCATTGTACATAATGCAAAACACCAAGTAGCCGCATCGCTCTGTGCGTGGCTTTATCAATCCATTTCGGCTTTCCATAAGACACGTCCCATCTGCTTCGACCAAGAAACATCGTCCGAATTTGCTGATTTTCATTTCGTTTCCCCTTTGATTGCGGCGTCTGCGATCTTCGCCAATTCGCGCCACGGCTTGCAGCAATCGTCGTTGCAGGTCGGGTCGATACTCGACCATATCGAATGGCTGATTTTCTGGAGCGCCTCGCGCATGGCGGCGGCGTTGCCGGGGGCGCGCTCCAGTTCCGCGATTCGGCGCTCGGCCTTTTCCAGCGCTTCCTGCAACCGCTCCGCGAGGTCGCCTTCCGGGTGCATCCCGAGGGTCGGAGCATTGCATCCGTTCGGATCGCCGTAGTAGGCGCACCGCGCAGGCGGCGTTCCTTCAGCGCACGCCGCGCAGACCTTCTTCCATTCGTTGTTGCTCATCTTCATTCTCCTTTGGTTTCGTTGATTGCCGTGTTTGCGATGTCGTGGATTTCGAGGATGCCGCAATTGAGGGCCGCGTCGTAGTTGCGCGCCTTCTCGCGATTCGTCCGGTCGAGGATTTCGACGAGCGCGGACTTCAACTCGGATACGATATTGCCGGCGAGCCGTTCGATCTTTCGATTTGCCTTCAAGAGATCGTTTTTGCGCTTTTCATTCTCTGCACGAAGGAGCTTGTTTTCGCGAACCGACTCAGCCAGTTTATCCTCCAGCCGAGAGATGATTTTAGAGTAGAGTTTTCTTTTCTGTTCCCGTTCCCGCATCTCGGCGGCCTCGATCCGGTCGGCGAGATGCGCGAGATAGGCGTCGTCATCCTTGAGCGCCTGTGCGGCAGGCACTTCGTCGAGGCGTCCGGTCTCCTCGTATTCCGCGACTAGTTTTGACGCGAACGAATCGTGTGCAGATGCGCGCATCTCCGCGAGGATCGCGGAGAGGGTTTCTGGCTGGTCGTTATGCATGGCGTCTGCCCTCCCAATCATCCTGCAGGCGCTCAAGTCGGCGTGCCTCTAGCGCTTCCGCCCACACGCAGGACTTCCCGTCTCGCGCGCAGTCGCGGCACTCGCGATGCTCGTCGCAGGAGCCGTCCGGCGCGCCGTTCGACTCGGTGTAGGCGATTGTCTCCGGGGTGAGGTTCATGAGTCTATTCACTTGTTTGTCCCCCTGTTGATTTCGTCTTCGATGTATTCCATCGCCCGGATGCACACGGCGGCGCATTGGGCGAGTTCCTGCCGTGCGTGCGCGAGGTCGCATCGTTCGACGGCGGCGAACGCCTCCGCGAGTTCCTCCATGATGATGTCGTCGGCGGCAGAGTAGACCCGCGTATTGTTGCGAATCTTGATCGCCTTCTCGGAATCGCTCCACTTGACGTTTCGCGTGTCGGTGAGCTTGTCGCAGAACTTCGGGTGCTTCTTCTTCGCCGCTTCCAGCTCCTCTATTACGAGGCTCCAGTTTTGGTCTGTCATTTCTTGTTCTCCATTGATCTCTTCCTCGTCAGGCGGCATAGGCTCCCAGCAGTCGCATTCCCACACGCCTTCGTGGCGCTTGGGCTTGCAGCCGCAGTCGCCGTAGCCGTCGGCGAGGGCGCAGTCTTCGCAGCAGCGGTTCATCAGAACGGGAGTTCGTCGTACTGCTGCGGCTGCTGCGGGGCGGGAGTCTGCGCGGGAGCGGTCGCGTGGTTCCATCTCGGCTGCACGACAGGAGCGGGGGCGTGCTGGCCGACGTGCGACTCGCCGCCGATCTTCACCGCCTTCTCGATCCGCAGACCCTTGAGGTCCACGAAGTGACGGTCGTTCCACTCTCGGCCATGGATGGCGAACGTGATTGTCACATGGTCGCCGGGCTGGTACTGCTCGAGCTTCTTCACGTTGTCACGGGTGAAGTCGATGGCAATCTCCTGCGGGAACTTCTCGTCCTTGTCGTTGATGACGAGCGTCTGCTTCTGGAAGCCGGAGTTGAAGGTCTGGATCGGCAGAATCTTGCTGATGCAGCCGGTGAGCTCGAATGTCTTGGACATTTGTGTTTTCCTTTGTTTGTGTGGTTAGAACGTGACGATGTTCTCGATGCGGCGGTCGACGCCGGTGAGCTGGAGCCAGCCAACGGAGTCGCACAGGCGGCTCACGGTGCGCTCGTCGTAGCGCTTGGCGAGTCCGGCCATGTCGAGGTTCGTGGTGACAATGAACTTGACGCTCGGCTTCTCCGCAATCGCGGCGATGCAGTTGCGGATCACGTCTGAGCGGGTGCCGTAGGAGTTGACCGTCGGCTCGACGCCGGCGTCCTCGATCCAGTAGTTGCCGCCACGGGCGTTGGAGATCTCCTCGATCCTGTCGGGCGACAGCGATGCGACGGCGTAGCAGTCAACGCGGACGGGAGGCACGAGCGTCGGAGGCGAGTACTCGGACAGTCCCTTGAACTCACGCGTAAGCAGGCCGTCCGCAATCGCCTTTGCCGCGCAGGTCTTTCCTCGCCCGGTCGGTCCCCAGATCACGAGGCCACGGATGCGGCCTTCTACCATGGCGTGACAGGCATTGAGAACGCGAAGGAAGTCCGGACCCGCGACAGGACGCGTGTAGCCTCCTTGCTCTACGAAAAATCCGATGTTGTCGTCTTTGCGCCACGGGATATGTTCCTCGATGTCGCGCGCTTCGTCCTTCGGCACGGCGTTTTCGGCAAGGCGCTTGCACATGCCGTCCGCGATGTTCTGGATTGTGTCTTGGTTCATTTGCGGTCAAACAAGTCGGTTGCAAGCATCAGCCAGCCGAGAACCGCCTCAGGCAACCAGAGCGGCCAGAGAACGAGAACCCAGTCCCACGAAATGATGCCTTCGCGTTTTGCCAACACATTGATTGCGGTTGTCCCGATGGTCAGTATGGTCACCACCATCGGGTTGTTTAGCTCTTTGATGATTTTGTTCATGTCAGAATGTTGGGGGTGTGGGTGTGGTGATGGGTGAACTTCCGTATGTCTGCCCGAGCTTGGACCAGTCGGTCGGCTCTGGGTTGTAGAACTTGGTCGGGTCGGCCGTTGACGGCGGAGTGTTGCGCTGCCGCTCCCACGTCCGTACCGCAGCCTTCCAGTCCTTCATCTGGTTCTTCCCGATCATCCAGCCCTTCGACTCGTAGAAATCCACGAACGCCTGTGCGTCGACTCCGTTCTGCCGTTCGCGGCAGTAGGCGGCGACCTCGAACACGTCGGGCTTCTTGAACTTGGCCTTGGCGGCTGGCGGAGTCGGCTTGGCGACAGGCTCGGCGACGAGGGCGAAGTCGGTCGGCTCGGAGGGAGCCTCGACGGGTGGCTCGGGATGGGTCGAAGGGGGTTCTTCTTTCGAAAGAACTATGTTCTTTCTTTCTTCTACAGGTGTCAGTCTAAGGGTAACTTCTCCATCAGACGCGGGTGCGCGCGTTATGGCATTCTGGGTTTTGTCTGGGTTTTGTCTGGGTTTATTCTGGGTTTTATCTGGGTTATTCTGGGTTTTCGGTCTGCCGCCTTTTGCGCCGTTCCGACGGGAGATTTCCGCCAGCCGGATGATGTCGTCGCACTCGTCCTTGATGTGCGGCGGCAGCAGAGCCTCGACCCCATTCCCGGCGAGGTAGGCGAGGACGGTCTTGGCGATCCGTCCGGCCTCCTCGTTTGACGAGGCGAAGCCGATTGCCGAGGCGGCAAGTGGGCCGATTGTGACTTGACCTTTCATTGGCTTTGGAAAAGGGAATGGGGCTACCGCTCACTACCCCCATTCGACCGGGGCCAACACCTACGGAGACGAAGGCGAGCGGCCCGGGTTCCTTTCGCTAGAGGGTGTCGGGGATGTCCTCGATCTCGTCCTCTGGGGTATAGGGCAGGTCGGGCGGCGGCGTGCGCGTCTCGGGGGCGGGCGGCTCCGCTGGCGGCTCGGGCTCGTTCGCCTTGGCGGCGGCCGCGGCAGCAGCAGCCTTCTCCGCCAGAGTGGGCTTCTTGGCCTTCGGCGTCACGTTCACGGTCGCCTTCGCCTCCACGATGTTCTGGTCGAAGAAGTCCTCCGGCTTCGCCATGCCGTCCTTGAGCGAGACGAAGATCTTGCGGAGCGCGATGACCTGCGCCGGAGTGATGGCGTCGAGGTTGCGCTGGATCTTCGCCACGATCTGCGACTTCGTGACGCCGAGCTTGGCGAACGCGTCCACGAGCTTCTTGATCGTGGCCTCCGAGATGTCGGCGGTCGCGGTGAGCGTCTGCTCGCACTGGTTCACGGCGCTCTCGATCACGTCGCCGGGAATGCACTCGAGAATGCAGGCACGGACGCGGCGCATCGCCTCGTTCGCGACCTTCTCGTAGATGTCGCGCGGGTCGGTGAGCAGCTTGTCCCCGTTCTTCGTGTGCCGGATGTGCGAGACGACGAACGCCCGCTCGACCGGGATGTTGGACTCCATGTCGTAGGCGTAGCACAGCACCTCGGTGTTGAGCTTGTCGCTGCCCGTGACCTTGAACCCGTACTTGATGTTGCCCCATGCGCGGGCGGCCGCCTCGGCAAGCCGGATGGACGGGCCGGTGATGTCCGTCCCCATCCGTGCGTAGGTGTAGACCGCCTGCTCGGCCAGAGTGGGGCGCTGGCAGGCGACGAGGAGCTTCTCGACGGACTTCGCCTCGTCGCGCGGCCACTGCTTGGCGGCCATGACCATTGCGAAGGACTCGGCCTGTGCCTTGGCCTGCGCGATCTGGACCTCGGAGCTGCTGGCTCCGGCGGCGATGGTGGCGAGGGAGGACGCGGCGTCCGCCGGGGTGGCGGCGGCGACGGCTCCGTAGGGATTGTCAACCTTGACGATGTTAGCCATTGTGTGTGGTGTGTTGGTTTTGTTGTTGTGGTTTACTTGCCGGCCGAGAGCCGGAAGATTCGGGATCCGGGGCGGGTGGTGGTGTGCGCCCCGATGACTGCGCTTGCGGCGTCGTGATCGCCGTAGGCGTCGGCAAGCTCTTCGAAGGCGGCCTTCCAGTCCACCTTCTCCACGTCCTTGCCGGTCTTCCAGGTGACGAGCTTGCGGTGGTCCGGAGTCTCGAGAACCTCGGCAGCCTTCATCGCGGACTGGATGATGAACTTCTGCTGCTCGAGATCGTCCTCGGCCTGCTTCACGACTGCGGCGAGTCGCATGTACTCGTTGTAGGCGGCCATCACGTCATCGTCTGCGATGCACTTGAGCCCTTCCTCGTGGCGCGGGAACATGACCTTCAGGTCGTCCTCGTCCTGCGGAGGCGGCGGCGTTTTCGTGCGAACGTACTTCGTCCAGAACTCATCTGCCACCTTCGCCATATCGGCGATGAGCGAATCGTCCCTCTCGACATGATAGATGCGGAACGTGCCGAGCGACAGGAACAGGACCGGAACGTCAACGACCTTGACGGTCGGCATCAGTCCCATGTAGTGCTGGATTTGCGTGATGTAGTGGTCCGGCACGCGGTCCCACTCGGCCATCTCGCTCGTTGTCTTGATCTCAAGGGCGCGCTCCGTCACAACGCCCATGTTCCTGCGCCAAGGGAGCTTGCCGTCCTCGCAGTAGACGAGCCGGTCCACGTTGCCGATCCGGTGCCCGCTCCCTTCCAGCTGGATGTTGCACTTGCGGACCTTTCGCCCGCTCTGCTCCGTGTACATCTCAGCAGCCAGCGGCTCGAGCGCCGTGCCGATCCGCTGCCGGACGGTTGGCATGTCGATGGCCGGACCGTCGTCCGTCTTGTCCATCCAGACATTGAGGCTTGTGCGCCATGGGCTCACACCAAGGAGGGCGGCCATGTCCGACCCGCCAACTCCTGTCTTGCGGCGTTCGAGCCATTGCTCTTTGTTGATGGTTTTAGCCATTGTTTCGTCGTGTCTTTGTTGTTGTTGGTTGCGGAATTGAGTAGTAGATGGAGCGGTGGTTCGATGCTCCACTTGTCCGTCGCTCAAGAACGAGCAATCCCTCGGCGCACATTGCCGACAGGAACCTCGCCTTGTGAGCCGAGCGGAGTCCAGGAACCTCGAGCTCGTCGCCACGGATTGTGGTCTTGCCCGTGTCGCAGAACTGCGCTAGGACAGCCTTCTTCATGCGGTCCAGCTCGTCCTCGAAGGTGCCGCCACGGCAGATCGCATCGTGCCGCTCGGTTAGCAGTCGCGCCTGGAGCGAGAAGCAGTCCCTGCATCTGGATCGGTTGACGCAGACCTTGCACCGATTCGCGACGATGCCGATGTATCCTCTGGCGTCGCGCACCCATGCGTCAGCCGCGTCAATTCCAGTAGTGGGAAACTTTCCTCGTCCAAGCGCATCTGCCATATCCTTACGCGTCCTTTCTTACGTATGGTTGTGCCCCCGGAGAGTAGCGCCGGAAGTCTACGTAGACGCCGGAGCCGACGTAGGAGCGGTACCACTCCATCACGCCAGGCGTGAAGCGGCGAGTCGCCACGCCAAGCCGGTAGTGGGGTAGGGGGTTCCTCTTTCGGTTGCACATCCGATAGAGCTGCATCCTCGTGAGAGGCTTGCCATCCTCGCCGGGGATGGACTCGGCGAACTCCTCCTCGGTCAGCAGGCCGGGGATGTAGTGGACGGGCTGGATCGCAACGGCCTTCTCGTTGAGGACGCGGCAGACCGCCTCCTCGCTGATCCTCCCGCCGGGGCAAACGCTCTCGGGGAAGATCTGCGCCATTGCCCTGTTGGACAGCTTCAGCAGCTGCTGAACGCGCTTGCGCTGATAGGTCGCAGGCATGGCTAGTTCGCCTTTTTCTTTTCGGTGTAGCCACACCCAATAGCAGAAGCACGGCGCTTCCCGCAGGTGTAGCCACACCCAATAGCGGAACGCACGAAGCGCGTGAACGCCTCGTTGCACGTGATGCCGAGGGCGTTCGCATAGCCCTTGATGAATGCCGCCTCCGTGTCTGTTGCGCGATAGGCGAGGGGAGTGTCTGTCTGGACGGATTGTGAGTTGGTCATCTCTATTGCTTCTTTACGTTGTTTGTGTTGTTCTGTTTCGCTGCGCGCTCCTTGGCACGCGCATTCTCGTCAATCGCAGCATGGAGCAGGTGCCGGATAAATGTTGTTGCATCCGGCTCGCCGCTCTCTTTGACGAGACGGTTCAGCTCCGCGCGCTCGTCCTTCGTGAGGAAGGCGCGGAACAGTACCTTGTCGTCCGATCTCTTGTTGGGCATGGCTGTTGTCTCCTGTCTGTTGTTGCGTTCGTTGTGCCCCTAATTGTAGCACAGGTGTAGCCACACCGCAAGCGGAAAATGAGGCTACTCCAGCTTTTTTTTGAGCCCCTCTAGCGGGTTGGTCTCAATGAGTTTAAGTGGTTCGTTCTTCAATATGAACTGCGGCGCCTCGATGTTGTACGTGACGGCCTGCCCGATGTTCACGGTGTTCTTCGCCTCCGATTTTTCCTGCCTCATCCTTGCACCGAACTCAGCGGCCTTGGCGATCAGCGATTCGCTGTCCTGCGTGACCATTCGGATTTCGTCCGTATCCTTGTCGACGCGGACAACGACCGGCTTCACGACGCCCTTCTCGGCCTTGGAGCGGAGAAGCTCCTGCGACCGCTCGGCCTGCCCGTCCTCGCGGATCCGCATCGCCGCAGCCCAGACGAGTCCGAACCCCTTCTTGTCGATGCTCGAGCAAGCATGCAGCCGAGTCCACGTCATCCCGGTCGCAACTTCGATGTCGTGGAACCTCTCGCCCTTTGCGACCATGGCAACGGCCCAGAGCAGATGGTCTAGGACCGGATCGAACTCAGGACGGATTCGGAACTCCTCGCCCCTTTTGAGCTGGGCCTTCGCATCGTCGGCCGCGATGAGGATGATGTCCTGCGCCGCGGCGACGAGCGACTTGTTCGGCTTGCCCTTGACCATTGTCTTCCAGTTTGCGATCCACTCGGTGAGAGTCTTCTCGTTTCCTGGATGGGCGAGGGTTCCGACCTGGATGAGTTCGGACTTGCCCGGCGTGTTCGGCTTTCCCGGCATGGTAGAACCTCCTGTATGTATGGGTTTCGCCGGAGATTCTACACCTGCACCGGAGTCTCCGCTACATTTTCGTTGGGATATACTTTTTCGGAGGGCTCTGCCACGTATAGACGATCCCGACAACGTCTCGCTTGGTGTCGTATCCACGGTATCGTGTATGAGGATGGTTGAACCATACGCCTCCACGGCCATCGGGAGCTTCTGGCCACAAGCCCTTCCTCTTGAGCAGTAGCGCATACTCAGACTGCGGATGCAATCCCCTCGGCTCAGGTATCGGAGGAAGCCCCTGCTTCTCTCTTTCTTCGTTGAGGTCAAGCCTTCCCATCTGCCGCATGGACTCACGATCAAACAAAGCGTAGTCATCGCTCTGAGCTGCTGGATTCCACTTGTCTAGCTTTGGGCAATAACATGTGAGCGCAAGGCAGATGAGCGGGAACACCCAGAAGAAGAATGCAAAAATCGCAAGCGCAATCATTGTTTGTTCTCCTTTGCTTTCGCTTTTGATTCAGCGACCATCTTACGATTTGTAAGCAATCTGCGTTCTCCCGTGTAGAAATTACGCATGGCATGGAGAACGGCGTTGGCTTGGTCCGCCGTCAATCCATTCGCGACATGTATCGTTTCCCAAGGCTCTGGGATTGGTTTCTTTTTGCTCGTCTTTCTCATCAGCTCGACGGCTACTGCAATCCCTCCGCCTGTTTCATATGCGATTAGACGCCGTCTCAACCATTCAAGAACTCGGTCGTTCACCTTTGCGAGTGTTTCTTCGCACTCTTTCGGGATCTTTTTCATTGTGCTCTCCTTTCGTTGGATTGAGCGCCCCATTATAGCAGGGGCGCTTCCAGATTTCAACCACTACTTGACGGCGACGATTCCTGCGGCGAGGCTCTTCGCCTTGCCGGGCTTCTTCGCCTTCGCCTTGCCGTCATCCTTCCTGTCCGGGTTGGGCAGATGGTCCTTCACGTCGATCTGGCGCGTCTCCTCGATGCAGTAGGCGCGGAGGACGCAGGCGGCGACGGCGGCCTGCTCGGCGGTGAGGCCCTCGACGAGCTTGGCCTTGCGCCACGGGGAGCCGCCGTGCTTGCGGAGGAACTCGACGGCGATGTCGTAGGTTCCCTTCTTGGCGGCGCTGTCGGTGACGGCGATGCGCTTGTAGGCGGCGGCGAGCTCGGCGGTGTTGATCTGCTCGTTGATCTTGGCGGCGGTGTTGGTGTCGTTCTTGCTCATGGTGTTGTCTCCTTGGTTGGTGTGTGTTGGTTGGTGTGTGTTTGGTTTCGTTAGTCTGTCAGGTTGAAGTAGTACGACACCCGCTCCTCGTCCGTCCACGAGTGGCAGAGCCCGTCCACTTCTCGCCAGAGCTTGTCGTAGAGCTTGGCGAGAGGTTTGTTCTTTGCGTAGTACGCCTCCCACAGCAGGTGGTTGAGGACGACGGACAGCTCCGCCACCTCCTTCCAGTCCCTCGTAGTGAGGTCGCCGCAGTTCTTGAAGGTGTCCTTCACGGCCTTCTCGCCATACGCCTCGGCCACCTTGAAGTCCGCGTAGAACAGGGTGGACGGGCGGTCGGCTTCGGACGGCTCTCCGCTGAAGGACGGGAAGCGCTGAGCATCGTTCAGCGCATAGAGTTGCATCGGGTTCATTGTGTGTTTCTCCTGCTGTTCTGTTGTCTTATTACCACATATCGTGGAATGCGATGCGGATTCGGTTTGGAGTGTTCTCTTCCACGGTAAACATGTCCCACGCAGTTCCCATGTGAAGGATGTCCTCTTGCCACGTCAACCACCCCCACTTCAGTCCGGCCCCGGTGGACGACCCTCCATAGGACGTCCACACAGGAGGATGCCTGACAAATGGATGGTCTGCACGTTTCCATCCGCGGTCCACCCATAGCTCCTTGGACGGATTGGCCTCCAAGTCCTTGACGATTTCTTCTAGTGTCATTTCTATTTCCTTTATCCTACGGCGATCTCGCACGCCATGATGGCGTCGGAGATGTCGGCGAAGATCGTGTGGCTCGACTTGCGGAATGCCTCGGCCAACAGGTGGCGAGCCTGCGGGTTCTCCACGTTCATCAGAGAGAGCCAGAGGTACTCGCTGATTGCGTTCTCCGCCGTGCTCATGGCTCGGCGTATGCGGCCGAGTTCGGACTGCGTGATCTTTGGTTTCGTGTTCATTGTGTCCTCCTAGAAAACGAGGTCGATGTCCTTCTGGATCTCGGCCAGCTTCGCAAGCGCCTCGTCGACCAGCTGCTGCCGGTCGAAGATGACGGAGGCGTAGGACTTGAACGCCTCGTCCAGCCGGGAGAGAAGGGCCTCGCCCTTCTTGCGCTTGATGTAGCCCTTGACGATGTTGTCCTTGAGCAGCACGACGGTCGCCGCATAGCGGAGGCCGACGCACTTGTCCCAGCAGAACGGCTGGTCCTTGTCCTTGCTGCGCTCGTGGTAGGCGTAAGCCCGCAGGTGCAGGGATGACATCCAGACGATGCTGTCGTTGAGTTCCTTCAGGAACGTGCTTGGGATCTTAGCCATTGTGCATTCCTTTCTGTTTGTATGGTTCGTATTTCTCGCATCGGTCTGCGTCCGGGTTCACCTCGTTTCCGGTGAGGACGCAGACCGGAGTTCTGTCGTTGTAGTCGTATGGCCGTCCGTTCGAACCGAACCGGATTGCGAAGCGGAGGCAGTCGTGGCACGAGTTGTTCATGGCTAGTAGAGCGATGCTGTGTTCCACCGCAGTTTCTCGTGGTCGAGGAACATGCTACTGCAACTTCCGTCAAGCGGCTTGCAGTCCGCATATCCCTCCGGCCTCCACGAGTGGCATTCGAGGATGCAGCCCTTGACGTAGTACGCGTTCTTTGTCACAAGCTTACCTGCGATATAGTTCGTCCACTCGGCGTCGAAGGAGTGCTTGGCGACGAGGTACTGCACCGTGCTCGTCTCGCGTGGGTCGTATGTCGGCAGGGACAGCGAGCTGTAAAGGTAGAACAGCGCGTTGCCTTTCGCCTTCATCGCCATCTGCGCCTCGAAGTCGAGCCAGTTCCCGCCCTTGTAGGGAGGGAGGTTGCCGTACTTCTTGGCCTTCTGCTGGGACGGCGAGAAGAACATCCGGCAGATGTCCTCGTCGTTCGTCAGCCCGCACCCGCCCCAAGTGTACATGTGCCAGTTGTCCGCTCCGCCGAGCAGGTCTTTCTCCACGGGGTAGTGGTCGGTGCAGGTACGGTCGGCCTGCTCTTCGAGGAGGTCGGAGGCGTAGTGGTAGATACCACGTTCCTGCGCGTTCTTCCTCCCGGTGGACTCTGCCACGCGGAGCCGGTAGGCGGCGTCATTGCAGATGTCCTTGATTCGTTCGCTGATCGGTTGCGGATGAACTTCGTTGTTCATTGTGCCGTCTCCTTTAGTACTCGACTGATTCGTTGCCTTTGACTATCCTGAACAGATGGATCAAACAAGTGTCCCTCTGTCCGGTCAGTTCGGAAACCTTGTAGAACGCTTCACCTCTGGACATGGCATACACATCCTTCTGGATTGTGCCTTCTTTCGTCTGGACGTAAAAGCACCACAGCGTTGGAACTTCCTGCATATTCGGTTCCTCCTTACGGGACGGTCTTGATGTGTCCATCGCTTTCCTCGATTTCGATTTCCGAATGCCTGTCCTCGTGGACCACGCCGTCCGGCCACCCGCCCTTTCGGATGGTTGCGTACAGCTTGTCGATGAGCATGTCGTTCTGCTCGGACTCGCTCTTGCCCTTCAGTTCCTCGTCTGGAATCTCCACTTCGTAGAGATAGCTGACCCACTTCGTTGCTTTCACTGTGCATTCTCCTTCGGTTCGAATTTGCAGAACCTGTCCGGGTGTTCGCAGGACAGGCAGTTGATATGGATGGTGTAGAACCCGTCACTCGGGTGCAGTTTGCAGAAGTGGCTTGCAACGACGTCGCCGGAGAAGGCACGCCACCAGTTGAACGAGCCGTGCTTGCAGTCCACGCAGAGCCGCTTGCCTTCCGCTCGAAGTTTGTCCTGTTTTTCTTTGAGGTCCATTGTGTATTCTCCTTTCATTAGGCCGCCCGTTTCTTGGCGGCGTAGTGTTTCTTGAGCGCGGCGGCGATCTTCTCCGCAATCTTTCGTGCGGCGTCGCTCGCCTTGCTGTTGTTCTTGGTGTAGCACTGCTTCACCTTCCAGTTGCCGTCGATCTCCACGTCGACCCGCTCGCCTTCCGAGGCGAGGACAAGGCAGACGCATTCGCGCCTGCTCATGGAGAGCGAGTAGCCTCCACCGCCGATGCAGTTGTGCATGCTGGACCCCTCCTTGCGGAACTCGTCCTGCTTGGTGAGCCAGAGAATCTTGTAGTCTCCGGTCTTCACCCGCTTCAGCTTCTCCTTCAGTTCGTCGATGAACTGAGCGATCATGCTGTCGCGCTCGGCGAGTTCCTTCTTGCGGCGGAGCTCGTCCTCCCTGCGCTTGGCTTCGATGCGCTTCGCCTCCTCCGTCTTGCGCTCGTAGTAATAGACTTCGAACGTCGTCGGGAAGGCGTTGCACCTGGCGTGCAGGTCAAGGCCCTCCTCCCTTGCGAGGTGCTGCGCCTCGGCGTATCTGCCACGGTCGATCCGCATGCGTTCGCAGTACTTCATGGCCTCCTCCCGGTCGATGCAGGACGCGAGACGGCATCCGTATCCATACCAGTAGCTGGCGATCTCGTCGCGCTTCCACGCCCGCTCCCTTGCCTGCTCGATCGTCCGCTTGGATGATGCGGCGAGCCACTTGATGTCGCACCACGCAAGTCGCATCACGGGGCTGTTCTCCATCATCGCCTTCATCACGAAGCGGCGGAGCTGGTGGTTGCGATCGAGGTCGCGCATCTTCGTCTTGCCGTACAGCTTGTAGAAGTAGTACGACCCGGCCTTGACGAGCGACTCCGCCTTCGGGTTCTGGTGGTAGGCGGCAAGCGCCGCCTCCAGCGAAACGGTGCAGCCCTGCGACCACCCGCAATATTTGTATCTCGTCTCAGCCAGAACCTCGGGGTTCACCACGGAAATATAGTTCCACGGGCCGCGGTCCTTGATGGGGTTCCACTTCCACACGAGGTCGGGCTCGTCGCTGCACCAGCAGATGTGCTGGTAGTAGCCGGAGCAGGTGTACGGCCTTTGCCCGGTCTCCTTGTAGTAGGCGTCGTTCTTTTCGATGTCCCACTGCACGGGCCATCCGGCCATCGGCCCCTTGTACGTCATGTCGCGGAAGAAGAACCGGTCGTCCTCCGGCCTCCATTGCGCGACCACCTTCGCTCCGTCCTTCGGTCGGCGCGTTGCGACGAGCAGCATCTGCACGCCGCCGTTCCTCGTCTTGTGAAGGACGACGAAGCGGTGCGTCTGCTTGCTCGTCTTCGGCAGGCCGTACTCCTTGCGTAGCAAATGAGATCGGAGCAGGACCAAATCCCGCTCCGCCTTGGTTAGTCTCTGCATGGTCTATCCTCCCTAGACGCCGATGCCGAACTCCTTGAGCCAGTCCATCTGCTCGGGCTCCTTGCGCTCTTCGGGAGCGGGCGGAGCCTCGGGCTCCGGCTCCGGCTCGGGCTCGGGATCGGCGGGCTTCTCCTCAGCCACGGCGATGCCGCAGTCTGCGAGGAGTTCGTCCACCGTGGACGAAACCTTGGCCTCGTCCACGGGGACCGACGCCACGGCGACCTTCGTCCTCCGTCCCTTCGCCTTGACCGGGGCAGCGGCGGACGGAGCGGCCTTGACCTCGGCGACCGGAGCCTTCTTCTCGAAGTCCAGGCTATCCTCCTCGAAGTAGTGGATGGCCTGCCCGAATACCACCTCGTCCGGCGCGCCTGCCACACCGCCCTTCGGCTTCAGCTCCTTCCTCGCCCAGTCGGAGAGGTAGGAGAGGCAGCCGGAGAGAGTCTTCTTCCCTGCGTTGATGCGCTCGACGAGGGAGTCGGACGCGTTCTCTTCGAGGTAGGCGAGGATGTATTCCTGCGTCTTGTCCTCGGCTTTGATGTTGAGTCTGCTCATTGTGTATTTCCTTTCTTCTTACATCTGCCGATCTTCGATGAGGCGACGAAAACGTTCGTCAGTCCGCTCGTCGCTCTCTTCAATGTCGAGCGAATTCGTCTCGTGGTTCCACTTCCATTTCGTCTTGCCACCGCCGTTGCATTCGATCCAGTCCCAGACCGTGATGGTGCAGTCCTTGAACAGTTCGGCGAGTTTCTCGTACACGTCGAACGGAGCGCCCCACCTCGTCTCGTAGTAGATGCAGTAGCATCCCGGCTTGTCGATGACCGGAGCGGAGAAGCCATGCGCCCACTGATTGCCGACATCCTCGCCCTTCGCCTTGTCGAGATCCATAAGAGCGGGACCGGTCTCGCCGTTCCAGTAGACGACCTTCTTGCGTTTATTGGTGATGCGCTTTTTGAGTGCGTTGACGGACTCGGCTGGTCCGGTCACCTTGAATCGGTTCGTGCAGATGTTAGCCATTGTGCATTTCTCCTTGTTTGTTTACTTGTGCCTGCCGTTGTTCTTCTTGATCTGCCCGAGCTGGATGTAGTCCAGCGGGGCGCAGAACTTCCTCCCGGTCGCATCGACGCCCGTGATGGCGGTGGACGTGATGTCCTCCACCTTGTCGGGCCTCTCGCAGATCACGGAGAATCCGTTCTGCAGGAACCATGTTATAGTCTCCCCAGGCTTGCACCGGGAGAGAAACTCCTTCGCGTCGCTCTTCGTCATTACTTGTAGTCCTCCATGTCGGTTGCCGGAATGTCCTCGCCACAATGGCCGATGACCTCCTTGACCTTCTCCACGAACGTAGATAGTTCGTTGAAGCCCTTCTCGTATGCCTTGGCGTCCTCCATGTCGGTGAGGGTGTCTTCCAGATCCGAAGCGTCGGTGATGCCATGGTCGCCAAGCACGTTGTCGAACTGGTCCTTCTCCTCCAACGTGGAGTCGAGGTCGTCCGGCTCGACCATGTGATTGTCGCACGCCTCCTTGTAGGTCTTGTAATCGTCGAACAGATCCGACAAGTCCTTCTTCCAGTCTGCGCTGGAGAAGTCGATCTCGTCGGTGTGCTCCTCGATGATGTCGCGGATGTCCTTCGCCGTCTGCAAATCCTTGCGGAGAGCCTCGACATCGTGCGGGATGTCGAACTCCTCGTGGATGGCGTCCATCTCTTCCTTGAAGTCCTTCAAGGTCTGGTAGTCGGCGGGCGGCTCGGACTTCTCGCCAGAATCCTTGACTAAATCCGGCAGACAATACAGGCCAACACCAGCGCTCTTTGCGGATGAGACGAGTTTCTCAACCCACTCCTTAACCTCGTTCCACTCCACGCCTGACGATCCGTCAAATGACGTTACGATTGCGTCCAGCATGCAAGGAACGTATCCGAACGCATCGGTCATGGCAGCATTCTCATTGCGGAGCCTCTCGTTCTCATCGAGCAGTTCACGGCACGTCTGAATGACAGACTCGCCGCTTGCGAGGAACTGCTTGAAGGACTCTGGAATGTTGGTATCTGTGTTCATCTGGGTGTCTCCGTTGTTTATTGTGTTGCTGTCCATTGTTTATTCCTCCTAGATGAAGATGTTGATTCGCATGTTCTCAAGGGTGAGCGTACCGTTCAAAAGAGTCGGCGTCGCTTCGAAGCCGATATGCTTCACGCCTCTGTTAAGCAGCGGCTCGTTGACGCTGCACACCCACTTCTTGATGAGGGCAGGACCGCTCGGGCTGTACACGAACCAGTCGTCCATGCAGACGGAGACCTTGCAATCAACCGTCTCCAGCACAGAGCGGAGCGTCGCACCGCAGGAGTTGTTGAGTTTGTTCCATTTCTCCGGGAACTCCTCGATGAAGTCGGCGTCGGTGATGGACTCGCCGATGTCGGACAGGGCTCCGGCCCACGCATCGTACTCGCCGCACACCTGGCGCAGCTTGCCGATGCTCGAATCTTCGAAGCGGTCCTCAAGTTCCTTCTTGAACTCGTTGAGTTCAGCAAGGGCGGGCTGGTTTCGCAGTCTTGTCACTTCGTCGTACAGCTCGTGGTTCCTGCGAACGAGCTGTTCGCACTCCTCGTTGAGCCGCTTGTTCTCCTCAAGCAGTTCCTTTCCGTTCTCAGCAGCATTGGCGGAGGAAACGAGCAGGGTGTCGAATGTGTCCTGCATCTTCTTGTCCGTGTCGCAGTCGCGCTTAAGTTCGTCCATTGGAATCTCCTTCATTGTTGAACCCACGTTGATGACCGTGGCCGGGTCGGGGTTGGCTTCGCAGCCGGGGATGATGCTCTGTGTCATTTTCACGCGCTCCTTTTGTTGCTGTATGCAAATCCTCCGGGGATTCGCGGGTTTGGTTTGATTGTCACGACTTTGAGGTTCTTGTAGCCGACGAGGTTCCGCAGTTCACGGAGCAGCGGCAGGTATTCCTTGCGCGTTGCCGGACGGCAGTTCCTCGCATACCAGTTGGCGCAAGGGCCGTGCTGTCCGACGTGTGCATAGGAAGCGTGGTGCCGTGTGTTGCTATCGTCCTTGTAATCGTCCCAGAACAGCGTCGGGAAGTAGGCGAACACGCCCCCTCCGTAATCGACGTGGAACCGGACGGGAAGTTTGGCGCTACGCTTTCGCTTCATCGGCCGCCTCCTTCTTCTTGTCCGACATCCAGACATGCTCCCACTTCTTGTCGCCGCCACCTTGCCGGTAGTAGGAAACGACATCTCCCACCTTCTCGAACCACTTCTCGCCGAGAGCCTGCACGACGTTGACCTCGTTGCTCGTCTCGTCCTCGCAGACCTCCAGTTCGATGTCGCCGTCGGTCCACGCCGCATCGACGATGGCCTCCGCCTCCTCCTTAGACTTGGCGCGGACGAGAACCCTACGGGTCACGAGCATCGAGCATTCGACCTCGAAGTCTTGGCACCCGTCCTCGGACGGCGGAGGCGGCGGGTTGAAGTGGTCCTCCGCCTCCTGCTTGGAGCACTCCTCCTCCAACCAGAACCTCGCCTTCTCCTCCGTATCGAACTCCTCCGTGTAGCACTCGCCCTCCGTATTGTCGGCGGCGGTCCACGACCCGTCGGGGTTCTTGCACAGATACTTGTAACCTTCGAGAAGGTTGCCGAGCCACGGGTCGTTGTAGTGTTCGACGAGCGCGAACATCTCCTCCGGCTTGATGAGTCTGATTTCCTTACTATCCATTATGTGTTCCTCCTATCCGTTGAAGATTCTCCACTGGATTGTCTGGATTTTGTGGTCGTCGTCCGTCTCCCAACCGTCGTGCCACCACGTCGGTTCGGAGTAGACGTGCCAGTTGGCGGGCTTGCCCATTGTCTTCGCCGTTGCATTGAACAGGTTGACGATGGCTTCGGCAAGGTCGAACGTCTTGCCCTCCACCGCTTCCACCACCGGGACTGGAAAGAATGTCTTGTCATCCTCCCTCCCATCGGCGTTGAGTGCGACGGCGTTCACGACGATTTGGATGTCGCCCTCGCCTTCACCCCATTCGAGGATGTCTGTTTCGTACATCCACCTCTCCGGGCGAGTCGTTGGATTCGCCATCATGGTGACGAGATTGAGAATCCCGTCGACAATTCCGTAGTCTAACATTACTTGATTTCCTCCACGAAGATTTCGTTATGCGGACTGTCCACGAACTCGGGACGCGGCGTGTCCATGTCCCAACTGGCAACAAGATACTCCGCCTTGTCCCTCGCTTCGTCGAGGCCTCTCGCCTCAATCACGTCCTCCTGCACCACCTCGTAGTAGTAGCGGACTCTGAACCTCTTCATCCTTCCACCTCCACCAGTTCGCCGTCCCTCACCTCATGCGAGGCGTAGTCCAGTCTATCGTCGCCCGTGTCCACGACCTGCTCGTCAACGTCCGTTTCCAGAACGTCTCGGAAGTCTGGGCAGAGCAGGCCGCACACAAGTGCCTCACGCACTGCTTTCACCGCCTCGTCGAAGCTCTCGGCAATCACGTCGTAGGAGTCGCCGAGAATCTGGTGAACGTAGATGTGGTATCGTTTCTTCATTGTTTGTTTCCTCCTAGCCGAATCGGCATTGGTATTCGAAGAGGAATGCGGACGGCTTGCACTTGAACCATTCGCGAATCACCCACCGCAGGTTCTTCTTGCTGAACCGCCACGCAGACGAACCGTAATGGCGGGCGAACACGAGGTCGTAGTTCCTCATGTTGTAGACTTTCGGGCTGAACCACAGCACAGGCCACCAGATTGGCGTCCTGTCCGGGTTGTCCTCCCGTGGCTCAATGTATTCACCGAACTCTCCGCCGTTGAGCAGGCAGTCGTAGATTTTGTCAAGCGCTGAGAGATTTTGTTTCATTTGTTTCAGTCCTCCGTGTTCGGGTTCTGCGTGTGTGAGAGGAAGTCGATGTGGTCAATGGAGAGCGCGAACGGAAGGGCTCGACAAACCTGCCTCCGAACTTCCCACTTGGCGTCGTCGATGTTCTTTGCCTCGACCGAAACAAGTTTCGGCTTCAGCACAATCTGGATGTTGAAGTTGTGCCTGGTCATGCGACTTCTCCGTGTTTGAGTTCGGCGTAGAGCGTGCCGTCCTCGTAGTACTCGTATCCGTTGGACTCGATGGATTCGACGAGCCCCTCGTCGGACAGGCGGTACTCCTCCTCCCGTTCCCACGCATCGCAGAGCGAATCCACACAATCCTCGATGATGTCCTTCACCGTCCAGTTCTCGAAGCGATACTTGAACTGGTGCTGAATAACCATCGGCTTCTCGTCCGGGCTTTTCCCTTCGAGGAAGTTCCACATCGGGTCGAGTGCATCGTTGTCGTAGCACACGCCGGTCAGTGGACAATCACCGGAGACGAGCGTGCATTTGGAGCGACGGCTGACGTAGTGGTACTTGCCGTTCTCCCATCTATCGTGGCATGAATAATACTTACCCTTGTAGATGTCTCGCCCGTAGTTGTTCCAAAGGAACGAGAGCGCACGATTGCCGGAGAGGTTCAGCATCTCCTCGCCATACTCCTTGTTCCACCACTTGCGCCACGAGATGCTGTGCCGATTGTAGGAATCGAAGTCCACCTCGATGTCGAAGAGTTTCTCGATCTCGTGAAGGGTGTCCCTCCACTCGTCTGCCCACGGGTTCTCGGTCTGCAACTCGAAGTCGCGCTGACCATTGATGGCTTTCTGCTTTGCCTCGTCCGAGAGTTCGTCGAACTCATAGACGTTGAACGGCTTTGGTGTGATTGTTCTCATTGTTTATGCTCCATTTCTGAGTTTGAATTCCTCGTCCCAGATTTTCTCCTTCGTCTCCAATGGCACGTCCTTCACCGCCTTGTCGGCGATGAAGAGTGCCTTCGGAAAACAGAAGTCCATCCACGCCCTAGCAATCTGCCGGACGCGCTCAATCTCTTCTTCGTTCATCGGTCATTTCTCCTACTGGCCTGCGCTTGCGACGCCAGCCGGCTCCTTTTCGTCGTCCCAAAGCTCGAAGAACCTTTCCTCAAGCACGTCCGCATACGTTGCGAAGAAGCAGCCCCATTCCTCCTCCGTCATGATGTCGCTGCCCCACACTTCAAGGGCGACCTCCTGCACGACCTCGCGCGCCAGATCCTCGGTGTCGGTGAGCCCGAGGTTGAGACACGGAGGAAGCTCCACGTCCCACGCCGTTAGCCACTCGATATCCTCCTCGTCCTTTCCCTTCTTGTCGTCCTTCTTCTTCTTCGATTTGTCCGGAGCAGTCGGCTTCGCGCCTTCGACGATGCGGCCGTCCTCGTACGCGTCCCAGTCATAGATTCCGCGGAACCCCATCCAACGACGGGAGAAGCCCTCGTGGTTCAGGTTCGAGTAGAGCAGACCGTCCTCGCCGACCTGCCACTTGCCTCCGAAGAACTCGGCGTCGCCGTCCTTGTTGAACAGGACGACCTTGTTGCTGCCGATCATGTCGTCGACCGACCGGAGGAACGCCACCGGCGGTTCGTATCCTCCGGCACGGAGGGCGAGCTCGGCGGTGTCCGACAAGTCCTTTCGCCTCGGCGTGCATGGCAGGATTCCGTTGTGCATCAGCACAAGCTCCTGCCCGCAGCCGACAAGCGAATGCTTGTCCTCCTCGTCCTGCGACACGATGAACGGATGCGTGTTGCCTGGCGTGTTGCCGCCATGCGTTCCGATGCGGAAGTGCATGGCGCACTCCGTCCCTTCCAGAAGGTCGTGGTTCTGTTTCACGAAGTCCAGGAAGTCGTCCAGTTTCATGAACCCCTTTCGAAAGTCCACGAACCCATCGGAATTCTTCCACATCACTCCCGCTCCGTCCGGGTTGGTCGCCCACATGTCACGAATCGTCTCGTCGGAGGGGAGCTTCTTGCCCCTCGCCTTGTAGCAGATGACGCACATTTTATGTTGCCCTCCTGTGTTATTGTTCCTTGGCCTTGCTCTTGTTCCACGCATCCTTCTTAGCTGCGCGGAGGTCCATCGCCTTCACGGCGTCGGACACCGGCTTGACCTTGAAGTTCATGAGCCGGTTCACCATGCGGATCGCATGGCCGTACTCCTTCGGCCTGCCGGACGGGAACTGGACGTATCCGTTCCAGACCTTGTTGCGAAGGTTGTACAGTTCGTAGCAACCCACGCCACGAAGGTAGTGGATGATGGCGTCGTACGCCTCGATGGTGCCGAGGACGGTCTCGGGATTGAGAGTCCCCTTGGCAACTCGAATCTCGACCGTGTTCCTGTTGCCGTGGTTGACCGGGGCATTGTGATTGTTGCTTCCGTTCCTAGACCTGATGCAATAGACCATCTCCTTGTCCGGGTTCATCTTTCCCCACGTCGAGTTGCGGCGGGCGATATGCTTCCACCATTCTGCATATCTATTGAACCATACGTCGAGCTTCAGCTCGTCCGTCTGAGTCAGCCCTTTCCTGCCAATATGCACATGGAATCCGCAGGAGCACGACGTGCAGTCGTGCGACCGGAATCCGCGGCGTGTGCATTTCTGGAGAATATCCTCCCATCCGAACTCGTTCTGGTGGTAGGCCAGACTGCACGGCTGAGTGATGAGCTCAACGCCGTCGTCGTCTAGGCTCCCATCGTGTTCGAAGTGGTACATGTCATCTCCGTCGCCCATTGCGTCGATGTCGAAATCGCCACCGGCCATTTCGATCTCAACGCCATAGGTGAGCGGCCTCAAAACACGCGGTTCGTCTTCGCAGAAGAACGGGCCGCTAACCCAGCCGTTGTGCCCCCAATGATATTCGTGGACGCCTTCATTGTCTTCGTCCTCGCTGGCACAGGAGCAGCACATCTCGCGGTCAAAATCATAATCATCGTCATGGACCCACGAGTCGCATCGGTCGCAATGGCAGTAGTTGTCGTAACAACTTTCGCACACCCATCGATACTCGTGCGGTCCTCCGACATCATGCATGTTATCATCGTGGTGGAGGCTGTCGCAGTCTTCGCATCGATGGTAGTCGCCACGATCAATGCAGTCGTCGCAGACGTAATTGTCGTCGACTTCTTCGCCGTTGCCGTCCTCAAACCAACGTTCGCAGTCCTCGCAGTAATGCCAGTCACCTTCATCAATACACGACTGGCACACCCAATCGCCGCCGGTTGTTTCCTTCATTTCGTCCCGACGGACATACTCGCCGCAGTCGCAGCAAGTATCGTAATCGTTCAGGCAGTCGTCGCAGACTAGCCTGCCGCCTTGGACCTCGTTCGTTTCGTTCCTAAGAAACAGCGCGCCGCAATCGGCGCACTCAACTAGGCCGCCTCGCTCCAGGAGGCATTCGTCGCACACGATTCTCCCTCCCGCAAGTTCTGTGCAGAACGAGGGGTCGTGCAACTGCCCGCAAATGGAGCAGCGCACCAGTTCCGTAGTATCATTGTTCATTTGGATTCCTCCGTTTGGTTTACAGAATGTCCGTGTCCTCTTCCTTCCGTTCCGCTTCCGGCCTCGGATACCAGATCCCAAGCCGGTCGAGCTCCGACCGGAGCACCCACGGATAGATGTAGTCTTTGTTCACAAAGATGCAGTCTTGCTGCGGCGTCCACATGGCAAGCTCGTCGTTAGAGTAGGAGTAGTCAGGGACAACGCCTCCAAGCTCGGACCGTGAGGCGTGGACGAGGGCGAGAACTTCGCCCTTCGCGGAGTGTTCGCGCCACTCCTGCTCCCACCGCCTCTCCTCGTCCTCCTGCGCCTTCAACCGCTTCGCCCGTTCTTCAACCTCGGGATGAGACGCGAGGTGGTTGGTGATTGCCTCCGCAACCGACACCTCGTAGTCGCACTCGATGCCGAGGTCCGACAGCACCTCGTCCACGGCATTGCTCAATGCGGAGAACTCGCTCCGCCCATTGACGATGGTGTCACAGGCGTAGTTGTCCGCCGCGTTCGCAATCGCCGCCTCGTACTCCTCCTTCGCGTCCTTTTCCGAAAGGCCGCAGGAGTTCATCACGTTTCCGATGATGCTCATTGGTGTTCTCCTTCGTTAGTAGACATTGTGCGAAAGCCACGTGAGGCGACCGGCCAACTGGCCGATGCGTTCCATCGCCTCAAGGCTTGTGTCAAGCGTCTTGAAGCATGAAACCCTCTGCCGCTTGTGTTCCTTTTCGACTCCGACTGAATCCTCGTAGTTGATGCCGTCCCAGTCGAGATAGATTCCTTCGCTAGATCCAAACACGGGCGTGAAGAAGTCCTCCCAATAGCACTCCGCGTTGCGCTTCGGGAACGAAATCTCGTCGGCCCAGAGCGGATAGTGCGCCTCGTAGTCGAGCGCGGCTGGCCCGAGCGTTTCCTCCGACAGCCACCCTCGGCGGCGCGCCTCGTCAAGAATGTAGTTCATGTGATCCTTGAGCGACGGCTTGTATCCTTCTGCGGTCACCTTCTGATGCCATGCCCACTCTTGGTCCGGGGCAAAGCCGAGACGAACGGCTCTGTCCTTTACCAACTTTTCGATTTCGTCTTTGTTCATTGTTCACTCCTTGTTTTCTTGCCCCACCATTGGATGCAAGGGCACGCCGCCGGAGCCGGAACCCCGACGGCGTGCGCCCCGAATTCAATGGACAATGTCACTTGTCTTCTGCCGGCCTGTCGGCTGCCCTGCATTTCTCTACGACTTCGCGGCAGATGGATTCCGCCTTCCCCTTGTCGTAGTCCGGATGATTGATCTCCCAGTCCGGGTCTTCCTTCGCATTCTTGGGAGCGCCTTCTCCGTAGCGCTCGACCACCTTCCAGTCCTTGTCAACGACGTAGACGCCGTTGTCATAGTTGTCGCAGTCGAGCGAATCGAGCGGCCCGACGCCGACGCTATACTCGCTTGTCATTCCGAAGAACGCGCAGATCGCTCCGGTGAGTCGGGCGAATCCGTATGCCGGGTCGCTTTCAAGGTCTCGGTAGCCAAGCTCTTTGGCCGCAGCGAGGAATCCCTCGATGCTCTCCCTGCCTCCGTTCCAATGGACGTAGATGCCGAACTTCTTTTCCTTGTTTGTGATGACTGCCCTGTTTCCCATGTTGCGTCTCCTTTGTTTGTGTGTTTCCTTCTTGATTAGATCCACCGACGCTCCTTCGTAGCGCCGTTGTTTTCGCATAGCATGACCGAACAGACGTCGGCTTGACCAGCCATTTCGACTTCAAGTTCGTCAAGCCTGTCCAACGCCTGCTTCTCGGACGAGAACCGCCTGTCCTCTGTATAGAACGTGCGGTCTTGACCGTCATAATGTTCAATCATTGTCTTCATCTTAGAGCCCCTCGAACTTGCGGTCGTGTTCCTCATCGGCGCTCGCCTTGATTGCCGCCGGGATGGTGATGATGAAGTCGTAGATGTCTCGCAGTTTCATTTCCAGTACCTTTCGTTCGTGATGATTTGTTCGTGGATTTTGTCCGTGATTGCCTTCATGGACTTGAAGTATTCGCTCTCCCTCTTGGCGCACTCGTGGAAGTTCGCAGAGACCAACTGTGCTGGCACGTCCATGCTCTTCCAAGAGTCGAAGATGAAATCGCAACGCGTGGTCAGGGCGTTGTAGAAATCAAGCGCGTCCTTGAACCGCTTGAAGTCCTGCTCGTCCACGAGGACGGAGAACGTGCGAGGCTTGCGCGCATTCTTCATCAGCACGCCTCCATCGCCTTCTCGACCGCCGCGTCGAACGCCGGGCCATACCACTCGCCGCTCCGCTTCACACCCTCTTCGCGAATCTTCTCGTAGAGAATGTGGAAGACTCGGGCGTCCCTCTTCGGGCTTCCATAGACCACCGAGTCGAAGATGTGCTGTGGCCCACGGGCCAGAGAACACCGCTCCTCGCCCCAGAAGAGGCGGAGCCTGTCCTTGAAGAGGCAGTTGAAGATGCGGACTGCCATCCGCACTTTCTTCTTGTTCATGGTTCTTGTTCTCCGTGTTTCGTTGTTAGCATTTCACGACGCAGAAGCCGGACCATCCGGCCCCCGCCAAAACTCCGAGCCGCCCCGCCTCCATCGCAGACTCCGCGGAGTCGTATGGAATCGGAGACCGCTCCCAGTCCTTGTCCCGGTTGAAGAGGATGTGATACATGGCACCACCTCCCCTACATCGCGCGGAGGAACCGCTCCGCCGCAACGCTCGTCACCCCTTCCCGAATCCGATAGCGGGAGAGGGCCTGGTTCCGGTAGTCAGACCGGAACTTCGCAGCCGTCCGCATGGAACGGATGCACTCCTCCCGAGTCTTGAACGGCTCGGGGTTGTCCTGCCATTCGTCCGCACCGCCGAACGCGCTACGGAAACAGGCAGACCAGAAATATCGCTTCTCTGGCATGGTTGTTCTCCTTGTTGTTGTATCTGACCCGACCATCGGGAACAGAAAGCCGCCTCCATCCTCGCAGATGGGGGCGGCGTTCCGGCCTCGCTTTCGGATGATGCTAGACCATATGCCATTCCATTTGGAACAATCGCAGCTGCGGATTCCTTTTGAGCGTCAACGCAACCGCCTTATCCGCATCCAACTTCGTCTTGTGGTAGTCTCCGTAGATGAACGGAGAGAACACGTTGCCGTAGCCGCAGGCTTCATAGTACTGCTTCGACCGCATCGCGATTTGCTCGTCTGTCATGTGCTTCAACACGAAGACAGGGTGGTAGATTGTCATTGTTCGTTCCTTGTTTTTGTCGTTATCCCTTGGTTTCTGCCATCGCTACCTTCGTGGACTTTTAGTCGTGGCAAAACAACCAGACCCCTGTCCTGATCCACCCCCAAATCGTGGTGATGGGGAAAAGGACCAGAGAAGCGGCCGTCCACGCGAGACCGTCGAATATGGCCCACGTTAGACCATCATTCTCCTCTTCGATGACTCCGGCCACGAAGGACCAGAGTCCGACGAAGAACCCTTCGGCCAAAAGGCCAAGGGCAAAACAAGCAATGATGTTCATGTCGTTGTTACTCCTTCCATTTTCTGTTAGTCCTCTACACTCGGCAATGGCCACCGCCGCCACGCCCAGCGCCCGAAGGCGAAGAGCGCGGCAAACGGCGCGATGATGTACTCCATCGGGAGTATGAAACTCCCGATGAGCACGACGAATGCGCCGCCAATCAAGGCGGCTGCGACCCAGAGCGGCATCGGCTTGTTCATCACGCCTCCAACGCAACGGGGCCGCCGGCTTTGAGTTCAGCGAGACGCTCCTTCGCCAGCGCGATTTCCATGTCCAACCGGGCGTTCTCGGCGGCGTAGAACGCCTTCATCATCGCGACGCCCTTGTCGTCGGCCTTGCCGTTCTTCCACTCGCTGAACGCGCGAACAAAGCGGAGGGCGAGCCCTCCGGCGTTGGCGATAAGAACTTCCTTGCGCTCCTCGGCGCGCTCCTTCTGGAACATCTCGTTCCACTGTTCCTTCGTTGGCATGTTTTGCCTCCTTTGGTTTTTGGGTTCTTGTTATTTTCCATCGCACCACCATTGGCGCAACGGATTCACGCCGTCGGCATCGCTGTCGGCGGCGTGAATCCGCCCACGGCACAAGGCCGTGAACGGAATGGCGGCGAGACCTACGCCTTCGCCCCCACCTTCTCCCCGATGGCGCGGAGCGCCGCGAGGATGGACGGGTCCGCCAGAAGGCGGAGAGCCTCCGCCGCGCCCTCCGGCACCGCAGGAGACGCCGGAGACGCCTTGCTCGCCGCGACCGTGATGGTCGCAGTCTTCTGCTGCTCCTTCGCAGCCTTCGCGGCCTCACGCTCCGCGTCCTTACCCGCCTTCCAGTCCTCAAAGGACTTCTTCACCGCGAGGAACGCGTCGCTCTGCGGGCACGGCGCGTCGCACGCCTTCTTCGCGACACCGCTCTTGCCGTCCCACTCCCAGATGCAGAACGCCACCGGCCTCGTCGGGAACGCCTTGCGGTCTTCCTGCATCTCGAACTTGAAGCCGAGGCCCGTCGGGTACTCGATCTTCTTCTTCCCCTTCTTGAAGGTCACTCCCTTCGCGATGGGATGCTTCACGAACTTCCGCGCCTTGCTGTAGGTGTAGGCGTCCACGATGTCGTAGCCGCCCTCCTCGCTGTCGCGGTTCCTCGTGAAGCATCCGGTCCACTTGTAGACTGTGTTGCCATTCTCGTCCGCGAACTGGACGATGTACTTCTTGTTGTTGGTGTTGGCCATGTTAGCCTCCGTTTGTTGTTGTGTTGTGAATGCGGACGCGCCTCGGCTCCTGGCACCCGCCAGCCCGAATGCGCGCCCGCAAATCCGCGATGAGCGAGGCTAGAACGCCTCGAACGAAACGATGGTGTTGCTCGGATCGGCCACGAGCTCGTCGCCCGCGTCCTCCGCCTCGATCGTGCTTCCGAAGAGGTTGTAGAAGCACGAGGTCCAAACCTTGTCCGTCCCTTTGATGTTGTGGAACAGACGGAGCGACCACTTCTTGCCCTTGACGGGCTTGTCCTGTGTGTTGTTCATTGCGTTTTTCCTTGTTGTTCGTTGTTGTTGCGCGTCAATGCGCTCTCCGCCGTCGGTGCTTCCATCGGCGGCGAAGAGCGCACCCCGGCCCGTAGGTCGGAATGCGTCTTGCGGCTACTTCACGACCGGATGCTTCGCGAAGAATCGGAGGAGCGAGACGATGTGCATCGTGTCCATGTCAAAGAACTCCTCCGCCTCGCGCTTCGCGTCCTCCGCTTCCTGCACCTCGCACGAGCTCATGTCCGCGAGATCGTTCTCGCTCGGCTCGTAAGTGGCCCTGTCTTCGATTTCCTTGAAGTCTTCGAGCGCGTCGACGATTTTCAGCGCAATCTCACCCTCCTGCATCCGGAGAATCGTGACGATTTTCGCCGCAAGTTGCAGCTTCTTGATTGTGTCCATTTCTGGTTCCTTGTGGTTGGTTGTTCTTGTTCGCGCATTCAAGATGCGCTTCCCGCCTCCGAACTCTCGCTCGGGGACGGGAAGCGCACCACGGCTTTCGCCGTGATGCACAGAGCGGATGTCTACCAGGCGAAGACGGGACGGGCGAGAAAAGCCTTGTACTCGCTCTCCTTCTTGCAGTAGTCGTCCATGGCGGCGACGATGCGGGAACGAGCAAGCCCGAGGCGCTTCTCGGCGGCGTGGAGGCGCTCCTCCTCCTGCTTGATCTTGGCGGCACGCGCCTTCTCCTTTTCGGCGTAGCCCTTGAAGGACTCCGGCTTCATCGCCTCGGCGATGTTCGCCGCGACCTCGTCCGAGACGAGCGCGAGGTTCTTCTCCGCGGCGGTGTACTCCTCGTCGGCGAAGAGGCACTCGTCGGCGGCGGCGTTGATGCCGTCCGCTCCGTAGACCGTGTAGGTGGTGGTCATGGTGTTTTCCTTTGGTTTGTTGTTCTTTTGTTTCACGCCACGCGGCGTGTTCCCGCCGTCAATAGTCTCCCATTGGCGGCAAGAACACGCCGCCCGCCCCCGTATGGTTTAGGGGCGGACGGGTGTCGGTCGTTGCGCGAAGGGGGCCGAGCATCGGTTCCCTTCTTCCCTTCGCGTCCTTCCTTCCTCGCGCTACGACTATCGCTAGCCGTGCGCGCTCCTCGTAAAGTTTTCCCCTGCTTTACGCCTCGCAGGGGCCCCCATGTTGTTATCACGGCCTTGGGGTGGCGCGCGGCTACTCCTAGCCGCGCCGCGTCTCACGCCGTCCATGCCTACAAGTTTCTCCCTTGTTTCCTTCCGGTCGCTCCCTCCTTCCATTCCATGCGCTACTGCGGCTCGTCGTTCCGCAGACTCTACAATCCTGCCCGCGTGGAAATGCGCGGCAGACTGCATCGCGTTTAGGGCATGGCCCTCGGTCGCGCCGGGCATACGCGCCCAAAACGGGCGCGCGTCAATCGGCATGCTTTCGTTGGATTGGCTCCTCGCCTTTCGCGTCTAGCAAGGTTGTCGCGATGCGTTGCGTCCCCGAGCGACTCGCTACTGCTTCCACTATCCCCGCGCGTTTCCTGTCTGCGGCCCGTGTGAATGCTCGTTCCACGGCCTTGTCGGTTTCCACACCGACGCCGAGCGGTATCCGCGCAATCATCCGTTGCACCGCCGCTATCGGCGCCGTGCGTTTGCGCGTTCCTGCTATGGCAGGGCGTATGCGTGGCAAGTGCTACCCTTTCGCGGATAGTCTCGCTTTTGCTCGCTTTCGCAACCCGGCGCGGGAGTCTCCTCCCGCCTATGCTTTGGCATAGTCTCGCGGCCTGTCTAGCCGTTTCCGGTTGCTAGTTTCCTATTGTCAAAGAACCTTGCGCGGCTTTCGCCACTTGCTACCGTTCGCGTAGCCTCGCGCTTCACGCCTTGCGGCGGCTCCCGCTTTCTCTCCCCCTATCCTCTCCCGCGCGGCACGGGGCGGCGCGGGCGGTTCCGGAGGGCTTGCGCGTTGCGGCGCGTGGCGGCAACGGCTTGCGGGATTGATTCCCCTTTTTCGCCTTGCCCTTTCCGCGCGGCGCGTGGCGGCGCGGCGGGCATTCTGGCGGGGCGTTTCCGCGCGGCACGGGGCGGCGCGGGCTTGCGGGGCGTTTCGTCTCTCCCCTTGCGGGGCGGGGCGGGATTCCGCTTGCGGAGGATTCCCCGCGCAAGCGAAAGCCCGCCCCCCGCCTTTCACGGCGGGGGACGGGGTGCCGTTCTAGGCGGCGGCGGCGGTGCGCTTGCGGGCGGGGGCGGAAAGGAACGCCACTTCGTCCTCCGTTAGCGGGCGCGTTTTGGCGGCGGCGAGAATCTCCGCCTTGCGGGACTTGCGCGCGGACTTCGTGGCGTTCTCCGCGGCGCGGGCGTCCGCGGCATTCTCGCGCGCCGTCTCGTTCTCGCGGCGGGTAGTCTCGCCGTCCTTTGCCGTGCGCGCCGTGATATTGCGGAGCATTTCACGCGCGGCGCGGCGGGGGGCGTTGCCCTTGCGGAGCAGATTGCACTCTTCCAACAGAAAAGCGCGCTCTTCTGCCGTGAAGCACCCGCGCGTCTCTTCGCGGTTGAGAGTATCCGCGAGCTTGTTGGCGTTGCCGTCCGTTCCCTTGCGCGCGGCGGCGGCGGTTGAAAGGACCTGACTCGCCGCCGTGAGAATGCGGACACGCGTCGCGGCGTCGCGGTTGCCCTTGTTTTCCGCCCGCTTGGAAGCGGTCAGGGGGGACACGGCACGCGGCGCGGCGGCGGGCTTTTCGGCGGGGGCGGCGGCGGGGGCGGGGTTGACGGTTTCGGGGGTATTAGTGTTCATTTTCGGTTTCCTTTGTTTTCGGCGGGGCGGGATTGCCACGCCAGACACCGCTTCGCGCGCAACGCCCGCACGCGGTGACCGCACGCGCATTATGCGTGCGCGAGTCACTGCGTCTGCGCCAGCGATGCCTTCCCGCCGCGTTTCGAGGCGCATACAAAAGTACACAAACGGTTGATTAAAACAAGTGTTTCAATCATACGCTTGAATGTGTGGAAATCCATACGGGGGAGGGCCTTTTTGTTGATTCGGGTTGCCGCCAACGCGCGCGTGCCGGCGTGCGATTGCGCGATGTAGCATTATGCGGCGTTCGTCCGTCCAAGCGGCGGGTGGCGGGGCGGGGGACGGGGGCGGAAATGGACGGCGGAAAGGCGGAAAAGCCGCTATGGGAGCGGGAAAACAAGGAAAATGCGGGGCGGGGGGCGGGTTGAAACCCCGCAACGGCGGGAAGGGGAGGGGCAAGGGGGGGCGTGGACTACCACCCCGCCAAGCGGCACCCCCCGCCTGCTGCGGCGGGGCCCCCTGCGTTCGCTAAGGCCACTGGTTTTGT
>CAMORM010000002.1 GCA_946623785.1 uncultured Verrucomicrobiota bacterium
GGTGCGCCAGATTGTCCCTGGCGCGGGACAGGGTGTCGCTATTTAATGCGGGAAGCGTGCTTCTGCGCCCATGGCACGGTTTTCGCTAGGGATAGACGAGGCAAATGCAAAACCTGGCCGGGCTGCGTGTCACCACGCCGCTGCGGCGGGTTTTGGGCTGCCTCGACTTGAAAGGAGAAAGAAAATGGATGCAAACAAATGGACGCAGAAGGCCCGCGAGGCAATCGACGGAGCGAAGACGATAGCGACGCGCCACGGACAGCAGCAGATTGGCGTCGAGCATGTCCTTTTCGCCCTGCTGAACGACTCGCAGGGGCTTATACCGAACCTGCTCGCCAAGATGGGCGTGCAGGTACAGGCGCTCATCGCCCGAAACGAGGAGGCGATCAACAGGCTTCCGCGCATCACCGGATCCACGGAGATGGGCAAGATCTACATCACAGGCGAGCTCGAGTCGATTCTCGTAAAGGCCGAAGACATGGCCGGCGAGATGAAGGACGAGTACATGAGCGTGGAGCACCTTGTGCTCGCGATGATAGGCGAAGGGAAGAACATTGCAGGGGAGCTGCTGCGCCAGGCGGGGGTTTCGCATGACGGGTTCCTGAAGGCGCTTCGCTCCGTCCGCGGAAACCAGCGCGTCACGAGCGAGGACCCCGAAGGTCAGTACGAGGCGCTCAAGAAGTACGGAACCGACCTCGTGGAACTCGCGCGCGCCGGAAAGCTCGATCCCGTGATAGGACGCGACACCGAAATACGCGACGTCATCAGGATACTCTCCCGCAAGACGAAGAACAACCCCGTCCTGATCGGCGAGCCGGGCGTCGGCAAGACCGCCATCGTCGAGGGCCTCGCGCAGCGCATAGTCCGCGGCGACGTACCGGAGGGGCTCAAGGACCGCACGATCTTCTCGCTCGACATGACGGCGCTCATGGCTGGCGCGAAGTACCGCGGCGAGTTCGAGGAGCGGCTGAAGGCGGTGCTGAACGAGATACGCGCGTCGAATGGACGCACGCTCCTCTTCATCGACGAGATCCACACGATCGTCGGAGCCGGCAAGACCGAGGGTTCGACCGACGCCGGCAACATGCTCAAGCCGATGCTCGCGCGAGGCGAGCTCCACTGCATAGGCGCGACCACGCTCGACGAGTACCGCAAGTACATGGAGAAGGACGCCGCTCTCGAGAGGCGTTTCCAGCCTGTGATGGTCGATCCGCCGACGGAGGAGGACGCGATTTCGATTCTCCGCGGGCTCAAGGAGCGCTTCGAGAAGTACCACAACGTGCACATCCGCGACGAGGCGCTCGTCTCTTCCGTCGTGCTCTCTTCGCGCTACATACAGGACCGGTTCCTTCCCGACAAGGCGATCGACCTGCTGGACGAGGCGTGCGCCTCGATCCGCACGGAAATGGACTCCATGCCCGCTGAGCTCGACGAGCTCACGCGCCATGTGCGCCGCCTCGAGATCGAGCAGATCGCGCTCGAGAAGGAAAAGGACGACGCCTCGAAGAAGCGCCTCGCAGAGCTGAAGAAGGAACTCGCCGACCTGAAGGCGAAGGCCGACGCCACAACCGCGAAGTGGAAGAAGGAGAAGGGCGCCCTCGAGGAGGTGAAGAGCGTCCGCGCCAAGCTGGACGAGGCGCGCCTCACGTACGACGCCGCTCTGGCCGCAGGCGACAACGAGAAGGCGTCGCGCTACAAGTACGGCGTCATACCCGACCTCGAGAAGGCGCTGAAGGCCCACGAGGAGGAAATCGGCAAGGGCGGCGAGGTGCTGCTGCGCGAGGAGGTCACTGCGGACGAAATCGCGGAGGTCGTTTCGCGCTGGGCCGGAATACCGGTCACGAAGCTTCTCGAGGGAGAGCGCAAGAAGCTCCTCCGCCTTGGCGACATCCTGCATGAGCGCGTGATCGGACAGGACAAGGCCGTGGATGCGGTCGCCGATGCAGTGCTGCGCTCGCGCGCAGGCGTGAAGAACCGCGAGCGTCCCGTCGGAGCGTTCCTGTTCCTCGGGCCTACTGGCGTCGGCAAGACGGAGCTTGCAAAGGCGCTTGCAGCCGAGCTCTTCGACAGCGAGGCCTCGCTTGTCCGCATCGACATGAGCGAGTACATGGAGAAGTTCGCGGTGTCGCGCCTCGTGGGCGCGCCGCCTGGATACGTCGGATACGACGAAGGCGGGCAGCTTACGGAGGCCGTTCGCCGCAAGCCGTATTCGGTCGTGCTGCTCGACGAAATCGAGAAGGCGCACCCGGACGTCTTCAACCTGCTCCTGCAGGTGCTGGACGACGGACGGCTAACCGACAGCCATGGCCGCACGGTCTCCTTCAAGAACACCGTCGTCATCATGACGTCGAACGCTCCGCGAGACGCGCTCAAGGGGCTGTTCCGTCCGGAGTTCCTGAACCGCCTCGACGAGATTCTCGAGTTCTCCTCGCTCAGCGAGTCGCAGATCGAGGCGATCGTGAAGCTCCAGCTCAAGGACTTCTCGCACCGCCTTGCGGAGCAGAACCTCGGCTTCGAGATCGACGACGCGGGGCTTGCGGTAATAGCGAAGGACGGCTACGATCCCGCGTACGGAGCGCGTCCGGTGAAGCGCGCGATCCAGCGGCTCATCGAGACGCCCGTCGCCCGCAGGATCATCGCCGGCGACTATCCGCCTGGCGCGACGGTCAAGGTCACCGCAAAGTCCGGCGAGATCGTGCTGGAGTAGTTCCCGTGCTTCAGTGAAATGGCGGGGATGCGTGTCGACGCGCATCCCCGCCATGTCGTTTTTGCCCATGCCGGTTCCCGCAGTCTGCGTCGATTTGGTATAATACCGGGGCTAGGGAACAAAGAGAGATTGACGAATATGATCTGCGAAAGCATACTTGACGCGTTGGGCCACACGCCGCTCGTGCGGCTGCGCAGGATGGCGACGCCGGACATGGCCGAAGTGCTCGTGAAGTTCGAGGCGATGAACGTAGGCGGGTCCATCAAGACACGGACCGCGCACAACATGATCCGCGACGCCGAGGCAAGGGGGCTCCTCAAGCCAGACTCGGTGATCGTCGAGCCGACGAGCGGGAACCAGGGAATCGGGCTTGCGCTGATCGGCGCGGTGAAGGGATACAGGACCGTCATCGTCATGCCGGACAGCGTGAGCGAGGAGCGCCGCAAGCTTGTGAAGCACTACGGCGCCGAGGTGGTGCTTGTCCATGACGCCGGGAATATCGGCGACGCGATCGCCGAATGCGCCGCCATCGCGCAGCGGATGGCGAAGGAGAACCCGAAGGTGTTCGTTCCCGAGCAGTTTTCCAATCCGGCCAACCCGGCCGCACACCGTCACGGCACGGCCCTTGAGATCATGGAGCAGGCCGCAAGGCCCATCCACGGATTCTGCTCGGGCGTCGGCACGGGCGGGACGCTCAGCGGAATCGGCGAGGTCCTCAAGGCGCAGAACCCCACGATCGAGATCTGGGCCGTTGAGCCGAAGAACGCGGCGATCCTCGCCGGCGGGACGGTCGGCACGCATCTGCAGATGGGCATCGGCGACGGTCTCATCCCAGACAACCTCAACACGCAGATATACTCGCACATCTGCGTTGTCTCCGACGAGGAGGCGCTTGGCTGCGCGCGCGACCTTGCGCGCAAGGAAGGGCTGATGGCTGGCATATCGGCCGGCACGAACGTCTTCGCCGCGCTGAAGCTCGCGAAGCGGATCGGGCCCGGCAAGACCGTCGTGACGATCCTCCCCGACACGGCGGAGCGCTATTTCTCTACGCCGCTGTTCGAGGACTAGGCTGTTCCCCGTGTTTCGCCTGCCCAACCGCCCGGCTCAACTTTCTGGACTGTTCGCGTCGGGCGATGGTGTGGTATAATAGGCGGCATGGATAAAGCGACAGCAACCGTAATCGCTGCGATGTGCGTGCACATCGCGTTTGGCGTTGCCGTCGAATCGAAGGCCGAGGCCGCGGCGAAGCGCACCGAGGTGAGCTTCCTGATGGCGTACACCCCGAACCATCCGGAGGAGCCGTCCACGCGCCAGCTTCTCAAGTTCGCTGAAGAGCATCCAGAGGTCCATCTTTCCCAGTGGGGCGGACTGACGCTTCCAGGCGGCGGAGGCCGCGCGACGTTCATGCTCGCGCTTGCGGGCGGAAGCGCGCCGGACGTCTATCGCGCGTGGTTCCATATCCTGCGCCACGACGTCGAGGAGGGTTTCTGCTATCCGCTCAACGAGTGGGTGAAGCCGGGCGAACCAGACGAATGGCCGGGGTGGAAGAACGTCCCGCCACTCTGGAAGGAAGTGGCGACGCGCGACGGCCTCATATACGGCGTGCCTGTAGCAGGATGCCAGTACTACGGAATCGTCTACCGCAAGGACCTCGTTTCCGCCGCGGGGCTCGATCCCGAGAAGACTCCCGCTACGTGGAAGGAGTTTGCGGAGTGGTGCGACCGACTGACGTTCCGCGACAAGGTGATTCCAGGCGCGAAGATACAGCGCGGGCAGCGCGCGTTCGGAATCGAGAACCGTCCGTGGGGATTCCTCCCCTGGGTGCAGGCGGCAGGCGGAGACGTTATCAGGAGGAGGCCGTCTGAAGAAGGCAAGGAGGAATGGGAGGCGTGCTTCGACTCGCCTGCCGCATTGCGCGCAGCGGATTTCCTGCACGGTCTCATCACGAACGGCGTGGTGCGCGCGCTACCGCAGCTCTCCACGGTCAACGAGGCGGCTGAGCTTTTCGCCGGCGGCGAGATAGTGTCGATCTTCGGCGGCGAGGATTTCGTGCAGCAGCTCACGGAGAAGCTCGACTTCCCGGCGGACATGATAGGGCTCATGCCGTTCCCCGCTGCCGACGAAGACTGCAAGCCCGTGCTCCAGGCGCACAAGCACTTCTACGCGATGACGGAAGGCGTGGCGCGCCGTCCGAAGAAAGAGCGCGACGTCGTCTGGGCGTGCATCAACGAACTCGTCTCGCCGGAGGTTCACGACGAGACGGTGCGGCGGAACGTCGCGGAAGGCCGCGCGCGCTGGTGCGTGCCTGCGGACCTCGTGCGGCTCGGGTTCGAGGAGCACCTCAAGGACGTGCCCGCCGGGATCAGGAAGATGTACGCCGATCTCGAGGCGGGGAAGATCAAGGCGGTCACGGAACCATACGCAGGTTTCTGGCAGGGCGCGAGCGATCTAGTCGGGCGCCGTTTCTTGGGAATACTTCTCTCCGACCTCGTTGAGGACTTCGACTACCGCGCGGCGCTGAAGTCAATAACGGAGGACGCAAACCGCGGGCTCATGTTCGACGCCGACAAGTCGCGCATCGAGCGGGCGCGTCCAGTTGCGCGGACCGTCTTCGGGATAATCCTCGTCTGCGCGGTAGTGTGCATTGCGCTGGTCATGCGCGCGCGTGCGAAAAAAGGCGGAAGCGGCGGTCGCGGGGCGACCGCCCTACCAACGCGTGTCGACTGGCGTCCGTGGCTCTTCCTTCTCCCGGCGGTTCTTTCGATCGCGCTGTGGAGCTACTATCCGCTTGTGAAGGGCGCCCTCATGGCGTTCCAGGACTACCGCATAGTGGGCGGCGCCGAATGGACGGGGCTAGACAACTTCATACGCGTCGCCTCTGACCCCGGGTTCTGGAAATCGTGGCAGCGAACGCTGGAGTACGTTGGGATAACGCTTGCGCTCGGGTTCGTGACGCCCGTTCTGCTCGCGCTGATGCTGAGCGAGATTCCGAAGGGGAAGGTTTTCTTCCGCACGGTGTACTTCCTCCCGCACCTCACGAGCGCGCTCGTGGTGGCGCTTCTCTGGAAGCTGATGTTCGACCCCACGGAGAACGGGATGCTGAACCAGTTCCTCGCGATGTTCGGAATCGCGCGCCACGCGTGGCTGCAGGACCCCGCCTGGGCGATGACGTGCTGCATACTCCCGGGAGTGTGGATGGGCGCGGGCATGAGCTCGCTCATATACATCGCTGCGCTCGGCTCGCTGCCGCGTGACTACTACGAGGCGGCGGCGATAGACGGCGCTGGGATACTCGCGCGCTACCGCCACATAACGCTGCCGCAGCTCTATCCGCTGATGGTCATCAACTTCGTCGGCGCGTTCATCGCGGCGTTCCAGGGAATGGGGTCGATATTCCTCCTTACGTTCGGCGGACCTGGCGACGCGACGAACGTCCTCTCGCTCGCGATCTGGAAGGAGGCGTACAACAACCTGCGCTTCTCCACCGCCACCACGATGGCCTGGTTCCTCGGCGTTGCGCTCATCGGATTTACGGTCCTGCAGATCCGCTTCCTCCGCCGCGTCGAGTTCCGCCAGGCCGCCGCAAACTGAACGGCACGGCATGACGAGCGGATGCAAAGCCGGCGGAACGGGTCCAGGGGTGTCATTGCTGAATGGATGTCGCATTACCATTAATGACGGCAGTTGCAAAGAGGAGAGAGGTTGAACAGGAAGTTTGCAGTTTTTGCGGTATTAACGGCGCTGGCTGTGCGGGCGCTGATGTCGTTTGCGCCGGATGGTTTCGTCCGGGCGGCGTTCTGCCTCCCGCCCGCGCGCGCAGCGACTTTCTACTACGGCGTTCCGCTCTGCGCTGAAACCGTCACTTTCGCTGCGCATGGAGTTGCCATGGAAGTCACGCGCGAATGCGCTGCGCTCGACTTCTTCTCGATTGTCTGCGGCCTTCTCGCCGCGGCCGCGTTCTCTCTCCGCGGCGAATCGCGCGCTGCGGGGATTGCCGCAGTGGCCGTGGTCCCGCCTGCCGCGTATCTTGTCACGCTCGCCGCCAATTCGCTCAGGCTCATCGTGCTTGTTCCGATCGACTTCGCGTTTCCCCGCTCCGCCGTGCCGGCGGTCCATCTCGCGGTGGGCGCGTCCGTGTTCCTCGGAGTGTTCGCGTCCCTTTTCTTCGTGCTTAGGCATTTCAGGTGTATTCCAACGGAGGCGTTATGATGACAGACGAAAACCGCAGACAGCTCTTCACGCACCCAGCCACGATGCTGCTGACTCACGTTGCGTTCCCGCTCCTGAACCTGGGCGGCATCGCGTACATCTTCTGGATAACCAAGGAGGCGCTGGACCCGGGCCTCCATGCGAAGGGCGTGGCCGCTCTGTGCGCCGCAGGCGCGATTCCTATCCTGGGGGCGGTTGCGTCGGCGATTGCGCAAAGGCGGCGTCCGGGCCTCTGGCAGATGTTCGCCTTTTCGATGATCGCCGCCGCGTTCCTCTATTTCTTCTATCCTGCGTCGTTGAGCATGTCGTCCAAGGTCGACAACTGGATAATCTCCGCGACTCCGTTCCTCGCCATGTTCGCGGGCCTTATGCCGATGATATTCGCCGGCGTGGCGGCGGTGGCGCTGGAGAAGCTTTCGGCGTCGAAGGGCTTGGACATCGGAGTGTCCGGCGGGCTTCTTCTAGTGGGGCCGCTATGTCTGTACATGTTCGTGGAGTTTGCCGCCGCCATAGACAGGGCGTTGCGCGGATCGAGCCCCGTGCTGAAGACCGTGCTGGGCCATGTTTTCGCCGTAGGCATGCTGGCGCTCACGTTCCTCTTCTTCGTCGGACTTCTCCGCGGGCTCTTCCAGCTGACGAAGCTCATGGGCAGGCACGCCGGCAGGGTTGCCGCCGTGATGGTGTGCGCGGTGGTGCTTCCTTTTTGCGGCCTCACCCTCAACCTTTCGATTCCGTTCCCGGCAGACTTCGCGAACCCCTGGCCCTGGGCGCTTTCCGTCTACACGGCGCTCGTGCTCCTTCCAAGGCCGCGTTCGGACGGCGCGGGGCTCTTCCTCTACTTCCTGCAGTCAGCGGCTGGCCCCTTCGTCCTCTACTTCTTCCTTGTCTTCGTGCCGTTCCTTCCGCTTGCGATCCCAGCGATCCTGCTCGTTGGAACGGGCTTCCTGATCCTTGCGCCGACAATTCTCTTCCGATTCTACACAGGCGAGATGTACGGATACTGGCAGAAGCTCCGCGAGACGTATTCCGCCCCGAAGGTCCTCGGAGTGGCAGTTGCGGGATTCCTCGTGCTCCCCGCGCTGTTCTGCATTGACGTGGAAATGGAGCGCCGCGACTTCAAGGCGCTGCTCGCGTGGCACACCGAGGAGGACTACGACGAGCCCGCAAAGCCAATGCCGTGTTCGCAGGCGAGCACGGAAAGGATCATGAAGAACGTCAACGACTTCGCGTTCGGCGCCGAGACGCCGTTCCTCTCTGCGTGGCGCTCTTTCCGCGTCTACGACGGCATGTACCTCGCGGACGCTCTGCGCAACGAGCTGAATGTCCGCGTGCTCGGAAAGAAGTACGACGAGGAGTACGAGTGGAGCAGGCACGGGAGGAACTTCTTCGGCGCGGCGATGTTCGGCACCAATCCAGGCAGGCGTAGCGGACGCGGCGGGATCGGCTGGACGACTCGCCCCGCCCGCACGACGGCTTTCGACGCGTCCGCGGTGTCTTCCGGCGACGCACTCTACACCGTTAGGGTCGCCGCGTCGTCCGACTCCGAGAACAAAGAGCTGATCCTCAGGTTCAGGCTCCCGGCGGGCGCCTGGATCGAGGGCATGCGGCTCAAGCTCGCGGACGGAACATGGAAGCAGGCGCGCGCTTCAGAGCGCAAGGCGGCCGAGTGGGTCTACCGCAAGATCACCGAGCAGCGCCGCGATCCGTCTATCGTGACTCTCGACACGCCAACGGAGGGGACGTTCAAGATATTCCCCGTCGGCAATGCGGGGCGCGAGGCGGAGCTCATGATTCGCCTTCCTTCGAAATCGGCGTCGCCGCATCTCGTCAGGCTCGCCGCCGTTCCGCCTCCGCCGAAGACGAAGCGGAAGATGGGCACGGACGGCAAGTGGAAGTACGAGACGGAGCCCAGGAAGGAGCTCGTGTGGAAAGACGTAGCGAATCCAGACTACTCCGCCGCCCCGGAGATCTACCGCGCGGCCGGAGCGGAGGTGAGCGTAGTTGGGGCGGACTGGATGGATGCGCATCTCGGCGAGCTCAAGAAGCTGAAGACTGCCGGCGCAGAAGACGGCATCGCCGTGAGGGTGCGGGAGTTCGACGGCAACGACAGGGAGCTTTGGAGCAAGCTGCGGCGCGAGGTCCGCGCCGCGGCGCGCGAATTTGCCGACAAGGGCGAGTTCTCCGACTTCGGCTTCAGGAAAGACACAATCGACGCTGCGTACGAAAAGGTCGACGACGCGAAGATGGCGATCCTGCGTCGCGAGTTCCCAGGGCAGGGCGGATTCAAGGACAGTCCCGTCGAAGGATGGTTCTTCCTCCCGAAGGCCGGCGGCGGGAAGGTGGCGGTCCCGTACAGGAAGGGCGAAGGCGCAGTCGTTTTCGCGTCGCTCGAAGGCGCAGCGGAAATCGGCGGCAAGTGGGCCGAGGGCGCGAAGGCGTGGGAGCTCGAGAACAGGGCGTTCCTGAAGCCGGCGCTCGACGTCCGCGCGGAGCTCCTGAAGGCAACGCGCGAGTCTGGCGCGCTCACGACGAAGTCGGCTTACATAGCCGTTGAGACGACCGCGCAGGAGAAGGGGCTGAAGCAGAAGGAGGCGGAGGCGCTTTACGGCAACCAGAACCTGGAGTTCGAGGAGCCGGAATCATCCGATGCCCCCGGAATGCTGCTGCTGCTTGTCGTCGTCGCAGTCTTCTTCGCGCTGCGCAGGCGAATCCTCCCCCTTCTCCGGAAAAGCCTTGCATAGTTCCGTAGCCCGCTTTTTCGCGGTTGCGGCGGCGGAAGGGCGTTTGGTATAATTAGTGCATCATGTCCCGATTCCCTTTGTCTTCTCTTTTCGCCCTTGTGCTGGCCGCAGTTGCACCGGTTACGCTTCGCGCAGCTGAGACCAAACCCGTCCGCTCGTGGAGCGACCCCGTCCTTAAGGTAACCTTTCCCCGCAAGCTTGCCGGTCTGGAGATACGGTCGCGCAGCACCTACGGTCGCGGAGACCTGGACTATTCGCTCGGGTACAAGTCGTCCGACGACGACATGTCTGTCAACGGCGAATGGCTTGACGTCTACGTGTACACGCGCGAGGGGAAGGACGCCGTGCAGGAGAACGTCGAGTCTGAGGCGAGCGCGGCGCTCTCCATGGTCCGCCGCCTGATGGAAGGGCACGGCGCCTCGTTTTCGGCGGACTCGCGCCGGCTCGTGCAGGTGTGGGACCGGACGGGCTTCACCAACAGCGTCGCGCTGTGCGAATACGCCGGCGGGAAGGTCGGCGGAAGGACTGCTTCCGTAATCTCGGTGACCGCGCATGCCGGCAGGTTTGTCAAGCTTCGCTATTCCGTCCCCACTGGCGCGGGCGACTATGTGCCCGCAAGGCGCTTCGGAGAGATATGCTCCGCGCTCGACAGCCTATTCGCGGAATCCGCCAGGCGCGAGAAGATGGACGTCTATGCGGCCGAAGGCGCGGAGGCGCTGCTCGAGAAGCTCCGCGAGAAATGGCCCGGCGCCGGCGAAACGGTCTCGCAGTGGAAGATGCCGGGAACGGTGGGGCTTGTCGCGGAGCTTGACGCGGCGAGCAGGTGGTGCGCGGAGGAGTACGCAGGCCGCATCAAGGAGTTCGAGAACGTCTCGCGCCGCGGAATAGAGTCGAAGACCGATCCCGAGACATGGTACTACAACCTCGCATGCGCGCTGTCGATGCAGAAGCGCGCCGACGAGGCGTTCGAGGCGCTGGAACAGGCCGTTGCGGCAGGGTTTGACGACGCCGGCCATGCCGAGGAGGACGAGGATTTCGCAAACATAAAGTCGGATGCGCGCTTCGCGCGGCTTGTCGCCGCGATGCGGGTCGTGGCCGCGAAGGCTCCGCCGCTCGGAGTGGAGCCGCTGCATCCCGCCGGAGGCGACTGCATTGTCGGCGAGGAGAACGTGCGCTACGTCCATTTCGCCCAGTCGTACCTCTGCGCGATCGATACGGCGGACAGGAAGACGGTCGTGTACATCGGCAACGACCAGGGACGTGCCGCGCCCTGCGAAGGGCTGCTGACGCCCAGCTTCGAGGAGGAGGCTGACGATTCGGGAGCGATAGCCGAAACGGCGTGCTTCCACTTTGCGTACGATCCGGACGGCAAGGGGCGCGAGCTCTGGTGCCCGACGATAGTCGCGAGCGCAGCGGGGGAGGAGGAGGACTTCTTCGCCTGCATCCCGGCGACGCTTGCCGCAGACGGCGGAGATGCGAACAGGGAGCAGTGCCACGAGCAGTGGAACGTGCTTGGCGTATACGCGGCCAAGGGATTCGGCGCGGACGGAACGGACCCGCTTCCGTTCTGGAGTCCCGGCTTCATCGCGCATTCGGGCGGGGCGGAAGATGGCGACAAGTTCGTGAAGCTCGCGGCGGACATCATCCGGGCGATGCCGTTCGAGGTGATAGAGGATGGCTTCCCGGTTGGACAGCTTGCCCAGAAGATCATCCGGTCGTCGCAGAAAGGCGTCGAAGGCGAGGAAGGGTTCAAGTCCGGACTGGCGATGCGTCCCGTGCTCGATTTCGCCGATGTTGACGTCGATCGCGCGGTTGCGGCCGCAAAGTCCCTAGACCCCAAACGGCTTCCTCCGCTGTCGCCGTATTTCAAGAATGCCGGTTCTGCGTTTTCCCCGCCGCCCATGTACGTCGAGTTCTCGATGGTGCATTCCGCGCACCATGTCGGCGTGCTTCCGAACTGGTTGGCGCGCAGGGGCGTGCTCGATGTGGAGCTCGAGCTTGTAGGCGAGGGTGTGGGCGTGGAGTGGAAGGTCCTCGCGGGGGACGCGAGCAGGGTTTCGTTCGAGCCCGCGGAGTCGGGCCACACGCGCATCTGCATCGACTGGCACGATCCTTTCGAGGAGGAGTTTCCGTCCGGCAGGCGCCTCAAGTCGGCGCGCGTCGACATTGGCTGCTTCGCCGTGCGCGACGGCGTGGCGTCGATGCCGAGCGTCGTGAGCGTGTACTTCCCCCCCACGCAGCACCGCGAATACGATCCTGACGGCAGGCCGCGCTTCGTGGACTACACGGACCGCAAGTGGCCCGGGATTCTCTTCGGCGCGTGCCCTAGGGGGGACTGGCGCGACGAGCCGCACTACTTCGGGGACAAGGAAGGCGAGCTGACGGGATGGACCAGGTACAGGACTTCGGCGGACGGCGGGGTTTCGACGGAGGAGTTCACGGAGGACGGGCTTGTCGTGATGACGCGCGACGAACTTGGGCGTCCGAAGCGCTGCCGCAAGGATCTCCGCGCAGAGTGGTACCAGACGCTCCCCGCGTACCCCGACGCGAAGGAGGTTGACGAGGCGTACACCCTTCTGTCCGCGAAGTACGACACGCTTTCCGAGCCTCCCGAGGGCGACAACGCGACGACGCTCGTGTGGGAATACGACTACGGCGAGGCGAACGGGACGAAGAAGCTGCGCCCCGTGGCGCCGGTTCGGTTCAGGCGGCGTCCCGAGCTCTGCCCCGCCGCTGACTTCGGCGCGGAATCCGGCTTTGGGCTTCCGCTTCTCGCGCAGGTGCGCATCGGATACGGCATCTATTCGGAGTACAAGGCGGGGCGCGTTCCGCAGCCGCCTTCCGCGCGGACGAAGCTCAGGTTCGCGAAGGGCGTTCCGTCCGACAAGTCCCGCTGGCCGGCGGACGCCGACGAATTCGAGGAGGAGGCGGCGAAGCACCTGCACGAGCTTGCGGACGGCGCATGCCGCGCTACGGCGAACGCCGGAGGCGGGAATGAGGGGCCGGGGGAGTACATCTCCGTGGAATGGACGCGGTTCACGTTGAACCGCGCCTCCGAATACGCGGCGTTCAGCGGGATGAACAAGTTCCAGCGGTGCAGCGAGGACGAGACGCTGGCCGCGCTTTCAAGCCGCACGAACGACCTGGACCTCGCGAAGGTGCACGTCAACGGCGGGCCTGTCCCGCTGGAAGACGGCGCCCTGCCGAAGGGCAAGAGCGTTTCGTGCGCGATGTGGGAGATAACCAACACGCTCAGGTTCGGCGTGATTACGGACTTCAACAGCAGGTTCGTGGGCAGCAGGTACTTCTTCTGCATGGTCGGCAAGTCGGGCGAGGCGCTCACATGGGATTGGTTCGAGGAGTTTCCGTCGCGCGCGATCGGCGACACGATGCTGATGGCGGCCTGCCACGATCCGGACGCGGTGAACAACCTCGCGGTGCTGATGCACGCCGGCGTGTGCAACCCGGGCTCGCGCAGCAGGCCGGCCGTGGAGAAGCTCCTCGAGTTCGCGGCGAATGGCGGGTGCGCGGCGGCGGCGGAGAACCTGAAGGCTCTCCGCGGCGGGAACGGCGAGAAGGCGAAGGCCCCTCCGCCCCCTCCTGAGCTTGTGGGCTCGATGATGGGCGAGTACACGCAGGCGTGCGACATCTGGGACGAGCGCTGGGACCTGCCATTCCGCGAGAGGACGCCGATGCGCCACGTGTACTGCTGGAACGGCGCGGAGAGCACGGTGCGCATAACGGCCACGGTTGAGGCTCAGGAGGGCGAGCTCAGGTGGAAGCTCATACAGGGCGACCCGGAGAAGGTGCGCATAACGCCGCTCGGCAACGGAACGGGATCGGTGCGGGCGGAGATAGACTGGCACGGCGCGTACCTCGTGCGCGGGCGCGACGGCAAGACGCGCCGCACGACGCGCGTGGAGTTCGGCTGCGTGGCGGTGAAGGACGGCCTGGAGTCCGAGCCGTGCGTCGTGAGCGTGAGCGCGTCCCCGCACGCGACACGCGAATACGACGAGGCCGGGTGGCTGAGGAAGATAGACTACAGGACGCCGCTCCTGAAGGGCAAGGTGTCTGCGCGCTTCCCGCTCGGCGACTGGGCCGACGTGTTCGAGTACACGCCAGACGGGCGGCTCGCGGGCTGGACCCGCCTGCGCACGGACGAAAGCGGCGCGGAGGTGAAGGAGCACTTCACGCGCGACGGCCTCAAGATCCTGACCTACGACGCCATCGGGCGACCGCTCCGCTGCGAGCGCGACTATCGCGCCACGCTCTACCAGCGCACTGCGCGCGGCGAGCGGAGCGACCACTCGGGGTGCGTGCCCGAGCAGTTCGAGTACCGCTATGGCGGCAAGGAGGACTTTCTTGGCCATGCGCGGCCGGCAGGCAGGCCCGCCGCCAGTCAGAGGTGACTGCCGCGGACCGTGTTTCCCCGGCGGTGAACAAGCCGCATTTCGCGCTTGCATCGGCAGCGGGGAAATAGTAAACTACGCGCCTGATTTCCCCAGCCGGAGGAGGATCACGGTGATCGTCCACGGCGGAAGCGAACGACGCGCGGGTCTCCAACCCCGCCGCCAAAGCGGATTAACCCGGGAAAGGACGATGGAATCGCGTTCTTCCCAAAAAACAAGGTTCAGAAAAATGGACATGCCCACCTCGGCCCTTACGGGTCTCACGATCAAGGATCTCTTCGACGCCGGACTGCACTTCGGCCACCAGACCAAGCGCTGGAACCCGAAGATGAAGTCGTACATCTTCGACAAGCGCGAGGGGATCCACATCATCGACCTCACCCAGACGGTCGCGCTTCTCGACGAGGCGGCGGAGTTCCTCCGCAAGACCGTTCTCGACGGCAAGAAGATCCTCTTCGTGGCCACCAAGAAGCAGGCGCAGGAGATCGTCCGCAACGCCGCGGAGAGCTGCAAGCAGTACTACGTGACCGAGCGCTGGCTCGGCGGCACGCTCACGAACAACAAGACTCTCCGCCAGAGCGTCAAGCGCATGCGCACGCTCGAGGCGATCGGCCGCGCCAACGGCGGCGAGCTCTCCAAGCACAAGCAGGAGGCCTCCGCGCTCCGTCGCGAGCTCGCGAAGCTCCAGAAGAACCTCACGGGCGTCGCCGATATGACCGAGATGCCCGGCGCGATCTTCATCGTGGACGTGATCCGCGAGGCGAACGCCGTCAAGGAGGCTTCGCGCCTCCACATCCCGATCGTGGCCATTACCGACACCAACGCCGATCCCGATCCGATCGACTACGTGATCCCCGGCAACGACGACGCGGTGCGCGGCATCGAGCTCATCGCCAACGCCCTCGCGAACGTCGTGAAGACGGCCGAGGCCGAGTATTCCGCCCGCGCCGCCGAGGAGCAGAAGGTCCGCGCCGCCGAGCGCGAGCAGGAAGAGGCGAAGGCGAAGGCCGAGCGCGCAGCAGCCCGCGAGGCTTCCCGCGCTGCGAAGGCCGCCGCCCCGAAGGCATCCGCGAAGAAGGCCGGCGGAGTCGACGCCAAGGTGAAGGCTGCCGCGAAGGCCGCGAAGGAGGCCGCCGAGGCGAAGGCGAAGGCCGCGAAGGCCGCCGCCGCCGAGGCTCCTGCCGCCGAAGCGCCCAAGGCGGAGTAAGTAGTTCAAAGTTCAAAGTTTAAAGTTTAAAGTTTAGAGGAAGAGAAAATGGCTATCACAATTGCACAGATCAAGGAGCTCCGCGAGGCCACTTCGGCCGGAATGGGAGCCTGCAAGGAAGCGCTCAACGCAACGAACGGCGACATGCAGGAGGCGATCAAGTACCTTCGCGAGAAGGGCCTCGCCGTTGCCGCCAAGCGCGTCGACAAGGAGTCCAAGGAGGGCATTGTCGCCCTTGCCTCCGCCGCCGACGGCAAGACGCTCGCGCTCGCGGAAGTCAACTGCGAGACGGACTTCGTGGCGAAGACCGAGGCGTTCGTGAAGTTCGTGAACGACGCGGCGAAGGTCGCGCTTGAGGGCAAGGACATCGCCGAGACGCTCAAGGACGACTACCAGATGCTGCTCACCAAGACGGGCGAGAACGTCAAGATCCGGCGCGCGGAGCGCTACGCCCTCGAGGGGACGGGCTGCGTTTCCGGATACATCCACATGGGCGGCAAAATCGGCGTGCTCGTGGAGCTCGGGTGCGGCAAGGCCGAGACGGCGGACAAGGCGGAGTTCAAGGAGCTCGCTCACATGATCTGCCTCCAGGTCGCAGCTTCCGCGCCGAAGTACGTCAAGGCCGAGGACATCCCGCAGGCCGAGATCGACGCCGAGCTCGAGATCAAGCTCAACGCGCTCAAGGAGCAGAAGGGCAAGCTTCCTCCCGAGCAGGCGCTCGTGGGCATCAAGAAGGGCATGGCCGCGAAGTTCGCCACGCAGATCGCCCTCCTGAAGCAGGACTACGTCGTGAATCCCGACGTCAACGTCGAGAAGTACATCGAGTCCGTGGCGAAGGAGCTTGGCGACACTGTTTCCGTGAAGCGCTTCGCGCGCCTCCAGCTCGGCGCCTGAAGATAGGCTGAAAACGCCGCGCCCGCGACGCAGGGCCCTGCTTCCCGTTTCGGGGGCGGGGCCCTTTCTTTTTTCCATTTTCGGTTTCCCGCCGGTGGATTATTTGGTAGAATACTGTCGCAGGAGAGAACTATGTCGGAAGAACAGCAGATAAAATCCGTGGGGGAGTGGCGCATCGAGCGTTTGCTTGGCGCTGGCGGGGCTTCCGAGGTCTACGAGGTGGAGCACTCCGTCTACGGCATAAGGCGGGCGCTGAAGCTCTTCAAGCCAACGGAGGAAGTCGCGAAGGACCGGGAGAAGTTCCGCATCCTCAAGGAGCGTTTCATTGCCGAGGGGAAGATTCTCGCGAAGATATCGCATCCGCGCGTGGTGCGCGTGCACGAATACGGTTCCGACGAGGAGGCCGGGGCGACGTATTTCGTGATGGACCTCATCACCGACGAAAAGGGCGGCGCGGCGCGCACCCTTGCGGACGCGTATGCGGACGGAGTGGACCCAGACCAGGTGGCGGTGTGGTACGAGGACCTTCGAGAGGGGCTTGCCTACATCCATTCGCAGAAGATAGTCCACCGCGACCTCAAGCTCGAAAACGTGCTGATCGGCCCGGACGGACACGCCGTTCTGACCGACTTCGGGATTTCGCGCGTCCTCGACCGAGACCTCCGGGAGGAGCTCCGCATCGGGATGGTCACGAGCATTTCCGCCGAGAAGGACTCGATGCGCCTCAAGATGGGGAGCCGCGGATACTTCTCGCCCGAGCTCGAGCGCGGGGAGGAGGCAACGCCCGCGAGCGACTGGTATGCGCTGGGCGTGGTGGTGTTCCGCCTGCTGACCGGAATCTGGTATGAGCCGGGCATGGACATCGTCCAGATGCTCGACACATACGATCCGCTTTGGACCAGGATTGTGCCCAAGCTGCTTGCGGACCGCGTGCAGGCGCGGAGCTGCCTTTCGTGGCGAGAGCTTGACGAAAAGCGCCGGATGGAAGACGCGGTTGCGATGGAAAACGCGCTTCGCGCCGCCAGAAGGACGCGTCGCCACGCAATCCGCTACGCAATCGCCGCATTAGCGGCGGCTTTGGCCGCCGGAGTGTTTGCCGTGGTGGTGTCGGTGTTGCTCTACCGCGCCCGCGCGCGCCTTGCGATCCCGGGCATTTCCGACGTCTGCTTTGTGTCGCCAGACGCGCCGACGATCGAGCGCCCCGGAGTGCCGTCGCGGCTTCAGCAGATTTCGGCGTTGGGGGACGCGATGTTCCTCATGCACGAGACGTTCGACAACCTCCGCGAGGGGCGCATAACCCTGGAGGCAGCGACGGCCGAGATCCGCCAGCTTGCGAAGGAAGCGGAGGGCGATGAAGTCAGTGCGCTTTTCGAAAGCTACTACGACAGGTATGCGACGAACTACGACGACATGGGCGACACGAATCCGCTTGTCTACCTCTTGAACCAGACGGTGAAGCGAATGGAAGAATTCTCCAGTAAATGAGCACTGCCTTTCCAGTAACGTCCATAACCCTTATCCAGGAGTTCAAGGCTATGCCTCCTGGCGGCGACGAGGCACACTGGGTCCGGTTCTGGGACCTTTACGCCCCGGCAATGCGCCAGTTCGCCGTGTGGAAAGGCGGCGAGAAGAACGCGGACGACATCGTAATGAAGGTCTTCGAGAAGCTGGTGGACGTGCTTCGCAACGGCAAGTACGACCCTGCCGCCGGCCGGTTCCACTCGTATCTCGCCACGATGATCAGCAACGAGGTGCACATGCAGCACCGCAAGGACGAGGTGCGCCGCCAGGACGACCACGTGACACTCGACAGCGGCATATCCGAGACGATTCTCGACGGCGGCGCGGATGCCGTGGAGCAGATCGACGCCGACTGGCAGCGGGCTGTTCTTGCGGCGGCTGTGGAGCATGTGCTTACGAAGTCGGCGCTTTCCGACAGGGACCGCAAGGTCTACCGCGCATACGTTCAGGAAAACAAGCCCATAGAAAAGGTTGCCGCCGAGTTCGGCATAACGCGCAACCTGGTCAGCCAGATCAAGACGCGCATCGAGCGCAGAATCGCCGCAATTGGACGCCAGCTGGCGGCACCGCACGGCTGAGGGGGTGCAAATGGTCCGCGCATCCGAAAATCACCGTTTCAAGATACACGAAAGCCCGGTTCAAAACTTCCGCTGCATTTCTGCTCGCGGCCTAGGTTTGTTTCGAGCCGGACTTTTCGTTTGGCGGAGAAATGAAGTAAACCGCCGGAACCACACGAATGTATGCGCTAGCGGGAATCTGATGACAAAAAAATCACAGAAATTTTTTCGGGGTTTTAAAATGGCAGAAAAACACAACATTGATTCGATTTTTGTGCTGTTTGGGAGGGTGCGACATGTATTCTAAACGCTGTATCGTCACAGGAGGGGCCGGCTTTATAGGTTCTGCGCTCGTTCGCAAGCTGATTCGCGAGACGGATGCAACGGTTCTGGTGGTGGACAAACTCACCTACGCAGGCGTTCCGGAGTCGCTCAAGGAGGCTGGGCTTGACCCGTCGGTTGACATAATGCCGATCATAGACGCCTCTGTTTTCGCCGCGCCCCGCCGGCTTTTCTTCTTCAAGGCCGACATCTGCGACCAGGCGGCGATGGATCTGGCGTTCGAACTGTTCCGTCCCGACACGATCTACCACCTTGCCGCCGAATCGCATGTCGACCGCTCGATAGACGGTCCGGGGGAGTTCATCCGAACGAACGTTACGGGAACGGCAACGCTCCTGCAGGCGGCGCTCAAGTACTGGAAGGCGCTTCCGGGCGACGCGGCGCGCGCTGCGTTCAGGTTCCAGCACATCTCAACCGACGAAGTCTACGGCACGCTTGGCGACAGCGGGTTCTTCACGGAGAAGACCCCGTATTCGCCGCATTCGCCATACAGCGCCAGCAAGGCGGCGAGCGACCATCTCGTCCGCGCATGGCACGACACCTACGGGCTGCCCACTCTGATCACGAACTGCTCTAACAACTACGGGCCGTACCACTTCCCTGAGAAGCTGATTCCGCTCGTCATACTCAACTGCCTGGACGGCAAGCCGCTTCCAGTGTACGGCAAGGGCGCGAACGTGCGCGACTGGCTGTATGTGGACGACCATGCGGCCGCGCTCATGCTTGTGAACGAAAAGGGCGTTCCCGGCGAGACGTACAACGTGGGCGGGCACAACGAGCGCACGAACCTCGAGGTCGTCAGGAAGGTCTGCGAGATACTCGACGAACTGCGTCCGCGGGCCGACGGCTCGCGGTACGATTCGCTGATTGAATTCGTCAGGGACCGTCCGGGACACGACCTGCGCTACGCAATCGATCCCGCCAAGCTCATGACGGAACTCGGCTGGAGGCCATCCGAGAACTTCGGCACCGGCATACGCAGGACAGTGCGCTGGTATCTCGACAACGAATGGTGGTGGGGTCCGATCCACCGCAACCGCTATGCCGGCGAACGGCTCGGCAAAGGATGACAGGAGGAATGAAATGAAGAAGAACATCAAGGCGCTCGCCATTGCTGCTGTTCTTGCGCTTGCGGCATGCGCCGCCTGGCTTGCGCTGCGCGCGCCCCGTCCGGAAGGTGGAGACAATCAGCGGGGGGACGGCCCTGCGGCGAAAGGAAGAATTGCCGAAGTGCGCCCAAGCGGCGCGAACAGGCCAAAGTCCGCAGCGGAGTCGGCCGAACGGCCTGGCGGAGATCCGGAAAAGGCCGAGGCTCAGGAAGGCGAGAATGGCGACGAGCCGGAGGAGCTTTCGGAGGAGGACAGGCGCGAAAGGGAAGCGGAGGCGCGCGTCAACGCGTTCGACGACATGACCGACAAGTTCATGGAAACCGAGGAAGGCTGCAAGGCGGTGACGATGGACGACGTGAAGAAGTTCCGCGAACTGTTCAAAAAGGTGCCAAAGGAGCGCAAGGAGGAATGCCTGCACCGCGCGCTGAACCTCCTTCCCGACGACAACGTGATGCTGCTTGCCGGAATCCTCATGGACAAGGAAGAGGACAAGGAGCTGGTGGAGCTCGTCTTCAACGACATCCTCAACCGCGACGAGTCCGTGAAGCAGGTGCTTCTCAAGGAGATAATCAAGGACAAGACCCATCCATGCTGGGCTGATACGGCCTGGATACTCGACGTGACAGGCAAGGGCAAGGAGTGAAGGACACGGGAGCCGCTGCGCCAAATCTCTACGTGCATTTCCCGTTCTGCCGCAGGAAGTGCGCGTACTGTGCTCTGCGTTCATCCGCTGGCTCCACGCCCGCAATGCGCGCGAACCATGTTTCACGCGCCGTCAAATGTGTTTCAGGCGTTGAGGACCGCCGCTTCAGGACCGTCTACTTCGGCGGCGGAACGCCGGCGCTCTGCGACCTGCGTCCGTTCCGGGGGCTCTTTCCCGAGGACGCCGAGTTTACGGCCGAACTCCATCCGCTTGACGCAACGGACGAAAAGCTGGACGAGCTCAAGTCAATCGGGGTCAACCGCATTTCGCTCGGCGTGCAGAGCTTCTGCGACACGACTCTCGCCTCGATGGAACGGCTTCATTCTTCCGAGGAGGCCGTTCGCGCCTTCCGGAGAATCCGCGGGGCCGGCTTTCTGAACTCGGGACTCGACCTGATAGTCGGATGGCCGGGAGACAAGGGGGCGCTCGATTCCGCCAGGCGCGCAGTGGACCTCGGGGCGGTGCATGTAAGCGTTTATACGCTGATTGTCGAGCCGGGGACTCCCCTTGCCGGGAAGGCGGGTGGCAAGGGATTTGAAATCCCTTCAGACGACGCGACTCTCGACGTTCTTTCGTCGGTGCGCGGCATCCTGTCCGAGGCTGGAATCGCCCGCTACGAAATATCGAACTACGCTAAGCCTGGGTTCGAATGCCGTCACAATCTTGCTGTGTGGCATGGCGAGGACTACCTGGGAATCGGCCCGGGCGCGTATTCCAGGGTTGGACGCAGAAGGTGGCATGTGGCCGAAGGCGAGGATGCTGACGGCGGCGGATGGCGGAAAGTCGGCGAGGCGACGCTTGACGCCGCTCAGGATGCGCGCGAAAGGGCGCTTTTCGCGCTACGCCTTGCAGATGGCCTCGATTTCGTCCGCGCCGAGCGCCTTTTCAAGCCGTCGGCTGACGAACCCGATGCCAGGCAAAGGCAGGTCGAGGAATGGAAAACCACGCTTGAGGCCTGGCGCACGCGGCTTGATGCGCTTGTTGCGGAGGGGATAGTAAGAAGATTGTCAAAGATGCGCTATGTGCTTACGGACCGCGGTTTTGAGGTGTGCGATGCCGTTGCCGCCGAGTTGATTTAAGATAATTAAGGTAGATATATAACCGAAATTTGTGGTATAATATGACGCATGAAGAGCATCATAGGGGTCGGGGTTGGTGCGCTAATTGCGATTGTATGCAATTTACGCGCCGAAAATCCAAATTACATGATTTTTGACGAGGCGCATACGAATGAATCAGAGTGGGCCTTCGTCAATATAAAGTTTTATAACAACAAGGTAAATAATGCATATTTATCGTCAAGCGGGAGTATAATTGCCTCACCATTGTTCTCAAACTCGGTGATTCGGGTGGAGATATCCTTCATGGCAGCGTCGGTGAGTACACACAGGCTAATGAAGGTTGTGCCGCTTGACGGGTCGGGAAACGAGATTGAGTCTGGCGTGTGCGAGTTCGTGCCGCCGTTGGAGAAAGGCGTGGCGGAGGTTGCATGGCCGGCGGAGGCGGGGGTACGGCAGTTCAAGATTGGTGCCAACACTGGCGATGGCAACATCCACGTGTACGACTGCCTGGTTGCGCTGGCGGGCGCAGATGGCGCGCCGTCCGTTCCGTGCGGGCTGGAGAACCGCAAGGTGACTGGGAGTTCATTCGTTGCGGCGTGGAGAGCCTGCGAGGGGGCAGAATCGTACCTTGTGGACCTGTACCGGGTGGACCGGATCGGGAGTTTGTGGAGCGGGGAGCCGTGGCGCGAGGATTTTGCGGATGCGGTCAACACGACCGGGAATCCCGTGCAGATCAGGGACATACCTGCGCTTTTCCCGCAGCTGGAGGGCGAGAGGCTGTACATCCCGGCCCGGACAAACGGGTTGGTGCAGATCGGGACGGGAGACAAGGCGGGGCATGTGGCACTTGTTGGCTGTCCGGCGGCAGAAGGCCGTGCCGTGCGGTTTCGGGCGAAGCGGTACAAGCACAAGGACGAGGGGAGCGTGATGCCGCTTTTGTGGACGGACGGAGGGGAAACGAACGCATTCGCGTCGGTGGAGCTTGCGGATGAAATGTCCGACTACGAAGTGCCGCTCGACGGCGTTCCGTCGGGAGCCGTGGTCCTTCTCCATTCCACCACGAACCGCAGCACCGGCGCAAGCGCGCGGGGGCGGGTGTGGCTTGACTCCGTTTCCGTTGTTTCGGGCTACACGCCGGCGCAGGTGGCAACGAACGCGGTGGCGGAAGGCGTCGTGGCATTGTCGCCTATGCGTAAGTTTTCCGGCCTTTGCGCGGGCACCCCGTATCTCTGGCGGGTGCGGTCGGTGCGAGGGGAGGCGGCTTCGGAGCCGTCGGCTCTCATGGAGGTTGTGCCAGAGGGCGCGCGGGAGAAGCCCGGTACGGCGGTTTGCTTCAGATAGGGGGCGAGATGGCTGAGATACTTGTTGTCGAGGACGAAAAGGGCATTCGCGAGGGGCTTGCGGAGCTTCTGGAGTGCGAGGGGTACGAAGTGAGGCAGGCCGCGGACGGCGTGGAGGCGATTGAGAGCTACCGCAGGAAGCGGCCGGACCTCATGCTGCTCGACATAGTGATGCCGAAGAAGAACGGGCTGGCTGTCTGCTCGGAGATACGCGCATGCGACAAGGAGATGCCGATACTCTTCCTTACGGCAAGGGCGTCGGAAGCTGACATCGTAGGGGGATTTGCGCGCGGGGCCGACGACTACATGGCGAAGACCATACCGTCCTCCGAGAAGCTTGCCCGCATAGCGGCCGTCCTTCGTCGCAGCATGTGGACACCGTCGGACGGCGAAGACAGCTTCGTGTTCTGCGGGTGCCGCGTCAATTGCATGACGCTCGAGCTCGAAAAGCCGTCGGGCGGGCGCGAGAGGCTCACGCTAAGGGAGGTGGAGATGCTGAGGTGCTTCCACAGCCACCGCAGGGAGGTCCTTTCGCGGGATTACCTCATCACGAGGTTCTGGGGACTGACTTTCGACGGGAACGAGAAGACGCTTTCGGTGGCGATCTCGCGTCTGCGCGATAAGCTTGGCCCTGCCGGGGCGTCGATCCGCACCGTCGTGGGCGCGGGATATTCGTTCGACGACCGCGCGCAGTAACATGGCGTTACCGCTTGTTACCCTTTCGTAACCCCAGCCTTCCCGATTTCCTGTATTCTTCGCAATGCAGGCCGGCGGTGGTCGCCGGCCCGAAAGGAGGGAGCGGTGAAGATACTGGAAACGCTGCTGGGAGGAAGGAAGCGGGAGAAGTCTGGGCTGGGGCGGACGGTCAGCGGCAGGCAAGGCAGCTGGGGGGAGGACATGGCGTGCCTTTACCTTGTCGAACGTGGGTGGACGGTGATAGAGCGGAACGCGCGCCCTTGCGCGAGCGACAGGCGGTGCGAGGTTGACATCATCGCGAAAAGCCCTGCGGGTGGAGTTGTGTTCGTCGAGGTAAAGACGCACCGGCGCCATTCCGAATACGCTTCGCGGCTCTGGCGCGTGGGGAAGCGGAAGAAGCGGCCGCTGCTGCGGGCGTGCGCCAGCTGGGTCATGGCGCACCGGTGGCACGGCAACTTCCGTTTCGACGTGATCCAGGTATACGGCGACAGAAGCTCCCCTGGTGGGCCAGAGATCGACCACATCGAGAACGTGCCGCTCTTCGGCCCGAACTGGCGTTTCTGGAGGGGGTGCGCGTCATGAGGGACTACGACCGCATAGTGCGCGACCAGATGGTGCTCGAGCGTGTTTCGGAGGTCGACCTCGAGATACTCGAGCGGTGTTTCGAGGCGGGGTACGATGCCGGCAGGTGGAGCGTCCCGCACGACGCGCTCGTGCGGCTTTTGCCTGTTCCGTTGCCGCAGGACTGCGTCCGCTCCCGCGAAAACGGCCATGCCCTCGGTTTGCTTGACAGATAGCCCTTGCGATTTTTGCATATTTGCGCTCGTTTCCCGTTCGGTTTTTTGATAAACTAACCTTTCGTTTTTCCACAGAAAGGCAGAAAGAACATGAAAGTCGAGAAGAAAACCGCGGAGAAGTGCACGGTCAAGATTGCAGTCAAGGCAGAGGCGGACGAGGTTGCTGAAACCTACAAGAAGGTACTGAGGAAGTACATGCAGAACGTGCGGATTCCCGGTTTCCGTCCGGGCAAGGCTCCGCTCCAGATCGTGCAGCAGCACTTTGGCGAAGACATAAAGAACGACGTCAAGGGCGAGTGCTTCCGCAAGTTCTACCCCGAGGCGGTCAAGGAGTCCGGTGTCGAGGCGCTTCAGCTCGAGAACGTCGAAGACATGCTCTTTTCGCCCGAGACGGGCATTTCGTTCACGGCCGTCGTCGCGGTGAAGCCCGAGTTCAAGCTCCCGAAGTACAAGAAGCTCTCGATCGACAAGCTCGAGGTGAACGTCACGGACAAGCAGGTCGGCGACAGGGTCGAGAGCCTGCGCAAGGCGTACGCGAAGTACGAGGACGCGAAGGAGGGAGTGGCTGTTGCCGAGGGCGACTTCGTGCAGATCGACTACTCCGGCACGCTTGACGGCAAGCCCATCTCCGATGTCGCGCCGGAGGCGAAGGCCGTTTCCGGTGCAACGGGCTTCTGGCTGCAGGCCGAGGAAGGGCGTTTCCTGCCGGAGCTGCTCGCGGCGCTCAAGGGGATGAAGGTCGGCGAGACCAAGGCCGGCGTGGCCGTTAAGTTCCCCGACGAGGCCCCCGAGGCGCTCAAGGGCAAGTCGGCCGAGTACACGCTTACAGTCAAGGCCCTTCGCAGCAGGGTGCTTCCGGACGACGAGCAGTTCCTCAAGGACGCCGGCGCGGAGTCGATGGACAAGCTCTGCGAGGACATCCGCGGCAAGATGGTGGCGGACGAGACGCGCGCGGAGGAGAGCCGCCGCCAGGACTACGCGATCGACCTGCTGCTGAAGGGCGCGGACTTCGACGTGCCAGACTTCCAGGTGCGCAACGAGACTTCGGCGAACCTCGACAGGTACGCGCGCCAGGCGCAGTACTCGGGGCTCGACGCGGAGTACATCAAGCAGAACAGGGACCAGATCCTCGTGCAGGCCGAGGAGCAGGCGGTGCGCCAGGTGCGCCTGGCCTACATTCTCCAGGCCATCGCGAAGGAGGAGGGCATCGCGGCGACGGACGAAGACGTCTCGGCCCGCATAGCGGAGATCGCAGAGGCGCGCCACGTGAAGCCCGAGGAGGTCCGCGAGAACCTCGAGAAGAGCGGCAGCATGGATGGGTTCAGGGAGCAGCTCCGCGCCGAGAAGTCGCTCAAGTTCGTAGTCGACGCGTCCAAGTAAGGCTTGTTTCGTAGTCCGCCAGTTGGAAAGGGCAGTTGCCATGAAGGGTGAAAAGTCGTATCTCATACCGATGGTCGTGGAGCAGACGTCGCGCGGCGAGCGTTCCTACGACATATATTCCCGCCTGATGCAGGACCGCATCGTGCTGCTCGGCGGCGAGGTGAACGACGAGAGCGCGAATCTCATCGTGGCGCAGCTCCTGTTCCTGCAGGCGCAGGACGCGAAGAAGGAGATATCGATGTACATCAACTCGCCGGGCGGAAGCGTCACGGCGGGTCTCGCCATCTACGACACGATGCAGTTCGTGAGCTGCCCTGTGGCGACGTACTGCATCGGGCAGGCGGCCTCCATGGGCGCGGTGCTCCTCACGGCCGGCGCCAAGGGCCGCCGCTTCTCGCTGCCCAACTCCCGCATAATGATCCACCAGCCCTGGGGCGGGGCGGAAGGCAAGGCGAGCGACATCGAGATCACGGCGCGCGAGATACTGCGCCTCAAGGACCGCCTCAACCACATCCTTGCGGACCATTCGGGCAAGAAGTTCGAGGACGTCGTGAAGGACACGGACCGAGACTTCTTCATGAGCGCCGAGGAGGCCAGGGCATACGGCCTTGTGGACGAGGTGCTGATGCCGACCAAGACCGGGGAGGCCCGCTGATGGCCGGCAGGCGCAAGGGCGGCGGCGTTTCCGACAACGTCTGTTCCTTCTGCGGACGGTCCGCCGTGGACGGGGCGGTGGTGCTTCCCGGGCCGGACGGCGTGAACATCTGCGGCGACTGCGCGAGGACTGTCTGCGATGTCCTCGACGAGGCGGCGCAGATGGCGCTTCCGCAGGGCGGGCGCAATCGCGCGGCGAACCAGAAGCCAAAGGCCGCCGCGATGCCGAAGGTCCCCGCCGCGAAGGAGATCAAGGAGTTCCTCGACAAGTACGTTATCGGCCACGAGGAGACGAAGAAGGTCCTTTCCGTTGCGGTCCACAACCACTACCGCAGGCTCGAGAGCCTCGAGGCCGGCGCGGAGTCGGACGACGGCGTTGAGATCGAGAAGTCGAACATCCTACTCATAGGTCCGACCGGCTGCGGCAAGACGCTTTTCGCGAAGACCCTCGCCAAGTGCCTCCAGGTTCCGTTCGCGATAGGCGACGCCACTACGCTCACCGAGGCGGGGTACGTCGGCGAAGACGTCGAGAACGTGGTGCGCTACCTCTGGCAGAACGCCGGGTGCGACGTCGATCTCGCGAAGCGGGGCATCATCTACATCGACGAGATCGACAAGATCGCGTCGAAGACCGACAACGTGTCGATCACGCGCGACGTCTCCGGCGAGGGCGTGCAGCAGGCGCTACTCAAGATACTCGAGGGGACCACGTGCCGCTTCCCGCCGAAGGGCGGGCGCAAGCATCCCGACCAGGAGTACATCGAGGTCGACACCTCGGGCATCCTCTTCATAGTGGGCGGCGCGTTCGTTGGCCTCGAGAAGATCGTGAAGAGCCGCAGCGGGCAGAGTGCCGTCGGGTTCCTCCGCACGGAGGCGCCCGCCGAGGAACAGCCCGCGCGCCAGCCCGCGGAGGGGCTGGACGTGCGTCCGGAGGATCTCGTGAAGTTCGGGCTCATACCGGAGTTCACCGGGCGGCTTCCGGTCATAACGACGATGGGCGAGCTCACGGAGGACCAGCTCGTGCAGGTGCTCACGGAGCCGAAGAACTGCCTTGTCAAGCAGTACAAGAAGCTTTTGGCGATGGACGGCGTGGACCTCGAGTTCGGACAGGACGCGCTTAGGGCGCTCGCCAAGGAGGCGATTCGCCGGAAGACGGGCGCGCGCGGGCTTCGCGCGGCGATGGAGCGCGTGATGACCGACATCATGTACGAGGCGCCGGGCAAGGGCGGCTCGCACAAGGTCTCCGTGACGGCGGAGATGGTCGGCGCGAAGCTGTGAGGCGTCGGGAGGCAGGCAATGACAGTCACGGTACTCAAGTCAAAGCTGCACCGCATCCGCGTCACGGAGGCCTGTCTGGAATACGCGGGTTCCCTTACGATCGACGAGGACCTGATGGACGCGGCCGGGATCCTCAACTGGGAGAAGCTGCTCGTTGCGAACGTGGAGAACGGCGAGCGCTTCGAGACCTATGCGATAAAGGGGCCCCGCGGCAGCGGGACCTGCTGCCTCAACGGCGCCGCGGCGTGGAAGGGGCGCGTAGGGGACAGGCTCATCGTGATGGTATGGGCTGAAATGACGGCGGAAGAGGCCTCTTCGCATGTGCCGAACGTGGTCGTGCTGGACGAAAGAAATTGTCCGGTTCACTGAAAATCGCACTTGCCACCGCTCCGTTTTTGCGGTACAATCGCATCATGATGAAATCAAGACTAGATATACTCCGGCGTTTCGCGCTGGTTGCATGCTTCAGTTTCGCGGCGTTTCCCGTGCTTTCCCAGGACGCCCAGCAGGCTTCGGAGGCAGACGAGGCGGATGAACCGGCGGAGAAGACCGACCCCCTGATGGAGGAGGAGCTTTCCTACGCGCAGGCGCTGATCGAATTCTACCCCGACTACGCGGACCCTGTGATACAGGCGGCCCGCAAGCGCTGGGCGGACGCAGGCCCGCGCCTCACCGCGCTCGAGATGCGCGGCAAGCTGCGCCTCGGCAAGTTCGACGAGGTGAAGGCAGCTCTCGCCAAGGTCGACAGGAAGACGAAGCCGGGCGAGTACTGGGCGATGAACCTCTCGCTGGGCGACGCGTACTACAGCCAGGGCGACATGAAGTCCTGCGCCGCGATATACGACGACTTCTTCAAGTCCGTCCCGAAGCCCGACAAGTCGATCCGCGTCCTTTACATCGAGTCCGCCTACAAGTGGGGGCAGATGCTCATCCGCGAGGGCAAGGAGGCTGAGGCCGCCAAGGTGTACGACGGCCTGATCTCGCAGCTCAAGGGCGCGGACAACCGCCTGCTCCGCGCAACCGTCCAGCTCGACAACGCCGAGCTCCTCCTCAAGCTCGCGGGCGAGGCGAAGGACGACGCCACGCGCAAGGGGTTCCTCGACCGCGCCGCGAAGCACCTCAAGGAGCCCCTGTGGATGGACGACGAGCCGCTGATCTTCGGCAGGGCGGTGGCGATGCGCGCGCACGTGGAGGTTCTGCGCGGGAAGCTCTCGAGCGCGAAGGACATGGTCGAGACGTACATCCCGCAGCTCAAGGAGATCCACGAGAGCCTCAAGGAGCAGGACCCGGACGGCAAGCTCGGGTACCTCCGCCAGTCTCCGATGCCCCAGTGCCGCTACCTCCTCGCGTCGATGATGTGGAAGGGCGTGCAGACGGAGCTCGCGAAGGGCGCTCCCGACGACGCGCTGATCCTCAACCTCCTCTTCGGCGAGAAGAACAAGAGCACTGGCAAGCGCGTTGGCGGCGGCGCGTACAACCACGCGGTCAACGTGGCGATCCAGTACCCCGAGTCCACCTGGGCTTCGGCGGCCGACGAGCTGGAGCGCAAGATACGGGAGCTTGTGAAGACGCGCTTCAAAAAGGAGATCAAGACGGCGATCACGGCCGAGCAGCGCAAGAAGATCCTCCAGATGAAGTTCAAGGACGCGCACGAGCTGTTCGGCAACAACGACTTCGCGGCCGCCGCGCCGAAGTACGAGGAGGTACTTGCGGCAGTTCCGGAGACCACCGAGTCCGTGAGGTCCGTCGGCAACCTGATCACCTGCTGGCGCAACATGGTCCAGGACACGAAGGACCCGAAGGAGAAGGAGTACCTCAACATGAAGATCGAGGCGGCGGAGGGCTACATCTCCGAGCGCTTCGGAGGGCTCTCGCCCGAGCTCCAGAGGGCCGGAGGCGACCAGACGCTCATCTTCGCGGCGCGCGAGCACGACAGCGGTGCGCTTGCGCGCGCCCAGCGCCTCTACGACAACTACTTCCAGAACTACCCGACCCACCACCAGGCGGCGCAGATGGCGATGTCGCTCGCCTCGCAGGCCTTCCAGAAGGAGGACTACGAGACGGCGATGCACTACTACGAGGTGATCGTAAACAGCTACACCAACTCGCCGTACTACGTCCAGTCGCTCGGCCAGCTCTCGACGGCGGCCGGCAAGCTCGGGAACAACACGCTCGAGCTCGACTGGCTCCGCAAGTACGCCGCGCGCTGCACGAGCCCGTCGATGAAGGCCAACGCCCAGCTCCGCCTCGCCTACGCGCAGCACCGCGAGGGCATGTCGCTTCTGCGCCAGGCCGGTGAAGAGGCAAACGCCGAGGCGGCAGGAGAGCTCCGCAAGAAGGCGCGCGAGAACTTCGTGCAGGCGGCGCGCGAGTTCATCAAGCTCGTCAAGGACGCGGAGGCCGCAGCCAAGGACCCGTCCGTGTCCGCCACGGACAAGGCGAACTTCGAGAAGATGCGCGAGGACGCGCTGTACCTCATCGGCGACTCGATCCAGCGCATGCCGGCCGAGGGCAACGGCGATCCGCGCGCCGTGGCCGCACAGAAGTACAACGACTACCTCGCGGCGTACCCGAAGGGCAAGTTCGCCCCGACGGTGCTCATGAAGCTCGGCACGATCTACATCGCCACGACGAACACCGTGAAGCAGCAGGAGGTCTTCCAGCGCCTCGAGCGCGACTTCCCGGAGTCCGACGAAGCCAAGAACTCCAAGCCCCGCCTCGCCAAGACCCTCATGGACATGGGGCTCACGCAGGAGGCCGTCAAGCAGTACGCCGAGATGGTCGGCACGGACGCGAAGTATACCTCGCAGCAGCTGATGCAGGCCGGCGAGGCGCTTCTCGAAGGCGGCGGGAAGGACGGGCTCGACACGGCCATCCGGGCGTTCGACAAGTCAATTGCGCGCGCCGGCACGAACCTGAACATGCTCGCCGTGATCGGCCGCTGCAAGCTCGGCAAGGGCAAGGCGCTTATGGCGCAGAACCGCCTCGTCGAGGCGCAGGAGCTCATGAGGAACTTCATGGACGACAAGCAGCTCGGCCGCACGACGATGGCGCTCGACGCGAACATGATGCTCATAGAGGCGGCTTCGAAGGCCGGCGAGAGGGAGCGCGACGACGATGCCCGCGAGACCTGCTTCAGGGACGCGCTTGCAGCGCTCCAGAAGGTCAAGCACCGCGTGAAGGGCGACGCCAGGAAGGAGAAGGAGCTTGCGCTTCTCGGCGGCGACATCCTCCTGAGGCGCATGCACGCCGAAGAGGCCATGAAGCTCGAGGAGCAGATGGTCAAGACGCGCGGCAGCGCCATCGCGAGCTACCGCGGCTACATCATGGGCAACAAGGTCGACGAGCAGCACCCCGCGTCCGGCATGCAGGCGTGGGAGCTCTCCAACCTCGAGCATGCGTACGCGTGCGTGCTGCCGCTCATCGCGGCACACATCCCCACCATCAAGGAGGACGACGTGCGCAAGGAGCTCGTTGCGGACGTCAACAGCCTTGGCGGCGAGTATCTCGAGCTCTTCCCGAACGGCAAGCACAAGATCGACGTGCAGAACGCGATGAACCTCGCGTCCGCCCAGCAGTGACACTTCTAAGGAGAAAAGAACAATGCGCAGAATCATAACAGCAATCGTCTTCGCCGGCGTGGCGGCTTTCGCCGGCGAGCTCAGGGCCGCAGCGGCGGCGCAGGGAACCCTGTACACGAAGGACGGCGGGCACAAGTCCGGCGTCATAAAGTGGAGCGCCCGCAACAGGTCGTACGTGATCACGCAGAAGCAGGCGAACGGCTCGACCATGGACATGGAGGTGGAGGCCAAAAACGTTGAGCGTCTCGACATCAAGCCGCCGCAGGGCATGGACCAGGCAATCAAGGCCGTGGAGTCGGGCAATGGCGCCGGCCAGATCAAGTTCCTCGAGCAGGTCGTCGACGAATACGCCCACCTCCAGTGGGACCAGAAGGCCGGCAGCTACCTCGCGAAGGCGTACCTCGGCGCGAACAACGCAGCCAAGGCGCTCGAGACGTGCAAGAAGATCATCAGCGTGGACAAGACCGCGGGCTACAGCGGCGACCTTGCGCCGACGTATTGGCAGGCCCTCATCAAGAACAACCAGACCTCGACGCTCGACCAGATGCTTGCGAAGGCGGCTTCCAGCGGCGACCGCTTCGCCTCCGGCAGCGCGCTGATCGCCCGCGGCGACGCGATCATCGCGAAGGACAACACCCCGGCGGGCGCGAAGAAGGCGCTTGTCGACGGCTATCTGCGCGTCATCCTGCTCTACAGAGACCCCGAGGTCGAGCCGCTTCTACGCCCCGAGGCGCTCTACAAGGCGGCCCAGTGCTTCGAAACGGCCGGGCAGACCTCCAGGGCTTCCGACCTCCGCGCCGAGCTGAAGACCAAGTACGCCTCCAGCCCCTGGGCCGCGAAGTAAGCAACCGTTCAACATGATCGTCAAAACAGTCTAAACAAAAACAAAAAAGGGTAAAACAAATGAAGCTCCGTAAACTCCTTCTTGCCACCGCACTCCTCTCGGGCCTCGTGGCAGCTCCCCTCGCGTCAGTCCCCGTCCTTGCTCAGGATCAGGATGCAGGCGGCGACCTCGTAGCCACTGAAGGCGGCGGTGCGCCCGTCCAGACCACCAAGAAGGGCAACAGCGGGTTCCTTGGCGTCATCTTCGGTTCCGGCGCTCTCGGCGTCATCCTGTGGACGGCGCTGTTCGTCGACGGCGCGATCGCGATCTACTTCATCGTGGACTGCTTCGTGCTCATCAAGCCCGAGAAGATCATGCCCGCCTCGCTCATCGCGAACGTCGAAGCCGCCATGGCGGAGGGCGACGTGATGAAGGCGCTCTCCTCCTGCGAGAACGAGCCCGGCCCGATGGCCAACATCCTCCAGGCCGGCTTCTCCCACGTGGAAGAGGGCTTTGACGTGATCCAGGAGGCGGTCACCGCGGCGGCCGACCTCGAGACCGAGCGCATCATGCAGCGCCTCACCTGGATTTCGGTGTGCTCGAACCTCGGCCCGATGCTCGGCCTTCTCGGTACGGTGCAGGGCATGATCATGTGCTTCAGCTCGCTGGCTACCGGAGCTCCCGACGTCGGCTCGCTGGCCCTCTCGATCGGACAGGCCCTCTGGACGACCGCCGGCGGCCTCTGCGTGGCAATCCCGTCCATCACCTTCTTCTACTCTCTCCGCAACAACGCGAACCGCCTCATCCTCCGCATGACGGCCCAGACGATGGAGCTCATCAAGGGTCTTCGCAACGTGGAGGTAGTCGGAGACGAGGAGCAGGCCTAATCGCGGACAGAGTAACCTGAGGTGCTATACCGATGGCGACTAAGACACACGAGAACCCAGAACTCGACATGACGCCGATGATCGACGTCGTGTTCGAGCTCATCATCTTCTTCGTGGTGACGCTGAAGATGGCTACGGACAAGGACGAATCCGTGCGCCTGGAGGACGGGAAGCACGGAATCATCCTCACTCCGGAAGAGCTGCCGCCTTCTCACATCACGATCGACATAGCGAAGAACGGGCGCATTTCGATGGCCAACGTGACTATGCACGGCCCCGAGATCACGCAGAAGATCAGGCAGCGCGTCGGCAAGTGGGGCACCGACTTCCCGGTGCTCATCCGCGCCGACTGGCGCTGCAAGCACGCCGCCGTTGCCGAGGTCATGAACGCATGCACCGCAGGCGGCGTGTGGAAGATATCATTCGTGGCTGTCCAGGAACGCAAGTCCGGGCAGAAGAAAACCGACTAACCGAGGAACTGAGCCATGAAATCCAACAGAAAGGAGCAGGAGCAGCCCAAGCTCGACATGACGCCGATGATCGACGTCGTGTTCGAGCTGATGATCTTCTTCGTGGTCACGCTGAAGCAGGACGACATCTTCTCCCGCCTCAACGCGAACCGCCCCGCTCCGAACTCAAAGCCGTCCGACTCCGCGCCGTCCGACCAGATCAAGATCGACATCGGTCCGGGAGGCTTCATCCTCAACGGGCGAGGAATGAGCAAGAGGGACCTGCGCGCGAACCTCAAGTCGCTTTCCGCGACGTCGAGGAACGCCACGGTCCTCATCAGCTGTACGATGGACTCGCCGCACATGTTCCTCATCGAGGCTCTCGACATGTGCCACGAGTACCGCATGGAAAACCTTTCGATATTCAGTATGTAAGCAAGCAAGGGAGGGTGCAAAAATGTCACTCAACGAAACAGACAACGTGATAGTCTCCGCCGACAGGTACAACGAAGCCGGCCTGTTCAAGCGCATCGGCAAGATGATGAAGGGCTTGTCCATGCGCCGCGACAGCCGCGAATACAAGGAGGCCCTCATCGAGCTGCAGCGCCTCTCGGCGCCGCTCACCGCAATACTGCTCCCGACGCTCGCGGTCATCATCCTGATCGTCGTGTCGGCGGTAAGCGGAAACAAGCACGAGGAGATCCGCGCCGACATTGCGATGAACGACGACCAGGAGGAAAAGCTCGAGGAAATCGAGCCGCCGCCGGAAATGGAGCCGCCGCCGGAAATGGAGGTCGACCCCACGATCATGACCGACGTTCCCGCAGTGGGCAATCCTTCCGAGGTCGCGAACGCAATCGTCTCGAACGAGCCCGTAACCCCGAAGGTGAACAGCATCGACGCCATGCAGATGATAAAGTCGCCCGTCACGATGAAGAGCGTGTTCGGTTCGACCCGCTCCACCGGCAAGCGCGGCGCGTTCACCCGCGGCGGCGCACAGTACGGCGACGTGTTCACCGAGGCGGCGGTGCTCAAGGCCCTTCGCTGGCTCAAGCACACCCAGAAGACCAACGGCAGCTGGGACGGTGGCTCCGCGCCGGCGATGACCGGCTTCGCGCTGCTCACCTACCTCGCCCATGGCGAGACTCCCTCGCAGTCGAAGGAGTTCGGCTATACCGTGCAGAAGGCGATCGAGTACCTCTTGAACTCCATCGAGTACGACCCCGACGGAAGGGCAAAGGCCTTCAAGGGCCAGGACGGCAACCAGTACTCCTTCCCGATCGCGACCTACGCTCTCTCCGAGGCGTACGGCATGACCCACAACCCGGACATCAAGTACCCGGCCGAGGCGTGCCTCAAGCGCATCGTCGACAACCAGTCCTCCACAGGCGGCTGGGACTACAAGCTCAACAAGGCCTCCAACCGCGACGACACCTCGCTTGGCGGCTGGTGCATCCAGGCGCTCAAGGCAGGCAAGATGGCCGGCCTTCACCCGGACGGCCTCGACGAGTGCATAAAGAAGGCGATCAGCTGTCTCAAGACGCGCTCCTACGACGAGAAGATCGGGTTCAAGTACACGGCCGACAGCAAGGGCGGCGGCGGACTGGCTGGCGTCGGCTGCCTCGCGATGCAGCTTCTCGGCTACAGCAAGGAGCCCGAGGTGCGCAACGCCCTCGGCGTGATGCGCGACTGGCTCCCGTCCTTCGACCCGATCAACGGCACCAACAAGAGCCCGCAGTACTACTGCTACTACGCCTCCCAGTGCAAGTACCAGGCCGGCATGGCCAAGTCCGCGTCGAAGAGCGACGCCGAGCTCTGGAAGAAGTGGAACCTCGAGATGAAGAAGCTCTACCCGCCCTCCATCATCACGCTCGACGAGAAGATCGAGGACGCGAACGGCAAGCTCCAGGAGATGGGCTACTGGCAGAACAAGGACCAGCACTTGCCCAGCAAGACGATGGGCACCTGCCTTGCCGCCCTCCAGCTCATGGTCTACTACCGCTACCTCCCAACGACCTCCCTCAAGGCGACGGACGTCGAAGTCGACATCAACGAGGCCGCGAAGGACGCGTCCGAGGTGGGCGTCACGGTGGACATCTAAGTGACGTTCCCCGTATTTCTTGCCGCTAAGTACCTAAAGCCGAAGCGGTCGCTAGCGTCGGTCATCACCTGTGTGTCGGTGACCGGCGTTATGCTTGGTGTGGCGATTGTCGTCATCGTCCGCGCCGTCATGACCGGCTTCGGCGACATGTGGCAGGAGAAGATACTGAACTTCAAGCCGCACCTGACCGTGCTTGCGCGGTCGGGTGTCGTCATTTCGGACGACGACCGCCTCGTTCCCGAATTCGAGCGGATCCCGGGCGTCTCGTGCGTCTCCCCCGAGATCGATACGCGCGTGCTGCTTGCCTGCGAGGGCCGCGTGAGCGCGCCCATGCTCCTGGGCGTGGAGGCCGAGAGGATGAAGAAGGCCTTCCACCTCGGCGAGCCGTACATGGGGAGATACGACCTCGACGGCGACTCCATCGTGCTCGGCATAGATCTCGCAGAGTCGCTCGGGGCGTATGTGGGCGCGAAGGTCACGGTCTATTCGCCGAAAACCCTTGTCTCGCGCGACGAAGTCGTTCTTCCCGTGAAGTGGACCGTCACCGGGATCTTCTCGACGGGGCAGCGCGACTACGACTCTGGCTATGCGGTTGCATCGCTCTACAACGTACGCGAGCTGATGGCGCTCGACAGCGGCGTGTACGCGATCCACATCAAGACCGACTCTCCGGCGGACCACGAGGCCTTCGGCAGAATAGCCGAAGCCGTCCGCGCCACTGCCCCGAACAGGAGGGTGATTACCTGGCAGGAGGCGGACCGCGGGATATTCAACGCCCTTGCCGTGGAGAAGAACATGATGGCCCTGCTGCTGATGTTCATAACGGTTGTGGCCATGTTCTGCGTAATGAACACGCTTCTCGTGCTCACAGTCCAGAAAACCTCGGAGATCGGACTCCTAAAGGCGCTCGGTTTTTCGCCCCTCGAGATAATGGGCGCGTTTGTCGTGCACGGTTTCGTGCAGTGCCTGGCCGGAATCGTGCTGGGCCTGGGGCTTGCATTCGCCATCCTCGCGAACCTCCAGAACCTTGTAGAGCTTCTCGCCCGCTTCGGGCTCGAGGTCTTCCCGAAGGCGATCTACGGACTCGACGCGATACCGTACAGAATCGTCACCGCCGATGTCGTGTGGACCGTAGTCGCGGTCGTCGTGTTCGGCGCGCTCGCCTCCCTCATCCCGGCCACTGTCGCCGTTTCCAAGAACCCAGTCGAAGCGCTAGGAAAGTAGGAGCCGCGGACAATGCTGCTTGAAGTCAAATCGCTTGCGAAGACGTACAGGATTCCGGGACAGCCCGCGGTCGAGGTGCTGAAGGACGTGTCGTTCGAGGTGGCGTCAGGCGAGCGCGTCGCGATCGTAGGCCGGAGCGGAGCCGGGAAGTCAACGCTCCTCAACCTGCTCGCGGGGCTGGACAGGCCGACTGCCGGTTCGGTGACCCTCGACGGCCGCAAGGTCACCGGCAAGGTCCGCGCCGCCAAGATAGGATTCGTGTTCCAGAGCTACAACCTGCTGCCTGAGCTCGACGTGCTGGAGAACGTGACCCTCCCGGCGATGTCGTTCCGCGCGCCAGCGAGCATGACGGCGGCGAGGAAGCGCGCGGCCGAGCTACTCGAGGCGGTCGGGCTTTCCGCGCGAGCGCACCATCTCCCCGCGGAGCTTTCGGGCGGCGAGCAGCAGCGCGTCGCGCTTGCCCGTGCGCTCGTGTGCGGCCCGGAGCTCATCCTTGCGGACGAGCCCACGGGCAACCTCGACTCGCTCACCGGCGCCGACATAATGCGCCTCCTCGTCGAGCTTTCGAAGGGGACCGACCTCGCACTCGTGATGGTCACGCATTCCGCCGAGGCCGCCGCCGCGTGCTCGCGAGTCCTCCGCCTGGAAGCCGGGCGCATAGCAGCTTCCTGAAGGCGCCGCTCCTGCGGCGAGAGGCAGATTTTCTAGTGTGACGCGCGCGCCTAAAATGGTATAATGCGCGCCATGAAAATCACAGACGTACTTGCAGAGAACGCGGCCAAGTGGCCGAACGACGTCGCGCTTGTCGAGATCAACCCGCAGGAGCTCGAGAACCGCCACACAACGTGGCGCGAGTATTCCCTCATCGAGTCCTCTCCCGTCGAGGCCTTCAGGAGCGAGATAACCTGGGCGCAGTTCGAGGAGAAGGCGAACCGCTTCGCGAACCTGCTGCTGAGCCGCGGCTACAAGAAGGGCGACAAGGTCGCGATCCTCCTCATGAACTGCCTCGAGTGGCTGCCGATATACTTCGGCGTCCTGCGCGCGGGATGCATGGCCGTCCCGCTCAACTTCCGCTATACCGCCGACGAAATCAAGTACTGCCTCGACCTTTCGGACGCCGACGCGCTCGTGTTCGGCCCCGAGTTCACCGGACGCGTGGAGCAGATAGCGGACCGCATCCCGCGCGTGCGGGCGCGCTTCTACGTTGGCGACGACTGCCCGTCGTTCGCGGAGCCGTACCGCATCGTCTCGTACTGCTCGTCAAGGACGCCTTCCGTGGAGATTGCCGACGACGACGATGCCGCTGTCTACTTCTCGTCCGGCACGACCGGCTTCCCGAAGGCGATCATCCTCCGCCACTCGTGCCTCATGCACTCCTGCCGCGTGGAGCAGAACCACCACGGGCAGACCAAGGACGACTGCTTCCTCTGCATCCCGCCGCTCTACCACACCGGCGCGAAGATGCACTGGTTCGGAAGCTTCCTCGTGGGCGGCAAGGCAGTTCTCCTCAAGGGCGTGAAGCCGGAGTGGGTCCTGCGCGCCGTGAGCGAGGAGCACTGCACGATCGTGTGGCTGCTGGTGCCGTGGGCGCAGGACATCCTCGACGCGATCGAACGCGGCGACGTGAAGCTCTCCGACTACAGGCTCGACCAGTGGCGCCTCATGCACATCGGCGCGCAGCCTGTTCCCCCCGCGCTCATCAGGCGCTGGAAGCAGGTGTTCCCGAAGCACGACTACGACACGAACTACGGGCTTTCCGAGTCGACCGGGCCAGGCGCGGTGCATCTTGGCGTTGAGAACATCGACCACGTTGGCGCGATCGGAGTCGCGGGCTACGGATGGCAGACGAAGATCGTCAACCCCGACGGCTCCGAGGTCGAGCCCGGCAAGGTGGGCGAACTTGCGCTCAAGGGCCCCGGCGTGATGAAGGAATACTACAAGAACCCGGAGGCGACGCGCGAGATACTTTCGCCGGACGGCTGGCTCCGCACAGGCGACATGGCCGAGCTGCGCGACGGCTTCATCTACCTTGTTGACCGCGCGAAGGACGTCATCATCACCGGCGGCGAGAACCTCTATCCCGTGCAGATCGAGGACTTCCTGCGCGGCAACGACGCGATCAAGGACGTTGCCGTGATCGGCCTTGCGGACTCCCGCCTCGGCGAGATCGCCGCTGCGATCATCGAGGTCAAGGAGGGCAGGACGCTCACCGAGGCGCAGGTGAACGAGTTCTGCCTCGGGCTTCCGCGCTACAAGCGCCCGCGCAAGGTCATCTTCGCGCCCGTGCCGCGCAACCCCACGGGCAAGATAGAGAAGCCGAAGCTCCGCAAGATGTACGGGGCGGATGCGCTCGTGGCGCAGCAGAACGGACTGTGAGCCGCATGGTGCGGGCGGGGAAACGGAGCGAGGTGTTTAAATGAGAATAGTCTTCATGGGATCATCCGAGGCTTCTGCGATGTGCCTGAAGGGCATCCTCAGGGAGGCCCAGCTCCAGGTTGTCGGAGTCGTGACGCAGCCAGACCGTCCCGCAGGTCGCGGGCGCGGCCTCACGCCGTGCCCATGCAAGAGGTACGCCGTCGAGCGCGGGCTCAAGAACTTCATCGCCCCCGATTCCGTGAACTCACCTGAGGCGCTCGCCCAGATCCGCGCGTGGAAGCCAGACGCGATCGCAGTCGTCGCGTTCGGGCAGTTCCTCAAGGCGGAGCTCCTCTCGATCCCTCCGAAGGGGTGCTTCAACTGCCACTTCTCCCTTCTGCCGAAGTACCGCGGAGCGACGCCCGTCACGGCAGCCATAGCGGCGGGCGACAAGGTGACGGGCGTTTCCGTGATCCGCATGGGAATCGGGATGGACGACGGCGATGTCCTGCTTTCGGCGATCGAGCCGATCAGCATGGACGACACCGGCGGCTCGCTCATGGAGCGCCTTGCGATCCTTGGCGGTGTGACGCTCGCGAAGGCCCTCAAGATGATCGCCGCGAGGCAGAAGATAGTGGAGATCCCGCAGGTCGACGAAGAGGCGACGTTCGCGCACAAGCTCACGAAGCAGGACGGGCTCATCAACTGGAAGCAGCCTTCTGTCGACATCGAGCGCAAGATACGCGCCTTCAACCCATGGCCGGGGTCGTACACGTTCCTGCCCTCGCGCCTGCGCAAGAAGGGGCAGTCTGGGCGGCTTGTCGTGCTTGGCGCCGTGTTCGCCAAGATCACGGACCAGGAGCGCGCCGAGCTTCCGGGCACAGTCCTCCGGATCGACCCGGCAGGTCCCGTTGTCAGGACGGGCAACTCGGCGCTCGCGCTCGTCGCGGTCAAGCCCGAGGGCTCGCGCCAGATGGACGGAGCGTCGTTCGTGAACGGCCGCCCGCTCAAGCCCAAGGTCGACATGCTCTCCGACCGCTGACGCATGTTTGTGCTTGCCGTTCGCACGGCCGAATGGTACAATTTTCGCTCGTTCCGCGCGGTGCATGAACGTTTTCGACCGTCGGGGAAAAAAGACAACGGAGGACAAGTTGAACCAAAAAGACGATGTCCGGCTTACGGACTACTTTGGAGCGGAATCGGTGCTGCCGCACTGCGGCGACATGGTTCGCGACGACGTGGTTCGCACGCTGGTTGGAAAGATTGTCGCCGGCGGAGGGGTGCCTGTTGGCGCCGACGAGCTGGTGAGCGAAGTGCTGGCCCGCGAGGCCCTGGGCACAACCGTCGTAAGGGATGGACTCGCCGTGCCGCACGCCCGCGTGGAGGGGCTGAAGGAACCATGCGTGGCCGTCGCCACGAGCGTGCGCGGAATCGATTGGCCCGGCGAGCACCAGGGCAAGGTGCACATTGTGTTCCTCATGCTGATCCCCAGGGAGGACCCCGCGCTATACCTCAAGGTCCTGCGCGCGCTCGGCACGGCGCTAAAGGACCAGGAGGACTTCAACCTCGTCGCGGGGATGACGAGCGCCGGGGAAATCTACCGCTTCTTCAAGAACGGCCAGGCGTATCTCCCGAGGTACCTCACCGCGGCCGACTTCGTGACGAGCGACTGCAAGGCGATTCGCGACACCGACTCCCTCCAGATCTGCATCAGCGCGCTTATCGCGGGGCGCACCTCCGAGCTGCCGGTCGTGGACGCGCAGGGCCGCCTCAAGGGCGTGGCGCGCGCGGACAACATCCTGCGCGCATGCATACCGGAGCACTTCCAGTGGATGGACGACCTGTCCTCCATCCTCGACTTCGAGCCGTTCGTACAGGTTTTGGACGATGAACACAGCACGCCCGTGACGACGATACTCGACGAGAAGTACCCGGTCGTCTCACCCGACAGTCCCGCTGTCCAGGTGGCATGCGAGATGATGAAGCACAAGAGCTCCAAGTGCTATGTCCGCGACGGCGACCGCTTCGTGGGCGTGGTGAAGCTCACCGAATTCCTCAACAAGGTGTTCAGGGAGTGAGCAGATGAAATACTTCAACCCGAAATTCCTCCTGCAGGTGCTCATCGTGTGCGCCGCCACGTTCGGCAGCATGAAGTGCGGGCTCGCGACGAACATCACGCAGGCGCTCAACATCGCGGTGTTTGCGTCCGTGATCACCACGACCCTCCTCTTCTGGGAGAGGCGTGTCGGCGTGGCGTTCATAGGCGTCGCGCTGCTCGTAGGATGCAAGGCGATGACCTTGAGGCAGATGCTGTTCGGCACCGAGCTGGACATCATCCTGTTCCTCGTGGGAATGATGATCATCGTGGGCGTGCTGAAGGACCTCGGCTTCCTCACGTGGGTGATCCAGGCCATCATCAGCAGGAACAAGATGACGGGCGTGTCCTTCACCGCGATACTGTGCCTGCTTTCTGCCTTGCTGGCGTCGGTGGTGGACGAAGTGTCGTCGATCGTCGTGGTGCTTGCGCTTGTCTTCCAGGTGTGCGAGACCCTGAAGCTGAGGCCCCATCCGTTCGTCCTCGTCGCCGTCATGGCAACGAACATCGGATCCTCCGCCACGATGCTCGGCAACCCGGTTGGCATCTTCATCGGGAACAAGGCGGGGTTCACGTTCTCGCAGTTCCTGGTCGGAGCCACGCCCGTGGCGTTCGTTGCCCTGTGCTGCACGTTCGCGATCACCCTGTTCTGGTTCCGCAGCGACATCCGCGCGATGTCAGAGGCGATGGCGGCCCACCGCAAGACGGGCCTCGGCCCGACTGCGAAGATTCCGTACAAGGCCGGACTCTTCGTGCTTGTCGCAACGGTTGTCGCGATCGCCTTCCACCACCAGGTCGAGGGTTTTCTCGGGCTCGAGGGGGCGGACAACCACAACGCGTTCCTGATCATGACGCCGCTCGTCGTCGCGGGCGTGCTGATGATCCTCCGCCCGTCCCGCGCGCGCCACTACGTGGAGCACGACGTCGAATGGTGGACGCTCCTCTTCTTCATGCTGCTGTTCTCGATCTCGGCGTCGCTTAGCGCGAACGGCATCACGGCGAACCTCGCCACAACCCTCACGCAGCACGTGAAGGGCGGGCCCACCGGCATGATCCCGCTCGTGCTCGTCATATCGTCGCTCGGCTCCGCGTTCGTGGACAACATCGTGTTCGTCGCGTCCTTCACGCCCGTCGTGCAGGAGCTCATGAAGATGTCTTCTGACTACTCGGTCCTCTGGTGGGCGCTCCTCTTCGGCGCGTGCTACGGCGGAAACATCACAGTCGTCGGCTCGACGGCGAACATCGTCGCCTCCGGCCTTCTCGAGAAGCACGGCCAGCACCCGATAAAGTTCTCCGACTGGATCAAGATCGGCGCGATGGTGGGAGTGGTCACGGCCGCCGTCGCGTGGATCATGCTACTCGTTTTGCCCACGCCGAAGCCGCTTGACTCCGGCAGCGCGCCTGCCGCGGAAGTGCAGCAGGCAACAGCAGAACCAGCCCCCGCAAGCAAATGAAGACTAGCAATGACATGTTGTGCGAGCGCGCAGTCCTGCAGGACGCGCGCCGCGTGGTGGTGAAGGTCGGAACGCATTCGATCGCCACCAGGTCCGGACGCCCCGACCACAAGGCACTCCGCCGCATAGTGCGCGGCGTGAGCGCGCTGCGCAAGGCCGGGCTCGAGGTCCTGTTCGTCTCGTCCGGCGCAGTCGCCGCGGGCGTTGAGTCGCTCGGGCTCAAGGCGCGCCCGAAGGAGACGACCGACATCCAGATGTGCGCGGCAGTCGGCCAGGCCCGGTTCATCTCGGAATACGAGAAGCTCTTCGCCGCTGAAGGCGTGACGATCGGGCAGGTCCTGCTCACGCACGCCGACTTCGACGACCGCCGCCGCGTGGCGAACCTGCGCCGCTCGCTAGACCACCTCGTGCGCGCCGGGATAGTGCCCGTGATCAACGAGAACGACATCGTGGCGGACGAGGAGGTCAAGGGCCTTACGTTCGGCGACAACGACTGGCTCTCCTCGCTCATCGTCAAGCTTGTACATGCGGACGCGCTTGTGCTCCTCACGACCGTGGACGGCCTCATGGATGCCGCAGGCAAGCGCGTCCCCGTGGTGTACAACCTCCGCGAGGCGCTCAAGCTCGTGAACGCAGTTGCCCCCGGAGGGCTCTCCAAGGGCGGCATGGACTCGAAGCTCAAGGCCGCGCAGAACGCAGCGAGGTCCGGCGCGAACGTCGTGATGGCGAACGGCGCGCGCCCGCGCGTGCTGGAGGGCATCTTTGCCGGGAAGGACATCGGGACGTTCATGCCCGGCGCGGCGCTCTGACAAGTCTACGCGATGCGCTACGCGATCATATCGGACATCCACGCAAACGCCGCCGCACTGCGCGCGGTGCTGACCGACGCGCAGGACTGCGGAGCCGAGCGGATCATCTGCCTGGGCGACGTCCTGGGCTATGGCCCCGAACCTGTGGAGACGCTCGAGCTGGTCTACAAGCGGGTGCACATCTGCCTTGCCGGAAACCACGACGACGCGATATGCGGACGGAACGACGCATCGGACTTCACCGCCTTCGCGGCGACAGCCGCGGCGAAGCAGAGCCTGATGCTCTCCGACAAGGCGAAGGCGTGGCTCCAATCGCTTCCGTACGTGTGGGGCAAGGGCGAGTTCGCGTGCGCGCACGGCGAGTTCTCGAATCCCAGTGGCTTCTTCTACATCGAGAATCCCGAAGATGCGCTTCCTTCGTGGACTGCGCGCAAGGAGAAGCTCCTCTTCGTCGGCCACACGCACGAGCCGGGGATTTTCGTGATCGGGCAGAGCGGCGTGCCGCGCAAGCATGCGCCGGTGGACTTCCAGCTCGAGGCGGGCAAGCGCTACATCGTGAACGTTGGGTCGGTGGGCTATCCTCGCTCGGGCAGCTGCCGCAGCTGCTATGTCATCTGGGACGACCGCACGCGGGTCGTCACGTTCCGCACGCTCCCCTTCGACCTCGAGGGCTACCGCGAAAAGATGAACGGACGCGGCCTGGAGGAGGCTCCGTGGATCGGCAGGCGGCAGAAGGAGCGCGAGCGGCCAGCCCTGCGCAGTGAGGACTTGGAGTTCGGGAGCGGCGAGCACATTTCTCATGGAAAGACCTCTCGCCCCGCCGGTCAGGACGGCAAGCCGTCGCCAAAGTCGAGGTTTGCTCTCGTGGCTGTAGTCGCGGCGGCGGTGATCGCCATTGCCGGCATTGCGTGCCACTTCTTCGGCAAGTCGCGTTCAACTTGGCGCGACGGCGAGACGCCGTCGCCACATCGGGTCGGCGGCGATGTAGCAATGGCGTCCTCGCCATTGCAGGGCGCCGCGCCGTCGCTGTGCGAATTCAAGAAGCACGTGGACGGATGGAGCTACGCCGTCGAGTCCGAGGCGGACCAGTCGGTTTCCTCCGACGGCAAGCCGAGCCTACTGAAAGTCACGAACAACGACCGCCGTCGCATCGTGTTCCGCAAGGAGATCGCGTTCCGCGACGGAGACCTGAAGGTGCACGTAAAGGTCAAGGTCCTTCCGAAGGGCATGGGCACAACGCGCTACGAGCTTTCCTATTTCGACGGCAAGGACGTCGCGATCCGCGGCGCGAACGAGTTCCTCGATTCGCGTTCGAAGAACGTGAAGCTGCTCCCGCCAAAGGGGGCCGTCCGCGCCCAGCTAACCGTCGAGTACGCCTTTTCGGGCACTACGAGCATCGAGCTTCCGTATTTCACTGCCGTGAGCAAGCTCGACCCCGAGGAATGAAGACACTGGGGATCAGGTCTGACCTGTTTCCAGATGTTTGGAAAAGGAGGAATGGAAGATGGATCTCGAGAAAGTGAAGGAGGCGCTGCTGAAGCGCGGGTTTGCGGCGGAGGCGTTTGCGACGAAGGCAGCCGCCGCGGCGCGCGTGATGGAGATGGCTAAGGACGCCGGGTCCGTTGGATGGGGCGGCTCCGAGACCGTCAAGGAGATGGGCCTCAGGGAGGCGATGGCGGCCGCTGGGAAGGAGATCCGCGACCACCAGACGGTGTGCGACCTCTTCCTGCTCTCCGCGAACGCGCTCACCGCCGACGGCCGCATCGTGAACATCGACGGACGCGGGAACCGCGTCGCCGCGTCGATTTACGGCCCGAAGCAGGTTGTGTTCGTGGTGGGGCGCAACAAGATCGTCGAAGGCGGCATTGACGATGCAGTAGCCCGCATAAAGCGCTGCGCGTGCCCGCCCAACTGCCGTCGCCTCGGCAAGCAGACGCCGTGCGCGCTCACGGGCAAGTGCGCGGACTGCAATTCTCCGGACCGCATCTGCATGGTTACCGTGATACACGAGCGTCCCGCCCGCGCCACGCCGACTGCGGTCCTCCTGATCGACGAAGACCTTGGCTACTGAGGCGCCGCGATGACGGTCAAGGACATACCGGCCGTGGACAGGCTCCTGAAGAAGGAGTTTGTGGCGCACCAGGCCCCCATCATCGAGCTCATCGAGGCGCAGACACACGATCCGTTCTGCGTGCTGGTGGGCACGATCCTCTCGGCCCGCACGAAGGACGCGTGCACCACTGGAGCGGTGCGCAGGCTGTTCGCCGAAAAGGCGGGCGAGGTCTTCGCTCCAGCGGACCTTGAGCGCCTCACGGTGAAGAAGATCGAGAAGCTCATCTTCCCCGTAGGGTTCTTCCGCGACAAGGCCCGCCATCTCAAGGAGCTTCCGAAGGTGCTGCGCGAGAAGTTCGGCGGAGTGCTGCCGAAAACGGTCGAGGAGCTTTGCGAGCTTCCCGGAGTTGGCCGCAAGACGGCAAACCTCACGGTTGCGGTTGGCTTCGACCTTCCGGCGATATGCGTTGACGTTCATGTGCACAGGATATGCAATCGCCTCGGGCTCGTGAAGACGAAGACTCCGTTCGAGACGGAGATGGCGCTTCGCGCGACACTTCCCGTCAAGTACTGGAAGACATGGAACTCGCACCTCGTGTCCTTTGGGCAGACGCGCTGCGCGCCTCTTCGCCCGAAGTGCGAAGGCTGTCCCATAAGCCGCTTCTGCCCTCCTACAGGGTCTATATAAGCTGGTGTCGCAAAACCGAGCTGTCCGCGGTGGCGCGGTAGGGACGTTTCCACGAAACGTCCGCGGTCAGTGTACGGGCGATATGGACGCGTCGTGGACGCGTCCATACCAGATTATCGGCAAAAAGGGTCAGCAATTGTGGAACGTTGCCTGTAAAAGGTTCAAAACAAGCGACTGAAACTACTTACTGCTTCAGGACGCCGTCGGCTGTGATTGTCTTCCTGCGAAGAAAGTCAATTGTATAGCTTACCGGCACGTGGCCGTATGGATAGCCATCATAGACGGGACACGTCATCTTGGCGGCGAAGTCTTTCTTTATCTGCTCCATCTCGGCCTTTGCGGCTTTAAGGGCCTTCCCCGTGAGCTTCGTCCTGTTCGGCCCGCCTGCGGCAAGATCGCCGAACACTACGCCGGTGCATCCTTTAAAGTAGCCCAGCGAGACAAGTTCGTCAAGGGCCGCACGCACGACCGATGGCTCGCGGATGCTCGTCTCGAGAAAGACGATGCGCCCTTTGGCGTCCGCCGCCCAGCCTGTCTGCGCGCCTTTCAGAACGAGCGCGATATGTCCGCCGCAGGCGGTGCCGGAGCATGAGCCCGGACGCAGTGCGCGCAGCTTCACGTCCGGCATCGGGCCGTCTTCCGCAAACGCCTTCGCCATCCAGTCGAATGTCGGGCGTTTCGCATAGACAAACTGGCTGAGCGTCGATCCTGAAAACGGATGCCCAGCCTTCTTCTTCAGCATCGCGTTTAAAATCATCGTGATGTTGCTGAAGCCAAGCACCCGCTGGCTGCGAGTGCGCAGTTTGTCCCAGTCAATCTTGTCGAGCAGATCCTCCGCCCCCTGCCCGCCGCGCGCGCAAAGCACGAGATCCACCTCCGGATCCATCCACGCCTGCTCAAAGTCCGCGACGCGGTCTTCGACCGGCGCGACGCGCTCGAAATTGAGGCGCGGCATCACCTTCACGCGGTAGCCGGCCGCCTCCAGAGCGGCTTTCCCTCTGTCGAACTGGCTCTTGCCCTGGATGCTCGCAGGCATCACGAGCGCAATCGTGCGGATGCGGTCCATCGGGAAGCATCCCGAAAAATCGAGCGTACCGTCCGTCGAGTCGCCCGGCGCTTCGGCGCCGAACGCGACCGCACTGACAACAGCCGCGAGCACTGCGGCGACGCCTATGAACCACTGTCTGACTAGGTGGCGGCCATGCTTCTTCAACACCGTTGCCATTCACTCCCTCACCGAATGATCAAGGCCATGCCTGTATTAGCCGGGCGCACAAACAGAACGCCGTCGGCCACACTCGCCTTGCAGCGATTGAAGTCGCCGGCGTTGCGGATGCGGAGGGCATTCGGAAGCGCAATCTCGCCGGAAACCGCCGCAACAGGCGTCCAGCCGGACGGAGCTTCTTCGTCGGCGGCAAGGCCGAAGTCGATCGCCGCGCGGTCGCCAAAGGCGAGGTCTCCATCGACGGAGAGAACGGAGCCTTCGTCGCCGAGGACGATTGCGTCTGTCACAGTAAGATTGCCCGCAACTGCGCCACTCGCGGCGATGCGCGCGACGGAAGCGCCAGTCTCGCCAAGATCGCCAAGATCGAGAATCGCGCCGTCGGAGACGGCCACGTCGCCGGACAGGGCGGCAGCGTTCGCCGCGACGAGCGTACCCGCCTCAACTTTGACAGGACCCATGAATGTATTCGCGCCGGAAAGCGCGAGCGTGCCCGCGCCCTTCTTCACGAGGCCGCCGTCCGCCGCGCCGGAGAGCGCCGGGTCGGTCAGCATCGGCTGCGCGATTGTGTATGTCGCGTCGGCGGGAAGGTTCTCCGTGGATATCACCGCGCCGCCATCCGAGACGTAGACTACGTTCAGGTTCTGCATCGTGCGGTTCGCCTCGTCCTTGCCGTAGGGCATGAACGTGCCCCCGTTGAAATAGACCTTGGGCACGGCCTGGTCGTTGGTCATCATGATGTTCTCCGCCTTCAAAACGCCGCCGTTCAGGTAGAGTCCGAAATGGTAGAGGATGGATTCGTAGTGGACACCGCCTTTGGTGTTCACCTTGCTGTTCCGGCTCAGGTCGAGCAGCCCCGTCACGTCGACCTCGCCGTCGTTGAGTACGAGGCAACCTGGAATGCCGGTCTGATCGGCGATGGCGTTGTAGTAGTAGAGATAGAATGTGCCGCCGACGGCGACCCGCCCTCCGTTGACCGTCAGCTGCGAGTACAGCTTGTCGCCGGATTTGCTGATGTTGCTTCCGAACCGCACGTCGCCGGAAACGTCGAGGGATCCGCCGTTCACCGTGACTTCGCACCCGTAGCGGGGATTCTGGGTCGTATCCACCGGTGAGGTGCGGTAGACGGAATAGACGGCTGGAACCGAGAGCGACGCCCCGCTTTCGATGGTGAGGAATCCCTGGTGGGGGTGGTTCGCGTCCACGCCCGGCGCCGGATTGTAGCCGAGGTAGAGTGCGCCGGATGCCGTGACGTTGCCGGAGATGGTGAGCGATGTGTCGACGCACGGATCGGCTTCGCCGCCATAGGCGCCGCCAAGGACGATCTTGTCGTAGCCGGCGTCGGCGGAGAGCGTCTTCGGGGTCGGATAGCTTGTGGACCCCGTGACGACAATGTCGTTGGCGATGGTGACGACGAGGGCCTTGTAGCCCGCGTAATCGCCGCTGGCAAGCGTCACCTCTTCGGCGGAAAGCGTCGCACTTTCGGGCACGTCTGCGGGAAGGCGGAAGAGCGACGGATCGACGCTGCACGACGCCTGGTAGACGAGGGCGGTGTAGGTGCCGGACGAGAGGGTGGAATCCCTGAACCAGTCGCTCGTCACCGAAAACGCCACCGGCGAGAGGACGGAAAGCGTTCCGGAGACAACGACGTTGTTGAGTGCCTTGTTGTTCGATCCGTCGAAGGCCACCGGCTCCGTCGCGCCCGCTTCGCCGAGGGTAAGATTGCCAATCTGCATGGTCCCCTTGTTGTCGTACGGACGGAAGCGCGAACCAGGCGCGAACGAGATGGTCTGGCCATCGAGCGACGTGGATGTTCCGCCGGCCGTCGCGCCGCTCTCGACGCGGATGCCGCCGTTGAGCGTCGAGCCCTTAAACCGACCGCCGAAGAGGACGAGCGAGCGGTCTCCGGGGATGCCCCTGACGGTGATGCCTCCGTCCAGGTCCGCGCAGTCCGGGTCGTGGTCGATGTGACCCTGCACGGATGCGCGCACCCATTCGAAGGCTTCGTTGTTGTTGTACCAAGCGTATCCTTTCGGCCGCTCCCATTTCGCAAGGTCGATGACGAGACCGTGTTCGCCAACGGTCGCCGGCTGGTAGTTCAGATAGAAGCGGTTGCCGTCGGTGCTGGTATCCAGGCCGACGGGATAGAGGGTGCCGCCGTTGAAGTGGAACATTGGACGTTCGGTCTGGTCTGTGTCGCGAAGGCTTTGCGAGTCTTCAATGCTCCGCGCGATGATGGAGCCGCCCTCCTCCAGGTAGAGGTCGAAGGAGGAACCGGTGGACGACACCGGGCGGATGTAACCATTCTCGACGCGAAGCGTGCCGCCGTCGTGGATGGTGAGCGTTCCGCCGGTTTCCGAGCCGATGACATTGCGGGACACGACCAGAGTCCCGCGGACCTCGATGTCGGTGTCCACGACGAGGTCTCCGGTCACCTTCACGTATCCGCCGCTGGTCGCGGCGGCATCCAGGGCGCTCGACGCGGCGGCGATGGTCATGGAGAGCGTCGCCGTGTCGCCGCTCGTCGTCACCGCGAAGGAGTAGACGTTGCTGCTAGCGGCAGTCGCGCATGACCAGTTGACGGCGCGGAGCGCGTCGGCGTAGGCGACGGGAACTTGCAGCACCGTGTAGGTGCCGGCGGCGTTCTTCGTCCCGATTGCGGGCGTGTTGGCGTTGTACAGGGCGACCTTTGCGCTCGCCGGCAACGTGACGGAGTCGGTGACTTTCAGGGCGCAGAGCGTGTCGGCGAAGCCGAGGATGGCGCCTTCCCCAAGCGTCAGAGAGGCCACCGTCTTCTGTGAGCTTCCAGAGCGCAACTGGCATCCGCTCCCCACGGTGACAACCGAATCGTTCGGCAAATATCCGTTTTTGGCCATGAAGAGGGCGGCTCCATTCTTCAAAATCGTCGGCCCTTCGTAGGACTGCGTCGTGTAGTAGGCCCAGTTGCCACCGTCGAACGTCACGCCTTGCGCGGTCTCGCCCGCCCCGGCCGGAATGGCCGACATGTCCTTGTAGAGCTGCGCGTACTTCGCCGTCTTCCCGCCGCCGCGGAACGTCGCCCCCTTGGGGCCGATGGCGACGATTGGCCCGACATTCCCGTTATTGTCCGCCTGGAAGAACTGGAAGAAGTTTTCTCCGCCCGAGGCGCTGGAATCGTTGCGAACGATGCCGCCATTGATTGAAAGCCTTGTGACGGTGGAGCCGGGAGCCTCGATGACGGTGGCGATGCCGAGGATGCCGCCGTCTGTGACGGAAGCAGTCGTTGTCGAACCGCTTGTGGACGTGATTTTGTTGGCGCGGACCTCGCCTCCGTTGGACGCGGAAATGTCCATCACCGCCCCGCTGCCATTCGCATAGAGAGAACCCTTTGTGGCGAACAGGCCGCCGTCATGGACATTGAGCGACCAGCAGTTCCCGGCGCCCGCGTAGGTGTAGCAGTATTCGGAGTTGGTGATCACCGCCGTCCCGGAAATGTCCGTGACGTTCGTGGCGTAGGTGGTCTGGTATCCGGCGATGATTCGGTGATTGTTCATGTTCCATGCGCCGCCGGTCATGGTGAACGTTGATTTCGTGCGGGAACCCGGGGAAAGGAAGAGGTTTTTCTCTCCCATCGTCACGGTGCCGGCGCTCATCGTGAGCGAGACGTCTTCGCCGGTTCCGCCCTGGGTTCCAAGGAAGAACTGCAGGGAGAACGTCGATGTGCCGTCGGCGATCCCGAGGGCGCCGTCGGCAAGCGTGACAGCCTCGGCGAACGTGCTGTCGCCGGTGAGCGTCCAGCCGTCGGGGGCTTCGATGTTGAAGGCTCCCGTTCCCGTGATGTCGCCGCCAAAGGTGCCGGAGCCGCGCAGGGTGCCGCCGGAGACGGTGAACGTCCCCGCGCCGACGGGCGAAGGCCCGCCCGCAGGAATGTCGCCTGTGAGGATGAGCGTGCCGCCGGAAAGCGTCGTTCCGCCGGTGTGCATGTTGGAGGGATTGAGCTTCACTGCACCGGGGCCTGAGACCTGAACCGCTGTATCGCCCGTAAAGAGCGAAAGAACATTGGTCGTTACGCCCTCGGGCGGCTCGAGTGTTACCGTATCTGCCATCGCAGACGAGTGAACCGCTGCAATTGCCGAAACCAATGCAAGAATGCGAACCCGAGTAGAGAACATCATGATATATCTCCTCCTGATTTCGATAATGCTATTATAGCAAAATAGCTACTTCGGACGCAAGAGCGCGTGCCCACGCGAACGCATCGCGCCAGAAGTTGCTGGTGAAGCCCGTCGCGCCGAGATATGCGGCCTGCCGTAGATCGGCTGGCGAGTTGACGCCATAGACGCGAAACTCCAGTCCAGCGGAGCGCACCGCGTCAGCGTCTGCTATCGTCATCACATTTTTTGTCGTGTCGCATCCGGGACAGAACACTTCGACATTCGCCGCCTTGCACCTGTCAATCCATTCGCCGATGTTGAACGGTTTGTCGCGCGGCAGAGCCGCGAGCCAGACTGTGCGGTACTTTGGATATTTCGCCTTGAAGTCCTTGAGCGCATCGTACTGGAACGACGAAACGACGATATTCGCCTCGGTGAGTCCCGCCTTTCGGACTGCCGCGTCGAACAGGTCGGCATACTGCGGCGAATAACCCTTGATCTCCGCTTGCAGGACGCAATCTTTGGGGACGACAGCCAGGACCTCGTCTATGAGCGGGATTCTGTAGGGCCGGTCGAGCTTGTCCGCCGAGCCGAGGTCGAGCGTCGCGATGTCGTCGGGCGTAAGGTCGGCGACGCGCTTGGCGCAGCCTGTGTAGCGATTCAGTTCTTTATCGGCGTGCATGCACACCATCTGTCCTGACTTTGTGTGGTGGAAGTCGGTCTCGACCCAGCGCGCGCCGCTCTCGTATGCACGGCGTATCGCCTCGACGGTGTTCTGCGGGACGGATTTATCCCACATGCCGCGATGCGCGATGTCTATCATTTTTAGCGGCGCGGTTCTTGGATGCGGCATGTCGAGCAAGAGAAAATCGACGACGACGGGCGAGTGGTCGGAAATGTGGATCGCATCTTCGTCGACAACCACATCATGGCGCAACGCCTTTGCGCCGCGCAAATCGAAAACTATGTGGTCGAGCATGCGATGCCCCTTTTCGCCAGCCTTCCCGACACGCCCGCGGCAGCGGCCTTCCTCGTCGCGCACGAGCTTGCCGTGCTCCGACGGAATCTTCGACCGCACAGGCGCGACCTCGCCTGCGTCGGCGTATCCTGCTGCGACAAATGCTTTCAGCGCAGGCGAACCGGCCTCGCAGTTTAGATCGCCGCCGCCGATCACGGGAAGATCGCCCCATTTGGCGCGGACGGACGCGATCCGAGACAGTACGTGCCGCGCATTCAGCTCGCGAAGTGCGTCCGATTCCACTCCGTTCGACTGCCACCAGAAATGCGTTGCGAACGCAATGAACCTGCGTCCGTCGGTCTTATCCTCAAGCACCGCCCATGTCAGGCTCTTCTCGACCTGAAGCGAGACGTGGTAGAAGTCAAGGCCGTGGTCGAGCAGGTTCAGGCGTTCCTTTCTGTACATCAGAGGTTCGTGGTTCACCCAGTTGGCGCGGCGTTCCGCGAGATTCGCGTCGGCGCGGACGAGTGCCGCATCCTCGTCCCCGCGAACTATACCATATTCGTCGAGTTCGCGAAAAAGGCGGCTGTTCCACCAGCCGGCGTTGACCTCCTGCCACGAAATGACGTCCGGTGCCTGGTGGCGGACGACGGAAATCGCCCGACCTTCACGCTCTTCGGCAGAAAAGCCTCCGTAGCCGGCTCCGTAGATGTTGAATGACATGAACCGAAGCGGTTTCTGCTCCGGTGGTACGGCGATTGCCGTCAATGACGCGACAAGAACGATTATGCTCGCAACTGCACTTCTATTCATACTGAACATCCTCGTGTTTGCAAAACATTGTATCACAATCCCCCGCACACCACAACTACAGCGGTAACCCCAGAAAACAAAGCCTTAGAGGGGCAGACCCTTCAGTATAAGCTTGACTGTATATGCTTGAATCCGTGTGCCGCGCGGCGAAATTCTCGAACAGAAAACAGATGCGTACATTGATGGGATTTGGTACACTATCGCCAGAAACCAGATGACGTATAACACCACAGGCAAGCGGATAACATCCGAAAACCTCACCGGTCAGGTAACGACCACGGCGTGGAATCAATTCGCTTGCACTTCTGTTGACGAGTTGATTTCAGCCGCAAAGAACGCAAAGAGCGCAAAGCATGCCTGCGACTTCGACGACATCGGCAACCGCGAGACAGCATCCGAGCGCGGCACGAATTCGGTTTACGCGGCTAATCAGCTCAACCGGTATTGCTCGATAACCACTTTGACTTCAGACGTCGGACTTCAGACTTCCAGTTTTCCCCCACAGTTTGATGACGATGGAAGCCAGACCCTCATCAAGACCGCGACCGGCATCTGGCAGGTTCAGTACAACGGCGAAAACCGACCGATCCATTGGCAGTGCCAGCAATCAAACAATCAAACAATCACCAACAATTCCGAAAAGTGTCCTTGTGGAAGGGATATTGTATATTTTGAAGATTTCTGGCCGCCTGGGATGAATAGTTTTGAGAATGATGGTAGGAGTAATGTTTTTGGGACTGGTAACACAAATTATGTGTTTAGAGGAAAAAGTGATTTTAATCCCAACAAGTTACTCAAAGATGGCGAGTGCGTCTGTCGATTGATTGTCGCGATGCATGGAGCATTCGGGATAAGCAAGACTAGAGGTCCAGTTGCTGGCATAATTACTAAAAATGCAATCTTTCAAGAAACCAAAGAAAAGGCAGCGATATCCGAACTCTTTAAAGGGGTTACGTTTTGTGACTCGTGTGTTTTGGAATTGCGAACTTGTCATATAGGAAGAAGCGAGATACTAAAAGAAAACCTAAAAAAGGTAACAGGTGGCAAGTGCACGATAGTGTTGCATGAACATCCTGTAATATGGAATGGAACAGAACCTTGGCTTGGAGTCTTGTCTGATCTGTTTCACGATTTTACTATTAATGACTAGGAGAAGATAGCGATGCGACATTTGTTGAAGAAATGCATTGTGCTACTTTGCGCTGTTGAGGCTGCTATCTTGGTGGAGATTGGCATTGAATCGCTTGTTGGTGCATACCGTGATGGTATTGCCTTTCACGAGCTGGCAAGAGACAGAGACGCTTTTTGCAGCGGCGTTTATCGCCTTAATGGCGGGGAATTCATATGGATCAAGGTGAAAAGATCTTTCCATCTGATCAGTTTCATTTTTAACTTGCCTGATGATGATTGCTATATTGTGGACGGGAAGGGGAGTGCCGTTAAGCGCGTTAGTACGAGGATACGTCTAAAAGGGCAAGGAGATCGTCTGTTTCCATGGGAGGATAGTATCTCGGAAGACGGTTTTTGCAGCGGCATCTACTCTATTCGTGATTTTGCCAATATATCGGTTTTTCGTCGGAACAATGGGTATCAGCAAAAGTTTCTTTGTGTAGGAACGGCGCTCAATATACTTGCTTGTCTTACAGGCTTTGTTCTTCTTTGGCGAAAGGGCAATCGTTTAACAGGGTCAGATTCGAATGCCGCTAACTTAAGGTGATTTCGTCAGTCTCCGGCAAGACGACTCGTGATATCGTCCGAGAGGATCTGACACTTCTGTATAAGTTCCACTGCATATGCTTGGTTCTAAGAAATTGTTTAGCGTTAAAAAGGGTCTGTACGCCATTTTCGTTGTTAGAAGCTCATAAGGCGCGACCCTGCAACTTGCAGGGTTCTCGGTATTTGTTTCTTCTGCCTCGGGGAGAGAAACCTGACCCGGACATTATAGTTAACCAGGTGAAGTCGTTTGCGAAGATGAAAAAATTGGTGATAATGACTGCCGGCGGAGTTGCTCTGCTGGTTGCGGCTGCGGTCGTGGTTGCGGCGCGGAATCGCCGACGGCCATTGCCGCCGCCTGATGCGCATGTGGCCTCTATTCCCCGTGCGGTGCAAGTCAAGGCGGTTGAAGGGAAGGTCGAGGCAAGTACACCGTTTGACGCCGCCGAAGTATCGTCTGCCGTCGCCGTCGTCTGTGGCGAGGATCCTGCAACGGCCGACCACTACGAGGCGAGAAACGACGCGCTGCGGTCGATTGCGCGGAGGCGGGACTTGCCGAAGGAGGATGTCGCGGTGCTGATGGCGTATCTCGCCTCCACCAATGACGTTTTGCGCGTAGAGCGAATGGCCGCGCTCAAGAACGACGTCATGAATCTCCTGCGCAACCAGAAGCCACAGGTGGAAGGGCTGGCGGAGACGTTAGTTGCGATGATAGAGGGAAGACCCGTTGCAGGGTTTGGTCGGTCAGGTAGGGCTGGCGTTCCACCGCCAGCCGCGGACGGCGATGGAACGCCGTCCCTACCGGGTAACACCATACATCCGCCAGTCGTGCTCGATTACTGCATCCAGCACCTTGGTGCGATGCAGGGCGAGCTGGGCGACTCGGCGCGCAAGGTCGTTCGCGGGGTGTTCGTCAAGGCGGCGCGTGAGAAGACTAAGCCATACGCCGGGACCGCGCTTTATTCGTTTGCGGAGGACAAGCGCGCCACCGCTGCGCAGGCATGGGAGCTGAAGCGGCTGACGCTTGCGCTCTGCAGGCCCGGCGTCAACAACGTGGCGCGCATCGCGGCGATCCAGCTCGCGGGACAGCGCGGCTACTCCGAGGCGCTGTCGGCCTTGCGCGACACGCTTTCAGGTGAAAAGCGCGACGCCGTTCTCGACACGGTCTGCATCGGCTCCATCGGGCTTCTCGGCGACGCGAATGACATCGCGCTTATAGAGCGCTTCGCTGGCGACGCTCGGCACTCGTCCGCGGTAGATGCGGCGATCAAGCGGTTAAAGGGACGGTCGGGTGCAGACAGTGGGATATGAAGCTTTCGCAACTGTCGATGCCTGATTTCAAATGGATTGTGGCGTGGCTCGTGGTTTGTGGGAATTGGGAATTGGCAACATTGCGATTGGCAACACTTTCACATTGGCAACATTCAGTGAGGATGCTTGCGCCTGCGGCGCAGACGACTGGGGGCGACTTTGGGCTTGCGGCTCGGACGGTAGGTATTAGCCTCGGCCTCGGACTTGTCGCCTGGCGGCGACGGGCCGAGTCTAAGCGCCTATCCTCCCGACCTTGCCGCAAGCCAAGGTGCTTTTGGCGCGAACAGCGCGAAAGGCTGTGAGCGGAAGAGTGGCGGGCTGATGGGGGATTCTGGAAACAACATGGACAACGCAAGGACAACTTCTAATCGGTTGCGCGCCAACCGGCGCGCGCACTTGTTCCGTTGCCGCGGGCGGGTTCGCCCGCGGAGTCTGGGGTTGTCCAAGGTTGTCGAGGTTGTTTCCATATGCAGAGGGGGCTGTCCCTTTGGGCCAATTGGCATGTGAAGCAATCCTAATTAGCCTGGAATTGGTTGCAAATCCGGCCAATATGGTTGACGTACGTTGGGAGATTATGCTACAATTCCCCTGTCTGGAGAAGAAAAGCCATGAAAAGCGCCTTGAAAGAAGTCATGTCCCAGTTCTATGCGGACGGGATTCCGTCCGATGCGGTTGCGCGCTCTGGAAGTTTTCCGGAGGTTCGCAACAATGCGACTGTCGTCAAGGGGATGCGCAGGACGGGAAAGACGTATTTCACCTATCTGCGCATGCGCGAGCTGCTTGCCAAGGGCGTTCCAGTTGAGCGCATGGTGCATATAAACTTCGACGACGACCGGCTGGCGACAATTACGGCTGCCGACCTGCATTGGGTGGTGGACCTGCATGCGGAGATGTTTCCAGATGCAGCCGACGAAAGATGCTATTACTTTCTTGACGAGCTTCAGGACGTCAAGGGCTGGGAGCGCTTTGCCAGAAGGCTAATAGACTCGCACCGCGTGCAACTTTGCCTGACGGGCTCTTCGTCGAAGATGCTTTCGGAGGATGTCGCGACCGAAATGCGCGGACGTTCCGCCGAAGTCGAGATATTCCCGCTGTCGTTTTCCGAGTTCCTCACGTACAACGGGATATTCCCCGCTCCGCCAGCCTTGCCGGACGCGCCGCGGACGCGTGGCAGGCTCAAGAAGGCGCTTTCCGACTACATGGCTGTCGGCGGATTTCCGGATGTGCAGGGCCTGGACGCGACAGGTCGCATAATGATGCTTCAGGAATATGCGAATGCCGTAGTGTACCGAGACATCATAGAGCGACACGAAATCCCGAGCGTCCAGTCCTTGAAATACGTCCTTCAGTACCTGCTGCACAATTTCGGGAGAAAGGTGTCGGTGCGCGCCATCGCCGGCGTGCTCAGGCAGCTGGCGCTTCCATGCGACAGGGTGTCGCTTGGCAATTACCTTTCCTACTTCTCGGACTCCTATTTTGCCTATCCCGTTCCGCTGAGGACCGATTCACTTGCCGTGCGCAGGACTAATCCTGACAAGTACTATCTTGTGGACACCGGCATGATCGGCGCAATGAAGGCGAAGAACGACGCGGAGAGGGGGTTTCTCCTCGAGAATGCGGTTTTCATGGCGTTGCGGCGCGGATTCAACAAGATCGAATACTACAATACGAAGAAGGGCGAGGAGGTCGATTTCTTCGTGACGGACAAGGCGTCCGGCAAGGCGAGGCTTGTGCAGGTCTCGTACGAGATGGCGGACGAGAAGACGCGAGAACGAGAGTTCGCCGCCTTGCTTGCCGCCAGAAGGGAAACGGGAATAGACGATTGCACGATTGTCACATGGGACGAGGAAGGCGAGGAAGGCGGCGTTCGCATTGTTCCGGCGTGGAAATGGCTGTTGCCGTGATTCCATATTGGGCTTGCGGCTCTGCGTTAAAACGGGAATTGGGAATTCGTGGTTCGTGGCTCGTGGTAATTGGGAATTGGCTTGCGCTGCGCGCAGACGACAGGGGGCGACTTTGGGCTTGCGGCTCGGTCGGCAGGCATTAGCCTCGGTCCCGGACTTGTCGCCTGGCGGCGACGGGCCGAGTCTAAGCGCCTATCCTCCCCGAGGCGTACATTGGCGAAGTTTGGTATACTATTGCCAGAAACTAGATGACGTACAATGAACATGGCAAGCGCATCCGAAGCGAGAACCTTGCCGGGCGGATTGCGACAACGGTTGCGCAAGGGAAAGGCGGCCTTGGGCTGAAAACGGACATGGCATATACAGTGAAGCATATACAGAAGGGGCCGACCTTTTTGGCCAATGGAATGTCGGAGAAGTGCAATGATTGTTGCAAGGAGTAGAGTCATGATTCTGAAAATTCTATTAGGCTTAGCCTCTTTTATGGCTATTCATTCATTGACCATGATGCACATGTGCCACGTCGGACTGAAATGCGATAATTCGAGTGAAATGACGTCGGAGTGTCTAGAAATGATTTCAAGTAATTATTCGGCATGGTGTGTTTCGGCTGCACTTGCATTTGCGATGGTTCTGATATGTTGTTTGTCGATGATCTTCCGAAGGTTCAAACGATAGCTTAAAGGTATGTAAATATGCTCTGACCCTTTTGCCCCCCGCATTATCCAATATCCAGTGGTCGCGGAAATTGGATATTGGGTATTGGCTGTTGGATACTGGATATTTGCACATTGCGGGAAGTGCCTATATCCAATCAAAAGAATCAAAAGAGTAACTCAGGTCTGATGGAGGAATGAAAGAAATGAAATGCTTTTCGTGTGGCGAAGAACTGTTTGACAACGGCGAAGAACGTTTTCCGTGTCCGTACTGCGGGGCGGAGGTCTCGCGTTCGCAGACGGCTTCGACGGCAATGCGGCAAGACGACGATTCAAGCAACAGGGCCAACCGCCGTGAGTTCTGGCTAAAGACGCTTTTGCTGTTGGTGTTTGTCTTGGCCGTAATCGCATTCGGAAAATCATTTGAGGCGGAATTGCCGATATGTCTCGGTATCGCGCTCATTGGCTCGTGTGTGGTAGTGACGTTGTTTTACGCGTTTGGCGTTGTGCGCAGACGCCTGCACGACTTTGGATGGTCCGGGTGGTGGATTCTGCTGTATGTTTTACTGCAGAATGTCTTCAAGAACGTAAGCCGTTCTTTCTATGATGATGTATGGTCGTGGGTCGAGCTGGTGGCCCTTATTTTAGTTGGCGTGCTGCCGGGAACGCCTGGCAGAAATGAATACGGCACCCAGCCTCCCCCAAAGCAGTTTCCCTTCTGGCCGTGGAAAAAGGCGGGAGATGAGGGACCCTTGCGATAGAGGGTTCGAATTGACAGTCTGATAGCGAATGTGGCATACTGTTTTTCACTTGAAGAAGGAGATGCAAGAATGAACATGTTCGAAAACCCGGTGTTGGTGAGGGGAGTCGCGATTGCCTCGGCAGGCGTCGTGGTGGGGCTTCTGATCTCGGTCTGCAGGGGGCTCGGCCGGCTTGTCTGGAAATACAAGCAGGAAGCCGCGTCCGTGCCCATGGAAGAGCTGCTGCCGGCGATAGGGATGGCCTTCGCGCCAGTCACCAAGCTTTTCTACGCCTTCGTCGCGACTACGGTCCTGCTTCAGCGGAATCTTGCGGAATCGGAGCTTTCGACAGTGTCGACTCTGGCCTGCGGAGTGTTTGCGGCGGTTGCCGTCGTGCAGGGGGCGTTGGCGGCGAAGCTGATCAACACGCCGACGGCGAAGGAGGGGCTGGTCGGCACGTTCGAGTTCAAGATGGCGATACTGGGCGCAGTAGAGACCTTGGCGGTGTTTGCGCTCGTCGGCACAATCATCGTCTCCGCAAGGCCTTCCGCATGATGTGCAAATGTGCAATTATCCAATATCCAGTATCCAACATCCAATTCCCAATAAATGGAGGAACGGAACAATGACCAGAAGACAGGCGGGGATCATATCGGTGGTGGCGTTTGCCGCGCTACTTAAGCCTATGGGGGAATGAAGGAAGGGTCAGAGCTTATTGATACACCCAATTGCCAATTGCGATTTTAACGCAGAGTTGCAGAGTAGCAGAGGGTGCTGTGGAGTTGGCTCGCTTCGCGAGCGCGCCGGGGAGCAGAACCACCAAACCACAAAACCACCTAACCACTTAACCACCCAACCATTTAGCCATGTGTAACAATTCGCTTGCTGCTTTCAAGAGGGAAAGCGGCGAAGCCGCCTATAAAACAAACCTAGGGAATTGATTGCGCTTCAGGCGTGCGAAGCTAGGCGGAACGGGAATGCGCCCGCGCCGAAGGCGTCGGGTTGGCCGAGGGCGAAGCCCGAGCCGCTAAGCGGCCGCAAGGGCCCGCGTGGAGCAAATTTTGCGAAGCGTCGGAGTTAACTGAGAAGGCAGCGCCCAAGAGGCGGAGAGATCGGCAATCCATCTCGCCTCGACAGAA
>CAMORM010000003.1 GCA_946623785.1 uncultured Verrucomicrobiota bacterium
CTCGGGGAACGGACAGCGGTTTCCGGAAGTCAGGAAGAGCCTCTGCCTGCTTTGACGCGCCGAGCGCAACCGCGCCTGCTGCGCCTGTTATGAAAGTCCTGCGCTTCACAGCCTCACCGCGCCTTTCCTGCATGCGCCGATGCAGTTGAAGCACCTCACGCAGCGCGAATCGTCGATGGTTGCGTTCTTCACGTCTATGCATGCCGCCTTGCACACGTGAGCGCACGCGCCGCACTTCACGCACCTGGAGGCATCTATGGAAATCCTCATGAGCGGGCGCTTCGCGACGATGGACAGAAGCGTTCCCACGGGGCACACGGCGTTGCAGAACCAGCGGCCCTTAATCGCCGCCAGCGCGGCAAGCGCCATGGCCGAGGCAGCCGCGACCCAGAACGAGAGGAATCCAGCGACAACTACTTCGTCGCTCATCACCCAGTACTTCTCGTGGGCGTCGCACCAGGCGGCCAGGAGGTTGATCGCCCACTGGAGCGCGGGACGCACCAGGTTCGTCACGAACCGTCCGTACACGCTGTACGGCTCGACAAGCGCGGGCAACGCGAAGCACCCCGCGAACGCGGCCAGCACCGTCAGCGCGAAGACCCAGTAGCGCACGCGGTTCATCGGCGGGGAGAAGGGAATTCCCCTTTTCGTGAACAGCCTGCGGATGCGGAACCAGACGTCCTGGTAGACGCCCAGCGGGCACAGCGTGGAGCAGTAGACGCGTCCCATAAGGGCGGTGACGGCAAGTATCGCCAGTACGACCGGCAGGTTGAGCGCGACAATGGCGGGCCACAACTGCCATGCTGCGGCGCAGACTGTCTGCGGCGCATCTTCGGCGCAGAGTGAAGCAGCGATCATCGGCGCAAGGAAAGCCGCGTTCACGAGCACGAAGCAACCCAACGCAAGGATGACGCGGAGCGGCTTGAAGAAACGCCTCACCCGCGGCCGCCCTTCTTTACGCGATCGACAAGCGCAACGACGTTCTGAAGCTCCTCTACGATCTTGACGCGCTGCGGGCACTTCTCGAGGCATGTGCCGCAGGACGTGCAGCACGAGGCGTCGGCGTGCGTCCCGAGCTTGTTCTTGTACATGACGAGGAACTTCTTACGGTCAGCGGCCGACATCCCGCGACCGTCACCGTCCGGACCAAGCTTCCCCTCGATGCGCATCATGTTGACAAGCCCGAATATCTCGGGTATCTTCACCGAGTGCGGACACGGTATGCAGTATTCGCACCCGGTGCACGGAATTAGGTTCTTGCCCTGGTACTTCGCGCAGATGTCGAAGTAGGACTTCGTCTCCTCGTCGGTAAGCGGCTTCCAGTCTCGGAATGTGTTGATGTTGTCTATTACGTCCGACATCGAGCTCATCCCTGAAAGCGCGACGGTGACGTTCTTAAGCGACGTCACGAACCTGAACGCCCAGCCTGCGGGCGAAAGGCCGGGCTTGAGCTCCTCGAGCTTCTTGCGGGCACCCACGTTCACCTTCGCGAGGCGTCCGCCGTGGAGCGGCTCCATGACCATGACGGGAAGCCCCGCCTCGACGACCATCTCGTAGAACGTCCTGCCGTCGCCCTTCCAGTCGTCGGCGTTGAGCTGGAGCATCACGAACTCCCAGCCGATCTGGTCCTTGAGGTCGAGGAAGTGCCTGAGGTCGTCCTTGCCGCCGTGGAACGAGAAACCGAGGTGGCGGATCCTGCCCTTGTCGCGCTCGGACTTGAGGTAGTCGATGATCCCCAGGCCGAGATAGCCTCGCTTGAAGGCGCCCCAGTTTCCGATGGCGTGGCAGAGGTAGTTGTCGAAGTAGTCCGTTCGGCACGCCTTGAGCTGGGTCGCGAACGTCTCCTTTGCCTTTTCAAGCGACCTGCAGCCCGGGTTGCCGGGGAGCTTGTTTACGATGAAAAGGCTCTTGCGGTCGTACTTCTCAAGCACCTTGCCGGTGTAGTACTGCGACTTTCCGCCGATGTAGAACCAGGCGGTGTCGAAGTAGTTTACGCCGTGGCGATAGGCATAGTCGACGAGCTTGCCGGAAAGCTCCTCGTCGATATCCTTGCCCTTCATCGGCAGGCGCATCATGCCGAACCCAAGGCGCGAAAGCATGCGCCCTTTCTCGGCGGCGTACTCAACGCGAGCGATCTGGAACGGCGCCGGATCCGCAGCGTCCTCGGCAAGCAGGTCCAGGAGCATCATCCGGCGAGCCGCGGTAAGGCCGCAGGCAGCTGCGCCGCCGCGCAGGGCAAAGTCAAGCAAAGATCTTCTCGTAACCTCCATGGCACACCTCCTGTCCCTCCGATGTTGTAAGACAGGGGAATTGTACCATATCCAGCGCCTTCGGACAAACGGGAAAAGAAGCCGTCAGAACACGTCCTCGGTGCGGAGCTCGCCAGGTGATGGCTCGGCCTCCACTGCGCCGTCGGCCGACTCCTGGTCTTCGCGGAAGTCGCGGTCGCCGAACCTGGTGCCCTCGCGGCGGAAGTTCATGCGGACCTCGCCGGTTTCGCCGTTGCGGTGCTTTGCAACGTCCACAATCGCGAGGTTCTTCTTCTCGAACTCGGGATCGCTCTTCGTCATGCATGGACGGCGCAGGAGGAACACGACGTCCGCGTCCTGCTCGATCGCGCCGGAGTCACGAAGGTCAGAGAGCTTCGGCTGGGCGATCTTGTCGCCGCGCTGCTCGTTGGCGCGTGAGAGCTGCGAAAGCACTATCACAGGTATCTTAAGTTCCTTCGCCATGCCCTTGATGTTGTTGGACACCTGGGAGACCTCGATCTGGCGGCCCTGCTTCTGGAACTCGCGGCAACCGCAGAGCTGGAGGTAGTCGATCACGATGAGCTCGATTCCAAACTGCTTCTTCATGCGGCGCGCCCGCGCGCGCATGTCCATTACGTCGAGACCGCCGGTGTCGTCGATGTACAGAGGTGCCTGGCGCAGCTGGTCCGAGGCGACCGCAAGCCTTTCCGAGGCCTCGGCGCGCTCGCGCTTGTCCATTATCCCCTGCTGCATCCGGAAGAAGTTAACGCCGGCCCTTCCGAGGACCATTCGCTTTGCGAGCGACTCCGTCGACATTTCTAGCGAGAAGACGAGCACCGGATGCTTCTTCCCGCCGTCCACGCGATTGGGCTGGCCGGCGATGTTCTGCCCCATTGCGCAGCACTCGGCGATGTTCATCGCCAGAGAGGTCTTGCCCACAGACGGACGCGCGGCGATTACTATCATTTCGCCGCCCTTGAGGCCCTGTATCTTCTTGTCGAGGTCGCGGAAACCGGTGGACAGGCCGTCTATCGCGTCCGCGCCGCGGTCGAAAGTCATCTCCAGCGACCTGAACGTGCGGTTGATCGCCTCGTTCCAGTCGAGGCGGGAACCTGCAGAGCCGCCCAGCGAGAGGAAGGACTTCTCTGCCTCGCCGAGGAGGATGTCGGCGTTCTCGCCTTCGGCTGCATAGCACTTGCGCTCGATCTCCGAGGCGCATTCGATGACCTTGCGAAGAAGGCTCTTCTGCCGGACGATGTCGATGTAGTACTCCGCATGGGCAGAGGTCGGCGTGTCGTCGAGGATGGACTGGATGTAGGCGACTCCTCCTGCAGCCTCGAGGCGGCCGGTCGAGCGCAGACGCTCGTCCAGCGTAACGCAGTCTACCGGCATTCCCGCAGAAGACAGCTCGGAAAGCGCCGAGAAGATTGTCTTGTTGCGCGGCGAATAGAACGACTCCGCGGATATGCCCTTGGACAGGCATAGGTCCAGCACGCGGTTGTCCGCCTCTGCGGAAGCCGCGTCCAGCATTATGGATCCGAGCACTCCGCGCTCGGCGCTGAGATTGGAGGGTGGCGTTCTCGTCTGGAGGTCGCCGCTGTTCGTGTCGTTGGCCATGGGAATATTCTACCAAATCCCCCGCCCAGTGACGCCCCGGCGATGTCTACACATGTCGACAGGTTGTCTACATGTTGTCTACAGCGTACGCACCGAAAGAAAAAACCGCCCGGCCCGAGGGGCCGGACGGTTCTCGCCTTTGACATGAACAGGCCTACTTGCCGCCCTTGATGCGGTCCCAGGCCTTGATGTAGAGGTCGCGGACCTCGGGCTTGTCGGAGAGGTCCTTCAGCATTTCCCCGTTGGCGAGCGTCTCCTGGTCGATAACGAGTATCTTCTTCATCGATTCGTCGAGCGCGGCGAGCGCAGGGGCCACGGGCATCGGCGCGAGGACGGACTCCATGTTCGGCTTGGCGTTCTCGGGGTCGTAGAGGAAGTTGATGAACTTGTGGGCGAGCTCGGGATTGGGCGCGTCTGCCGCAATCACCATTTCGTCGAACGAAATAGAGAAGCCCTCCTTGGGAAGGGAGAAGCCGACGTCCTTGTTGTCGCACATGACCTGCGTGATATCGCTGGAATAGCCGTGCCCAACGAACCACTCGCCGCCGTCGACAGCCGTCTTGTACTGCTCGTTGTCGAACTTGGCGATGTTCGCCTTCCACTTGAGGACGAGCTCGACGGCTTCGTCGATTTCCTTGGGGCTCTCGGTGTTGAGGGAGTAGCCGAGGCAGCGCAACGCTGCGCCGATGGTCTCGCGCATGTCGGCGAGAAGCGACATCCTGCCCTTCAGGGCGGCCGTCTCGTACACGTGCCAGCTGTCGACAGGTGCGGAGCCGACCTTGTCCTTGCGGTACGCTATGCCGGTGTAGGTGACCATGTAGGGCGCGCTGTAGGTGAAGGTCGGGTCGAGGATGCAACTTCCGAAGCTCTTGTCGAAGTTCTTCGCCACGTTGGGGATAAGGGTGTGGTCGAGCTTCTTGAGCATGTCGTTCTTGACCATCAGCGGAATCTGGTAGGAGCTCGGCATGATGATGTCGTAGCCGGTGGATCCCGCCTGGAGCTTGGCGTACATGGCTTCGTTGGAGTCGAACGTGTCAACCACGACCTCGCAGTCGTTTGCCTCCGCGAACTTTGCTATCACGTCCGGGTCGATGTAGTCGCTCCAGGTATATACGTGGAGCACCGGCTTGGACGGTCCGCACCCCGCGACGATGCCTGCCGCGACCGCGGCACCTGCCAGAAGCTTCATGCACTTCATTCGAATAATTCCTTTCCGCTGGTTCTGATGTTTCCGCGCAGGCTCCGATAGGCCAGCGCGCATAAGATTATACCATCCTAGATTCGCTTTACAACCACAAACAGCAAAAAACTTGCGAGGCGCGTGGAGCCGGTCCGCGATTGCCGATGGCGCGCGACGGGCCGCCGCGCGGACCGGGCGGACGCATCAAGTCTCAATTGGCCGGAATTCAGACGGAAAAACGCTATGCGTGCTTTACTACTGACGGAGGTAAATGGTATAATTGCCGACATGAATTTCAGGAAAATCGCAGTATTGATGGGAGGCGTCAGCAACGAGCGCGAAATCTCGCTCATATCGGGCGCAAACGTTGTCGAAGCCCTGGCCCGCCTTGATGGCGTGGAGGTGACGCCGGTAAGGCTTGATGGGAACGCCCTTCCCGCGCTGCCGGAAGGCACGGACGCGTGCTTCATCGCACTTCACGGCGGCTGGGGGGAGAACGGCGGCGTGCAGCGCGCGCTAGACGCGCTGAAGATTCCGTACACCGGTCCAGGAGCGGACGCGTGCGAGCTCGCGATGGACAAGATCGCAACGAAGAAGGTCCTCGAAAAGGCGGGCGTTCCAACTGCCGCATGGCGCGAGGTGCGGTGCGGAGACAACTCCCCAAACACCCTCGGGTTCCCCGTTGTAGTGAAGGCCCCGCGCGACGGGTCGAGCGTCGGCGTGTACAAGTGCGGCAGCGAGGCCGAATACCGCGAGGCGCTCGCAAAGGCGTGGAAGATCGACTCGGACGCGTTCGGCGGAGCGGGCACGGCGATAGCGGAGGCGTTCGTTGACGGGCGCGAGGCAACGGTTGGGGTCCTAGGCGGAAAGGCGCTTCCCGCCATCGAAATAGTCGCGGCCGGCGGATGGTACGGCTACGAAGAGAAGTACAACTCGGAGGAGACGCGCTACCCGTTCATAAAGGGAGAGCCTGAGCTAGAGGCCGAGCTGGCGCGCGTGGCGATAGAAGCATACCGCGTCTGCGGATGCAGGGGCGTCACGCGCGTAGACTTCAGGATAGACCGCGAAGGTCGCCCGCTCGTGCTGGAGCTGAACACCTCGCCTGGGATGACAGGCCACTCCCTGGTCCCGAAGGCCGCCGCGGAGGCAGGCCTCGACTTCCCGCGGCTCTGCGCTGCGATACTAGACGAAGCCTCATTCGGCTGATGCGGGAACAAGACAACGGAATTCACGACATGTCGATATTCAGCAGAAAGAACAAGCCAAAGCAGAACAAGATGCTGAAGCCCATCTCCTCGAGGGGAGAGGACAACGGCAAGGGAATCGCGGACAAGCTGCTCGTGGCGCTGGCGCTAGTCTTCTGCGCCGGGATTGCGGCCGGGGCTGTCATCGCGTTCAAGACCCTCTCCGGCATCTGCCGCGAGCAATGCCGCGCCAACGGCCAGAACTGCATAACCGTGACGAGCGGCAAGATGATCTCGCCGGAGCTCATCATAAGCAGGTTCGGCCTCACCAACGGCGTGAACCTCGCGGAGGTGCCGTTCGCCGAGATCAGGAGCCTGTTCCTCAAGAACGTGCCCCAGATCAAGGAAATCACCATCACGCGGCGCATGCCGGACAAAGTCCGCATCGAAGTCGTCGAGCGCGAGCCGGCCGTGCGCCTTTCGGGCGACGGACGAGTGGCCGACGCCGAAGGGGTCGTGTTCGAATACTACCGCGGAACGTCAATGCTGCCGCTCATCACCGACAACGAGGCCGCGTCCGACGCGATGCCGGGGAACAGGCTCTCGGGACACGCCGCCGCTGCGCTCAGGCTAATTCTCGCCGCCGCCTCGAAAAACGGCGACGCCCCGCCGTTGCGCATACTCTCCGTCGACGCGACCAAGACGGACTTCCTCCTCCTCACTCTTTCCGACTACCGCCAGGCGCTTTTCGCCTGGCCCAACATGGATGACGATACGCCAACGGCTCGCGAGGCCATGAAGGAGCAGATCGCCGCGCTTTCGACCGCGATCGCGACGCAGATCGGGAACAGCGGGAAGATTTGGGACGCCACCGTCCCCGGGCGGGCATTTTGCAAAATCCCAGAACTGGAGCAATACTAGAGATGTCTTCTTCACCAATAGCGGCGCTTGAAATAGGCACCACCAGAACCGTGCTCGCCGTCGGCGAGCTGCAGCATAACGGGCGAATCCGCGTGCTGGGCACGGCCGCAATCCCGACAAGCGGCGTGCGCAAAAGCCAGATTGTGGACGTGTCCCAGGCATCCGCGGCAATCGTGAGCGCGCTCAAGGCGATCGAGGAGACCGCCAGCGTGAACGTCAACATTGCGATGCTCGTGGTAAACGGCCCGCACATCCAGTCGTCCGAGAGCATCGGCCTGTGCCAGCTGGAGTCGAACACCGTGACGGAAAACGACGTCAGCGAGGTCCGCGAGAAGGCACAGGCGCTCGCCCAGGCCGAACACGACACGATGACGCGCGAGGTGCTCCAGATATTCGACCTGGACTTCAGCGTCAACGACAGGCCCGGCATACTGAACCCGATAGGCATGAGCGGCCAGAGCCTCCGCCACGGCGTGCTCGCCGTTCACGCGTCGAAGGACGCGCTGCACGACGCGTCTGTCGCGGCAGGAGAGGCCAAGCTCGACATAATAGAGCCCGTGTTCGCCGGATACGCGGCGTCGCTCGCCGTCCTCTCACCGCAGGAAATGAAGGAAGGCGTCCTTCTCCTCGACATGGGCGGAGGCTCCACGAGCTACTCCGTCTTCTGCGACGGTCACATGGTGCACGCCGGCGTGATAGGCGTTGGAGGCGACCATGTGACGAACGACATCGCCGTGGCGTTCAACTGCAACACGAACCAGGCAGAAAGGCTCAAGCGCGAATACGGCTCGGCAACGATCGACGCATCTGACGCCGACAAGCGCGCGGACCTCCCGCCGTCGATGCCGGGAGCGGACATGCGCACGATATCGGTACGCGCGCTAGACACCGTGATCAACGCCCGCATGTCCGAGCTGTTCTCGATAATACTGCAGAATTTGGACACCGGAGGCTTTACCCACCGCCTTGGATCTGGCGTCGTCCTCACCGGAGGCGGATCCGCGCTCAGCAACGTGGAGAAGCTCGCGTCACGCGAGCTTGGGCTCGCAACGCGCATTGGGATGCCAGTGAACGTCGACGGTCTCGAGAACGCCGACAACCCCGCTGCATTCGCAACGATCGCAGGCGCCCTGGTCTACTGCGGCGAAAGCGAGCGGACCCAGATGCACGGCAGCTTCAGCGATTTCCTGGGCAAGATATTCGGGAGGCGACAGAAATGACCGACATGAACTTCAAGCCCTCTCCGCTGATGCTCCTCGGAATAGGCGGGGCCGGCGGCACAATAGCGACAAACGTAGCGCGCTCCTACGGCGGGGCGATGCGGATGCTCGTGCTGGACACGGATGCGCGCTCGACGACGGGGGCGAACGAATCGGCGCTTGTGCTGCTAGGCGCGAACAGGCTTTCCGGCCACGGGGCAGGGGGCAATGTAAACGACGCACGCATGGCGGTGCGCGACGAACTCGCGTCGGGCGTCCTCAACGAACGCATGGCCGGAGTGCGGACCGCGGTGGTTGTTGCCGGGCTTGGCGGCGGAACGGGTGGAGGCGTGGCCGTCGAAACCATCCAGCACCTCCGCCGAAACGGCATTACAACCCTGCTTTTCGCCACCATGCCGTTTTCGTTTGAAGGCGAGGCGTGCCGCAAGCGCGCCACTTCCGTGCGGCCAATCCTCGAGGCCGAAGCCGACATCTCGGTTTTCATTGAGCTCGACAAGCTCGTGGCGTCCCTTGCAACGGACAACATGTCAGAGGCGTTCAGGCTCGGGACGGAAACGCTCTCCGCCGGCATCACACTGCTATGGCGCCTGCTAGAAAAGCCAGGATACATCAAGCTAGACCCAGAGCGCCTCCGCAAGCTCATGCTCGACGGCGGCCCTGCGCGGTTCGCAACTGCGACAGCCTCCGGCGAAAGGCGCGACGAGAAGATCGTCGCAGCGCTCAAGGCGTCCCCCCTTCTCAACAGCACGTCCTCCGTGCATACGCGCGCGATGATCGTGGGCGTTCTTGCTGGCGACGACCTGCGCCTTTCCGAGGTCGGGCTCATCGCGAACGAACTTCAGTTCAACTTCGCCGCAAACGCCGAGCTTTCGCTCGGCACCGTCAACGACGAGGCCTCCTTCGGCGGCAAGATCGTCGCCGTTGTGCTCCTCTTCGGCGAAGGCAGCCGCTCGGCCGCCAAGCGCGACGCCGGCACCGCACGATTCCACGGCGGAATCACGAACGGCCCGCAGGGACGCGGCAGGTTCCACAACTCCGAGAAGACGACCTGGAACGGAATGGACCTGGACATCCCGACCTACGTCAGGCAGAACATCACGCTCGACAGGTAGTTCTCCAAGTGGCCGTCGACTCACATGTGAGACTTCTCCCAACCCAGGTGGCGAACAAGATCGCCGCCGGCGAGGTGGTGGAGCGTCCGGCTTCGGTGGTCAAGGAGCTTCTCGAAAACGCGATAGACGCCGGGGCTACGCGGATAGACGTGGCTGTGACGCAAGGCGGCAGGAAGCTCGTGTCGGTCCGTGACGACGGATGCGGGATGTGCCGCCAGGACGCGCTCATGTCGCTCGAACGGCAGGCTACGAGCAAGATACGCGACGTCGACGACATCGAGCGCATCGCAACCCTCGGCTTCCGCGGAGAGGCGATACCATCCATCGCGTCAGTCTCCCGCTTCACGCTCGTCACCCGCACGCAGGAGCAGGAGTCAGGCACCCGCATACAGGTCAACGCTGGAGTCGTCGCGGAGGTTTCGGACGCAGGAGCCCCGGCCGGGACGCTCGTGGAGGTCCGTGACCTCTTCTGCAACGTGCCTGCAAGGCGCAAGTTCCTGCGCTCGTACCAAACCGAGGAGAACCACGTAAGGAACGTCTTCACCGTCCATGCGCTCGCGCATCCAAACATAGGCTTTTCCCTTTCCATCGACGGACGCGAGCTATACCGGCTCCCCCCGGGCGCAACCCTCGACGAACGCATCGGGGAGCTCTTCGGCCGCGACGAGGTGAGCTCCCTCGCGCCGTGCTCGTACGAGAGGGACGGCATCCGCGTGACAGGCTACATCGGCCGCCCCAACCGCGCAGACACTTCTGTCCGCCGCGAGCAGTACGTGTTCGTAAACGGGCGGCCCGCCACGGCCGCGGCGATTTCGTATGCGTTCAAGGAGGCGTATCCGCGCCAGCAGGGGGATTCGAGGCCTGCAGCAGTCATGTTCATCGACCTCCCGCCAAGCGACGTCGACGTAAACGTCCACCCGGCGAAGCGCGAGGTCCGATTCCGCAGGAACGCCGAGGTGAAGGCAGCTGTAGAAGAAGCCATACGAGGCGCTATCGGCGGCGCGCGTGTATCCGAGCCCACGCCGCCTCCTGATGCGGCCGATCCTGCGCTCACGCCAGGCGCCGTACAGCCTTCGCTGCCAGTACAGCCGCAGCGGCAAGACGCCCCGCCACAGCCGCAGACCTGGCAGACTTTCCCCGGCCACGCCAGCCTGGCCACCCCGACCGCCCCGCAACGCGTCCCTCAGCAGCTTCCGCCCTCTCCGTCAGCGGACGAGGGGCTTGAAGCGCCTGAAGCCCCGCGGCAGCAGGAAGCGCCCTCTTTCCAGACGGACCACGAAAACGCGCCGTGGCGCTATTTCAAGTTCCTCGCTATTTCGGAAAGCGGCTACATCGTCATCGAGACAGACGCCGGACTTGTCCTCGTGAATCCGCAGTCCGCAATGGAGCGCATCGTATTCGAGAAGCTGTGCGAAAGCACAAGGGTCGTATCGCAGCCGCTTCTCATTCCGAAGACCATTCACTTCAACCCGTTCGAGTCTGCGCGCATAAAGAGCTTCCTTGGCGCGATTACCGCCGCGGGGTTCCAGCTTGAGGAATTCGGCCCAGACACCTGGAAGGTCGACGCCGAGCCGCAGTTGCTTGGCGACGCCGATCCAGGAGACGCACTCGCTTCGATAGCTGCAGACCTGGAATATGCCGGCGCCAAGCGCGGAGGGGCGAAATGGCGCGAGGAAGCTGTCGCAAGATCCGTTGCGCGCACATGCGCTGGAACAATGGCGAAGCTCACGCCGGAGACAGCCATCAGGCTTGTGGAGGACCTGGCAGGAGCGCGGATGCCATACGTTTGCCCACGCGGGAAGCCAGTGATGATATTCATGTCGAACCGCGAGCTGGACCGCAAGTTCGGCAAGTAGCCGGAGTCCCAGGCGCACATCAAGCGCCCATTCACCTCCCGACGCCAGACGTCCGCTTCCGCAAAGGGCTTTCCAGCATCAGCGGCGAGAACGTCAGTAGCCCATGGCGTGGATCGTCTCGCGGGCGGTGGCGTTCTCCTTCTGGATCACCTTGTTGGCCACCGAGAAGGCATTGTCGCGCTTCGTTACGTAGCTCTGCACCTGTATCATGTTCTGCTGGAGCTCGTTGTTCTCCGTGTCTAGCGCGGCCTGGACGTCCGCCTGCTTGTAATAGGCGACCTTGTACGTGACCTGCCCGCCGGAAAGCGACATCTGCTTGATCCCGTAGGCGGCAAGCAGCTCGTTCGCGCGCGTGAGCTTCGAAGAGTCGATGCCGCTCTTCTTGGACGTATCGTTGTCCTTCGGGTCCATCGACCCGATGGCTTCGGTTATCGTCGAGAGGACCTCGGCGAGGTCGCTCACCTTCCGCTGGCGGTTTTCGATGGCGGCGTTGAGCGCGGGGAGTATCGACTCGATCGCCTCCGACTGCTGCAGCGAAGCCAGTGCGAGCGCGAGCGAATGGTCCACGGACTTGCCGTCGAACGAGTAGTTGCGTATCTTCACTCCGTAGACGTTTTCGTCCACAACCGAGCTGAAACTCGTCTGTATCGGCATCGTGGCCATTCGCCCGCTCCCTTCCTTTGCTTACGCCCTGATGATTCCCTCGATCGTCTGAGACTCCTTGGAGACGACAGACGCGAAGAGCTCGAAGGTCTTCTGGATCACAGACAGCTCCTGCTGCATGAGGTCCTTGATCTGGTCGAGCTGGTCTTCGGTCATCTTCTGCTCCGCCTGGAGCTCGATGGCCTCGGCGCCCATGATCTGCTGCAGCGAGGAGACAAGCTGCTGCCCGTACTGCCCGATCGTCATGTTGAGCGTCTGGATCATCTGGAGCTGCATGATCGAGCGCTGGTTCTTCGTGGCCTCGATGCCGCTCTGCGACTTGGTGGTTGCCTGCGCGTAGCGCATATCGGCCGCAGTCTTCAGGTCGGTCTCCGCCGAGGCAGGCAGGTCGCCGTTGCTGCGCATGTTCGCGATCGTCGCCACCTGCTTCGCGCGTGCGATCTCGAGCTGGTTCTCGGCCTTCGTGAGCTCGGCCTTGGTCTCCGGCGAGATCTTGCCTTTCGTCTCCAGCTCGACGTTGGCGCGCGAGCGCACTGCGTCGTACTTGGCGGCGTACGCGTCGACGTCCTTCTGGAGCGCCGCGGGAACGGCTTCCTTCGCCTTCGTGACGCCAGCCTCTGCCTCCGCCACTTTTTCGGTGCACTTGGCGACCTTTTCGTCGGCGTTCTGCACCGCCGCCTCCTTCGCCTTGACCGTCTCCATCGCCTGGGCTCGATCCTTGATCGAGTATTGCCCGCCCTCGGGCTTGTTCCTGACTTCGCCGGTGGCGATCTTGCGGGCGGCGTCGAGCTCCGTGCGCGCCGTCTGCGCTTCGGCCTGAGCCTGCTGGAGCTCCTCTCGGGCGGTGGTGAGATTCCCGTCGGCCTGGTTGACTTCTGTTCGCGCGGCTTCGCCGTTCGACATCCTCGTCTCGGCCCAGAGCTCCGGGTTCTGCTTGGCGACCTTCATCGCCTGCATGTTCGCGGCCTGGTTGTCGGAGACGTTCTGCGCCATGCGCGACTGCTTGTCGTACACGCCGACTCCGTTCTGCTCCATCACCTTGCTCTGGGTCGACATCTGCTTGACGGTGCCGGCCGTAAGGGCGGCGGTCACAACGCCCTGCACGGTGCAGAGCACCGCGCCTGCGATGGCGGCCGTCGTTGCGGCGTAGCGCTGGACCTCGGCCTGCTGCTTGAGGTTCATCTGGATGGCCTGGTTCTCGAGCTGGCGGACCTCGCGCAGCGCGTTGCGCATCTTCTGCGAGATCTCCTGTATGAGCGACATCAGAGCGTAGACGTCGAACATCACCTTCTTGCCGTGCTGCGCCGAAAGCGTGGAGGTGAGCTTGTCCGAAAGCGACTTCAGACAAGCCTCCATGTCCTCGAGCGACGTGAGGTTGGCGTCATCGATAACCGGGAGGCTGGCCTCGTTTGCAACGGAAGCGCGGACCTCCTGGAAGCGGACGGCAGCGGCGTCGCTCGCCTCCTGCGTCTGCGATGCGCCCTGCACGCCTTCAGCGCCCGGGGCGACCGTCGACAAGTCGGTGTTCGGCCTCATGTAGCCGTAGTTGCCTTCAATACCCATTTTCTCTTCTCCTTCACCCCGTCCCGGGGCAGTTATTGTTGCTAAAACCTTGGTGGACGGCTTACGCCATCTGCCCGAGCTGATTGGCGATTTCCTTCTGTGCGTCGTACTCCGAGTTGAGCACGTCGAACATGTGGGACATGAGGTCGTTGACCTTAGCGAGTATCTCCTCGAGCTCCTCCTGCGTCTCGTCCAGCATCTGCTGGATGAGCTGCAGCCAGGACTTCGCGTCAGTGACGTCAGCGGACGTTGTCGCGCTGTCGTACTGTGCGCTGATGTTGTATCCCTGCACACCGAGTCCACCCGCAGAGAAGATCGTCCCGCCGAGGAACATTGCGTACGAGGCGTTCGCCGTGTTCGCGATGATGCCAAACTTGCTGAGCGCGGCGATCAGCCCCGAGCCGCCGACGATGCCGGTGCCGAGCTGAAGCCCCATGACCACCACGCCGGACACGATCTGCGCCCACATCTTGGCCTTCTGCGTGTCGAGGCCGAATGTGCTCTTCAGGCTGTCCGCCAGGGCGCTGTTGATCTTCTCCATTCCGCCGGTCTCGTTTAGTATCTGCGATGTAACCGCTATCACGGCGGAGGCGATCGCCATCGCAGCCTTGAAGGTGGTGAGCGCGCCAACGGCCACGCCTGCCGCAGTGGCGCCTCCGGCCGCGGCTCCAGCGGCCGCAGCTGCACCAGCACCAGCCGCAGCAGCACCCGCTGCGCCCGCAGCAGCGCCTCCGGCGGCACCTGCGCCGGCCGCCGCGGAAACGGCCACGCCTGCGCCGGCCGCCGCTGGGGCCGCGCCCGCGCCAAACGTCGCAACGGACACAACGATGGCCACGATGACTGCCAGCGCGGCGCCGGCCCAGCCGAGGATCTTCGACAGGAGCGCTGTCTTCGCGGCCTTGTCCATGGCCCTGAGGTTCTTGGCGATCTTGTCGCGCATGTCGGTATGGCGGCTCGATATCATGTCCTTCTCGGAGTCGATGCGCTCCTGCTGGATTTTCGCCAGATTGTCGTCGGTCTCGAGCTGGAGGTACATGATGAGCTTCAGGAGGATGTCGTCCATGGAGTTCACCTTCACCGCCTCGTCGATCTCCGGGGCGTCAAGGGCGGGCCCTGGGCCGGCAACGCCGCCAGGCGCGGCTCCCTTGACGTTGAGGTTCCCCTTCGCCTCGATGATCGCCCCGAGCGCGGCGGAGGCGATGGCGTTGATTTCGTCGGACTTCGCCTGCATCATCTCAGGCGTCACGCCGCGGTAGCCAAGCTCCGTGGCCAACGAGTTTGTAAGTTCGTCGATCTTCATTTCATGCCTCCCCTCTTAAGTCAGCCGACGAGCTTCTCCAGCTTCGCCGCCTTCGCCGCGTACTTGCGGCCAAGTTCCGTCTTCATGTCCGCGAAGTGCTTCACATGCTCGATGGCGCTCTTCGCGTTCTCCCTGTCGCCAAGCGCAAGATAGCACTCGGCGGCATAGTACGATGCCTTTACGTTCTCGATGTCGAGATTGACGACGACGTTCGCGTACGCCTCGATCGCCTCCTTGAAGCGCTTCTGCACCTGGCGGACCGCACCGAGGCCGATCCAGTACTTTGGGTTGAGGTGGTCGAAGATCACCAGGAACTTGAAGATCGTCTCGGCGTCGTCGTAGCGGCCGGTCATGTAGAAGTTGTGCGCCACGGAATAGACGGCGTTCATCTCCTCGTCGTTTATCCCCTTGGCCTCGCGCACAGTGGTGAGCCCCTTCTCGATCAGTTCGCCGAACTCCTTGCTCGTCATGACCTTGTTGAACTCATCTACCGCCTTTGCCATTTCCTTCTCGTTCATCTTAGCTGTCCTTTCTTGTTGTTAAAACTGGTTTAGCCATCCATCAAACATACGACGGCTTCTCGAGAGCGACCGCCATCTCCAGCGCCGCCTTGTCCCCGGCGGAGATGCCGAATGTCTCGAACTTCTTCAGGGCCTCCCTGTAGTCGATCTCCTGGTCCTGCAGCTTCTTGCGGAGCTCCTCAAGCTCTTCGAGCCTGCGCTCTGCCTCCTCGCGCTCCTCCTCCGTGACGCCCATGTTCTTCGCCACCTGCTTCATCGCGTCGAACTTCTGGTCGATCCACGACGACACAAGCTCCTGCGCGGAGATGTTCCTCGCCTCGAATCCCTCTAGAAAGTTTCTGTCGTTCATGATCTTGAGGCTCTCGCCGATCATGAGTTTCCCGCTCTTTGCCTGCACGGGCTTGAGATCGTCCTTCACCTCGGCAGCGAGAACTGCTCCCGAATTGGTCTTGCTGGCTACGTTCAATGTTGCGTCCATAGTATGCTCTCCTTTCGTGCGGTATACGCAGAAGGATGAAAGTAGGTTACAAAACTATTTCAAAATTTTCAAATTTTATATTTATGCCAAAAGCCACAACACATAAACGACGAAATCCATCGGTTTTAGTCATTTTTCGCCATTTTTACTGCGACACAACAACCTTGCCGCGGTCAGGGACTGCGTAGACGAGCGCGTATGGAGCCCCTTCATGCAACAGGAAATCGGCTTTGACTGGCTTCTCGCCCTGTGAGGCCTTGACCGTCTTCCACCCGTCCGGGAGCCTGACCTTCACTGTGAGAGGGAAATCGAAGACATCGTCCTTCATGCGGTCCGTTAGGTCGAAGGCGATTTTCTGCTGCGTGTTCTCTACGACATTCAGGGTCGCGGAATCGCGTTCCTGCCCGTACTTCGCTGCGTCATCGAAGCGGCACACCCACAGTCGGTCGTCCTTGAGCGACGCGATGTAGCGAACCTCCCTTTCAGTACTGGCGGCGTTCTTTTCACGCGTTGCGTCATCCTTGCCTGCATGGACTAGATGGTACAGCACTATGTTCCATCCGCGCTTGAGATCCTTCTTGCCGTGCAGCCACTTCGGCCCCTCCTGCGTCTCGCCGAAGGCCACCATCTGCACATGGCCCTTCCCTGCCGCGCCCTTGTTTGTGCAGAGGTAGTTGATCGTGTTCGCGCTGTTCGGCACGCCGTAGACGCCGCGGCACGCGATTGCGTACTTCGCGGCGATTGCCTCGTGAGGTTCGCCGCGGGGATAGGCGATGCAGCACGCAATGTTGTTCGTGACGTTGTCGTTTATCGCCTTGAGCGAGTCGCGGTACATCGCCTCGACCTCTTCGTCGGACGGCATGGGCACGTCGCCGTGCTTCGCCTTGTGGTTCGTCGTGTGCGACTGGATCGAATGTCCGGCGTTTGCGAGCTTCTGCCAGTCGGCCCAAGTGCCGTTGAAGCCGGTATTCCTGTTGTACACGCAGTGGTCGGTGATTACGAACCACGTGAGCTTTATCCCAAGCTCTTCGGAGAGCTTCAGCCACCAGTCGTGGTCCGGCTTGCTGTTGTCGTCGATGGTGATCGAGCACGCCGCGAACCTGTCCGCGTACCACAGGCACACGTCCGCCTCGCCCGGTTTCGCCGGCCATATAAGGTCGGGTGGCGTCTGGAAGCGTCCGCCCTTCGGCGCAGCCGGAAGGTTCATGAGCTGTTCGCCGCCGAAAGCAACGAGCGCGGACAACGCGAATGCGCAGGTGATGGACTTCATTGGCATGTCGTTTCCTCCTCTGTTGTTGGTTGTGCTACTGCGCATACGCGCCGCATGGGCGCGGACCGGCGGGATATGGCTTGCCGTTTATGTCCGCTGGCACGCACTGGAGCGGGATGCCGTGCCTGAGTGCCGGGGAATCCTTGGGGAGCGCGTAGTTGTGGTTATCCTCGTCGACGAACGCGCGTTCGATTCGGAGCGCCTCCGAGCCGTATTCGCCGCGTGCCTTGCCCTTCTTGTCCATGCCGTAGAAAGCGTTGCTGTACACCTTTAGCCCCGCTGAACCGTCGCCATTTGCGAGCGCCGCGAAGCCGCCCATCTGCGCGAACACGTTGTTGAAGACGCGCACGTCCTTCGGGTTGTAGGTGCCCTTCGGCGGCTTCCCCTCGCGCCATAGCCACGTCTGGTTGACGAGAGTGATGTGCGCGAAGATCACGTTCTCCATGTCGTCCGAATACTGCGAGTACATGCCGTTCGCGCACTGGAAGGAGATGTTCACGAACGCCGAGTCCCTGAGCCTTATGCCGAAAAGCCCCTGGCACCGGCAGTTGTACCCCGAGACGTTGTAGAGGATCACGTCGTGCACCCAGTTGGGAGCCTTGGCGTGAGACTGGTGGAAGTCCGGGTGCGCGCCGGTCTTGCCAGGGTCCACGTCGTCGCAGCGGCAGTTGACCACAAGCTTGTCTGAGCCCGTCCACACGTCCGAGGATATCTTGTGCACGTAGTGCCCGCGCATGATCGTGCCGTCCGGCCCGTTGCCCATCTCGGTCGTTTCCCCGCCCGTAACGTACCCGACCATCCTGTTGCCGAACATGTTCGAGTTGCAGGCCCAGCGCCCCTTCTTGTTGAGCATAAGGCACTCGTCGATCCAGCAGCACGTCGCCCCGTTCTCGCCGGCGAGGATCGTTGCGAACTTTCCTTCGGCGCTGCAGAAGAGCGTAAGCCCCCTGAATCGGTATTTGTCGCCGCCCGGCCTGCCAGGGGACAGCTCCACATCCTCGCGCCTCACGCCTGGCGCGGCGGATATCGTTGTCCAGTACTTGTTGCCCATGCCGCCGAACCCGCTGGGAGTGTACAAGCCCTTCTTCAAGTACACCGTGCCGCCGTCGCCGGCCTTCTTCACGGCCGCCTTGAGCGTCTTCATAGGATGCGCTTCCGTGCCGTCGCCCGAATCGTCGCCTTTTTCGGAGTCGGCCCACACCGGCACGGAATTGACGAGCTTCCCGGCGTTGTCCGCGTAGAGCCTGAGCTCGGGGAGGTCGAAGCTCTCCGCCGCCTGGTCCAGCGCAATCGCCTTCGCCGTTATGGCAACGGGGCCGTCGGCATGCTTCGACGCGTCAAACGGGAAGACGAACTCCCACACGCCGGTGCGGTCGTTGAACTCCGGCTTCCCGGCAGTCGACGCCGGCTTTCCGTCCACGGAGAACTCGACCTTGACTCCCGCCTCGTGGAAGGCGCACACCCCCGCCTTGAACACGCCCTTGACCCGCTGGTGCGGAATGACGTCCCACCTCGCAACTGGACGCGCCGCGGAAAGTGCAATCGGCGCTGCACCCGCTGAGGCGGCTAGAAGAACCATCAAGAAGCGCATTGTACTCAGCCCTTTCTTCCCCCTGACCGGCTGCAACACCGGCGGAAATTAGTTTTGACGAAGGTATTGTTTCAAAAATCCAGCCCTATTGCAAGCGCGAAAGTCAGCGCACGAAGAAATGGAACCCTGATGCGACCACTTCGACCGTCGCGGGGCCGACCTTTAGCTCGCATGCCGGATGTCCGGCCACGGACACGTTCGCGGGATCCAGCCCCGCGATCGACCCGGCGCGAAGCATTACGTTCCTGCCTACGATTCCGCCGTTCGCCACGATCTCGATCCTCGCCGAGGGATCGAAAGCCGCATTCCCGGAGACTTCAAGCGGCACCCCTCCAAACCCGCCATACGGGATCTCGAAGCGAATCTTAGAAGATGCGCCTCCCGCAAGACCGGAAGCGGACAAAAGAGCGCCCCTTCCAATGGTCAGCGAGCCGCCGTTTGCGCCTGTTACCGAAACGGAGCCTGACACTTCGTAACGTCCGCGCAACAGGCTTGCCGAGCACCCATTGTCCCCGCCAACAGACATCGACGGCGACGAAAGCGCCATGCCGTTGAAGTCAAGCGCGACCGGCCCCGCCGCATCGAACGAAATCGCGCCGCAGGAAACGCTGTTTGTGGACTCGACGGTCCCTCCGGCAGTGGAGAACACAGGCTCGAGATTCGGCGCCACGGGCGCGATGCCCCTGTGCCAGTTGTCGCCATCGCACCAATCGGAGGAAACATCCCCGGTCCAGACCATTCCGGCCGGAAGCACGCACCTGGCCATGGAAGACGCGGAAGCAAGGACTCGACCGTCGGAAGAAGATGTCTCGGCGCGAAACACGACAATCCATTCAAGCCCATAGTCGTCGCTTAAGAAGTCCTCGTACGGGAATGTGAACGAAATCTCGCCCGGCAAGTTTGTCGTGACAGAACCCAATTCGAACATGTCCTCGGCATCGGTTCCGACATAGCACACTACGTCGGCCTCCCCGCATCCAACGTCGTCAATGCTGCATGTCGCGGTAAGGCCATTCGCGTCCGACGCAAAAGTGACGTTGGAAAACTCAACGAGCCCCTTCGTAACGAACCTGCCGGAAACCTCGGAAAGCCCATGGGAAACAACAAGGCTGTACGAGTAGCCAACCACAGGAGACAGATTCTCAAGCTCGCACGAGAAGGCGCCTGTCGCAGGAACCGTCCCCAGGTCTTTCGTCGCTTCATATTCGCCATCGAGTGAACTGCATGCTACGTATGCGGGCGTCGGCGCGGAACCGTCACCAAGGGAAACGACGTAGAAGCCGAGAGTCGCCTTGCCATTTTCGATTCCCGTCACACCAGTCGGCACGACGACGGGCGCATCGGGGATGTTCACACCGGCGGCGCACGAAAAGAGCTCCGGCTCGCCATCGGCTGGCTCCGTGCCGCCTTCCCACACCGCCGCATGGTCTCCAGCCGCCTCCGGCCCGAGATAATAAGCGTAGAACACGGCGTTTGTCGCAAGCGACGGCAGACGCACGCGCACAAGCGATTCCCCCGATGGATTCCACCGCTCGATCTCATGTGGAATCGAGGCCCCGGAAGAGTCTGTGAAAAAGATGTCGGCGCCAGTCCCCGGAAACGCGAAATCGCCATAACTGAAACCGGAGATGTCCTCGCCAAGGCGCACAAGCACCTGTCGGTTGTCCGTCTGATCGCCGGAATACCGAGTTGCGACGAACGCAAGCCTCATGCCGTAGAGATCAGGCGACACCTGGTACGAACCATACGAGAAGGCGTTTTCCCCTTTTGCAAGAGCAGTCAGCTCGTATTCGCCATCCTCTCCGATGGCTGTTGCGACGGCGTATGCGGAATAGTCATACGCGTGGCCCGCTTCCATCGCAGGAACGGAAAACGTGAGATTCGCCGGAGCGGAAACACTGGACGCAGCGGCAATCTGGTTCGTGAATGTTTCGCCCGTCAGGACGTCGGTGAAGACGGCAAAGACGTCGGCCTTGCCATGCTCGAGCGTGACGGAGAAGACGAAGTCGCTGTCGGTCTGCCCTTTGGCAACTACCGGCCTACCAGCAAAGCGCGGCGCGTCACTGTTGCCGTCAACGGCGCCATAAGCGAGGAAGCCCGGGTTCGCAACGGTGTCGTACTCCGCCTTGGCCCAGTCCGCCGACGTTGCCTCACGGTAGAGGCGCAGCTCGTCGTACTGTCCGTTCCAGCTCTGCGCGTCGCCGTCGGAATCGCATCCAAAGCAAAGCGCCCTCACGGGAGCCCCCTCTCCGTTTATCGCCCTGACAGCGGAAATGCCGTATCCATCCGCCAGCTCAATGCCGTTCTGGTACACGCGAAGCGTTGAGCCGTCGAACGAGAAGTTCAGGAGATTCCATTCGCCGACAAGCGTGCGCGCACAGGTAACCGAAGCAAAGCTCGAATATCCGTCAGCCGTGCCCGTCCTTACCGACAACGTGTTGGTTCCAGTCGCCGAGACCTCCCAGCCGCCATTGTCGTGGAAGCTGGACATGCACGAAACAAGCCTCGGCGAGGCGTCTGCCGGGATGTCGTTGGCGCGGAACCATCCGGAGAAGGAAAATGCGCTTCCCAGGCCGCCTTCGCTGTATTCGTTGGGAAGCTCCACTCTGCTGAATTCGTCCACTGACAGATATGCGCCCGCAAGCAAATCGGCCGACTGGTTGACCCGGGCCGACCCAACTGCGCCATCAGGCCAGCCTCTCATCTCGGCCGCATGCGATTCGCGTCCGACCGAGGCGTCGAGCGACTCGTCGGTGGAATCCTTAGCAATGCCGAATTCCTCGCCCATGTGCCACACTCCGAAACAGCTTAGCCAAGTGCTGGCGGAATCGCCAAGGCCATTATACAGGTGATAGTCGTCCAACTTGTTGTGGAAGCACATGAATATCCTGGTACATCCGTCCTTGACAGGATTCAAGGCGACGCGCACCCAATACAACGCGGTTCCATTCTGGTCAATGCAGTCGAACTCGCTCGACAGCATGAGGCCGTCTTCGCCGAAGAAGGCAATGTCGCTTGGGCTGCGCATCATTTGCATGCTGAAGCCGGGGATATGGCCTCCGACCCTGACAAGCACAGGGAAAATATCGAGCCTGCTGTCGCCGGCATAACCCGCAACATCTATCTGGACGCTATGGGAAAAGTCATTGGTGGTGACGACATCGTCGCCAGAAGCCCCGAACAGCGCCGTCGACCAGCACATGGCCCAAAGCAGAAGCAGTTTTCGCATCGCATTCTCCATTCTCATTTACGGCATTCCACCCCTGCAAAGGCGGGCCGACATCCGACGGTTGAAATTTTAGCAATTATCAGCGCCAAAGTGAAGCCGAGAATATGGTATAATTTGCTCTGCATGAAGGAACGCAGGAGACAGAACGGCCGCAAGGCCGAGGGGAATGCAGGACATCCGAAGCGGACCGTCGAAGTGCTGTTCGACGATTCTGACATTGTCGTAGTGAACAAGCCAGCCGGAATGGTCGTCCATCCGGCACCCGGACACGAGTCGGGCGCACTCACGGACGAGCTTCTGAAGATGTTCCCCCAGATGGCCGGAGTGGGGAGCGCGGAACGCCCTGGCGTTGTCCATCGCCTTGACATCGAGACGAGCGGCGTTATGGTGTTCGCAAAGACGCAGCGAGCCTATGCAAAGCTCCGCCAGGACTTCGAAAGCCACGGCTCCATCGGCAAGACGTACCTCGCCGTGCTCCACGGCGCGCCGAAGCCACCCGAGGGGACGATAAGAACCCTCATAGGGCGCAAGGCGTGGGACTCAAGGAGAATGGCGTCGTTCGCCGAAGGGAACGCCCCGCGCGAAGCTAAGCCGGCAGTCTCGCACTGGACCGTCCTGCAAAGGCACGGCCCGCTGGCACTCGTGGAATTCAGGATCGAAACGGGGAGAACCCACCAGATCAGGCTGCACGCGGCGGAACTTGGTCATCCTGTCGTTGGAGACACGCTTTACGGCGACGCAGCGAAGGACGCGCACCTCGCCTCAAAACCGGCGCGCCACCTTCTGCACGCCGTGGGGCTTTCGTTCAACCACCCCGTGACAGGCAGGCGGCTTGAGTTCTTCGCCGAACCGCCGCCAGACATCGTGTACGCGCACTAGGCTCCGATGTTCTCGACGAGCGAGGCCACCCTTCCCGCTGCGCCGGCGGCGCTGTGTTCGCCGATCACCTTCATCGCGGCGGACATGCGCGCCAGCTCCTCCGGATGTGTGGCCTTGTGCATGATGTAGCGCTCGATGGAACGTCCGGTGAGCTCCTTCTGTATCCCCTCGTCGGCCGCATGCCCGCGCACGAACGCCTGGGCGTTGTAGTGCTGGTGGTCGCGAACCGCAGTGGGCAGCGGAATGAGGAGCGCGGGCTTGCCGCACTTGGCGAGCTCGAAGCACGTGGACGCGCCGGCGCGCGCAACAACGATGTCCGCGCTTGCGAACGCCGACGCCATCTCCCGCTCGAACGCCTGCACGCGGGACTTCAGCCCCGCCGCGGCGTACCTGGCCATCACGGCTCCTTCGTCCGCCGCGCCGGTCTGGTGGATGACGAAAAGCGGACGTCCGAAATTAGTCTTCTCGAACTCTTCCTTGAGGAGCACGAGCGCCTGTCCCATGAGCTCGTTCACTCGGTGCGCGCCCTGGCTGCCGCCTGTCACGAACACGGTGAACGCGTTTTCCGGTATCATGTCGAAGCGCTTGCCGCAGTCTATGCCCTCCCGCACGGGAAGCCCCGTAAGCTCGGTCCTGCGCCCCTTCAGGCGCGACGCCGTTTCGGGGAAGGAGATCGCAACGCACTTCGCGTAGCGCGAAAGGAAGCTAACCGCCTTGCCTGGCACCGTGTTGGCCTCGTGAAGGACAACCGGCACCTTCTGCATCCGTGCCGCGAGCACGGGCGGAAGCGATGAGTACGACCCCATGGCGAGCATGGCGTCAGGCTTGAAGCGCTTGATCTCGCGAAGGCAGCGGAGTATCGCGAAGAAGTTCGCGAAGCTGTTGAACGCCGACAGCTGCCTGGCGCCGGTTGCAAACACCGGACCGACCCAGTCGTGCAGCGCCGACCCCTCCACGTCACGCCCGGAACTCCACAGAGCGACATCGTGGCCGCGCGCCTTCAGCTCGCGCGCGACCGCCAGCCCGGGAAGCGCGTGCCCTCCCGTTCCTCCGCATGCAACGACAATCTTCTTCGGCATTGCTCGTCTCCGTTGAAATCACTGCGCGGACTGCCGTCCGCTCATCTTTGAAAAATACTCGATCGTCTTGGCAAGGCCCTCGCGCAGCGGGACCTTCGGCTCCCATCCGAGGAGCGCCTTCGCAAGCGTGATGTCCGGCTTGCGCCTGCGCGGGTCGTCCTTCGGAAGCGGCGCAAACACGATCTTCGACTTGGACGCTGGGATCTGGCGGAGCGTTTCCTCCGCAAGCTGCTTGATCGTGTATTCGCCTGGGTTGCCGGTGTTTATCACGGGGACGTCGGGCGTCACGATCTTCGAGGAGCTCGGGACGCTTCCAGGGCAGACCTTCGAAAGCGGCTTGCCGCCGAAGAACTCGGCGATCCTCTTGGGCGACACGGCCATGTAGCGCATGAACGCCTCTATCAGATCGTCGCAGTACTGGAAGGATCGAGTCTGCTTTCCGTCGCCGAAGAGCGTGATGTCCCTGCTCGCGAGCGCCTGCATTATGAAGTTCGATATCACGCGCCCGTCCTTCGGGTGCATGTTCGGCCCGTACGTGTTGAAGATGCGCACCATGCGCACGTCAACCCCATACTCGCGGCGGTAGTCTGCGCACAGCGTCTCCGCGCAGCGCTTCCCCTCGTCGTAGCAGCTTCGGATGCCGATCGTGTTGACGTTGCCCCAGTAGCTCTCGACCTGCGGGTGCACAAGCGGGTCTCCGTAGATCTCGCTCGTGGACGTATGGAGGAGGCGCGCCTTTGTCTTGAGCGCGAGGTCGAGCATGTTCATCATGCCGAGCACAGAGCTCTTCATCGTCTCGACAGGGTTTTTCTGGTAGTGTATGGGGGACGCCGGGCAGGCGAGGTTGTAGATTTCGTCGAACTGGCCCCAGAACGGCTGCGTCACGTCGTGCAGCACGAACGAGAAGCGCTTGTCGTCCATCAGGTCGTATATGTTCGCCTTCGTGCCGGTGAAGAGGTTGTCAAGCGCCGTGACCTCATAGCCTTCGGCGAGAAGCCTGCGGCAGAGATGTGAACCGAGGAACCCCGCCCCGCCTGTGACCAGCGCCTTCTTTGATAATGTCATTCCATTGCCTCGTGTGTTTGTGCTTTCCTGTAATTGGGCGGTATTGTACCGAAAAACGGGGCGGTTCTCAATGACAAAACCAACAAGATTAAGCCACGGGGCAGATTACTTTGAACGAGATTCACCGTTCAGCGTTTCTGTGCTGGTTGTGGAGCTGTTCCCCTTCCTTTCGAAGTCCGTTCTGTCTACGCGAACTGGGACAAAAATTACAGACGCCCGCGCGCGTTGACGAAAAACGCCATAGCCACGATCACGGCGAACCCGAGAAGAGTAAGCGCGTCCGGTGCGGACTGCCCCAGGAAGAGGCAACCGAGAATCGCCGCAAATATGACGTTCGTATAGTCAAACACCGCGATCTTGCGCGGCTCGTCCAGCCTGTAGGCGGCCGTTATCCCGAACTGCCCGAGCGCCGCGGAAGCGCCCGCGCCGACGAGTATCGCCACCTGCTCGAAAGTCATGGGGACAAAGTCCACGGCCATGAAAGGCAGCGCCGCGAAGCACGAGAACACCGAGAAGAAGAGGACTATGAACCTTCCGTCCGCCTTCATTATCCCAAGTTCCCTCACGCACGCGTACGCGGCTCCAGCGGAAAGCCCGCCGAGCAGTCCAGCAGCAGCAGGCCAGAGGGGAAGGTGTTCGAAGCCGGGACGGACGACCATTCCAACGCCCACCAGCGCGCCAAGAATGCACAGACACTGACGAAGGGAGATTCTCTCGCCTATGAAAAGCCAGCTGAACACGACGGTGAAGAAAGGCGCCATCTTGTTGAGCATCAGCGCGTCACAGAGCGGAATCCGCGATATCGCGTAGAAGTTCGCAAATATCCCGACAGTGCCGAAAGCCGCCCGCAGGAGAAGGACGAGGCGCCCTCGCGGCGAAAGGAGCGAATAGCACTCGCGCGCCGATGGCGTGTCGCTCCTCATGAACATCGCAAGCGCGATTGCCGCCGCAACCACGTTGCGGAAGAACCCCTTCTGGAAGGCAGAAATCGCTTCGCCGTGGAAGTCGGCGAGGCGCACGAACATGCCCATCAGCGCGAAGCCGAACGCCGATGCCACTATGCAGCAGATCGCCTTAAGTCGTGTAGTCGGCGTTGATGTGGACATACTCGTTCGAGAAGTCGCATGTGTAGATTTCCGACTCCCCCTTGCCGAGATGGAGATCGACCGTCACGACGAGCTCGCCGCCCTTAAGAACCTCTGCGAGCTTCTCAAGCTGCTTCGCGTCGGCAACCTGTCCCCTGCGGTACGCCCATTCGGAACCATAGAAGACCTCGGCCTTCGTGTCGTCGACCATCGCGCCGGAATAGCCCGCCGCAGCCATAACGCGCCCCCAGTTGGGGTCGCGTCCGTACCAGCTTGTCTTGGCGAGCGGAGACTTCGCGATCGCGCGCGCTGCGCGAGCGGCGTCCGCGTCTGTCTTTGCGCCCTTCACGCGGACAGTCACGAACTTCGTCGCGCCTTCGCCGTCAGCGGCCATCTGCTTCGCGAGCGAAACGCCCACTGCGGAAAGCGCCGCAGCAAAAGCGTCGAAATCAGCTCCGCCCTTGCGGATCTCCTCGTTGCCAGCAGCGCCGGACGCGAGGAGGAACACGGAGTCGTTCGTGGATTCATCGCCGTCGACCACAACCCTGTTGAACGACTTCGCGATCGCGATCTTAAGCGCGCGCTTGAGCATCGCCGGCGAAACAGCCGCGTCTGTCGTGATGAAGCCGAGCATCGTCGCCATGTTGGGCTCGATCATGCCCGAGCCCTTGCACATTCCGCCGACCGTCACCTGCTTGCCGCCGATCCTGCAGCGGAAAGCGGCTTGCTTGACCTTCGTGTCGGTCGTCATGATTGCATGGGCGGCATCGAGCCCGGCCTGCTGCGTTGCCGCGAGCCTGCCTGCCGCGGCCTCGATGCCCTTGGCGAGGCGGTCGAGCGGAAGCGGCGCTCCGATTACGCCTGTTGACGCAACAAGGACGTGCTTCGGGTCTATACCAAGCGCCAGTGCAACGGCGAGCGCCGAGGCCTTGGCGTCGGCAAGCCCCTTCGAGCCGGTACACGCGTTGGCGCATCCGGAGTTCGCGACGATCGCCTGGATGCGTCCGGCCTTTACCGCCATGCGGTCGTACTGCACCGGAGCGGCTGCTACGGCGTTCGTGGTGAACACCGCTGCCGCGGCAGCGGGCCTGTCGGCCACGAGAAGCGCTACGTCGAGACGGCCCTTGTACTTGATGGCCGCGGGAACGCCCGCGGCGCGGAACCCCTTTGCGGCGGTCACTCCGCCGTCAACGCTTTTCAATCGGAACGTATTCATGGTGCTTTCTCACGCTCTTGTACGCGGGACGGATGATCGGACCGGAATTGATGAGCTCTTCCATCCTGTGCGCGCACCAACCGACAACGCGGCCAACCGCAAAGAGCGGGGTGTACAGGTCCGTTGGGATGTTGAGCATGTCGTAGACGAAGCCGGAATACAGGTCGACGTTCGCGCACAGGTCGCGACGGTGTCCCTTCACCTTCTCGAACACCTCGGGCGTGAGGCGCTCGACCGCGTCGAGCAGGTTGAACTCGTCCATGCGGTTCTTCTCTCGCGCGAGCTGCTGCGCCTTCGCCTTGAGCATAACGGCGCGGGGATCGGAGAGCGTGTATACGGCGTGGCCCATGCCATAGACGAGGCCCGTGCCGTCGCCCGCCTCCTTCTTGAAGATCTTCTCGATGTAGTCCGCCACCTCGCCCTGGTCAGACCAGTCCTTGACGTTCGCCTTCATCTCCTGCATCTGGCGCTGCACGCGGAGGTTCGCTCCGCCGTGGCGAGAGCCCTTGAGCGCGAGAGTCGCCGCGGCCACGCTGGAGTACGTGTCGGTGAACGACGAGGTGACGACGTGCGTGGTGAAGGACGAGTTGTTGCCGCCGCCGTGCTCGGCGTGGAGGATCAGCGAGAGGTCGAGGAGCTCGGCCTCCAGCTGCGTGTACTTGCCGTCCTCGCGGATGAGAGTGAGGAAGTTCTCCGCCGTGCCCTTCGTGGAGTCGGGGAAGCGGATCATGAGCGCCTTGCCGAGGTGGTAGTGCGCCTTCGCCTGGTAGGCGTACGCGGCGATGGTCGGGAACCCCGCGATGAGCTCGACGCTCTGGCGGAGGCACGTCTCGATGTCGAGAAGGTCCGGCGCGCTGTCGTACGTGTAGCTCATGAGGACCGCGCGGGCGATGGAGTTCATTATGTCCTTGCCCGGCGAGCGGATTATGGCGTTCTCCTTGAAGCCGTCCGGCAGGCGGCGGTACTCGGCGAGGAGCGCCTCCCAGTCGGCGAGCTCGGCCTTGGACGGAAGCCGTCCGAACAGAAGCAGGTAGGCCGTCTCCTCGAAGCCGAAGCGCTTCTCCCGTTCGCACGCGGCCACGATGTCGTAGACATCGACACCACGGTAGAACAGCTGGCCGGGAACAGACACCTTCTCGGACTCGGACACCATGTAGCCGTGTACGCTTCCGATCGAGGTGAGCCCCACGAGAACGCCAGTGCCGTCCTCGTTGCGGAGCCCCCGCTTAACGTTGTACTTCTTGTAGCATGCAGGGTCGATCCAGTCCGCCTCGCGGATTGAATCGGCCTGCGTCTTCAGCCATGCGGGGTCTATCATCTCTTGTGCCGTTCCCTATCCCAAAAAAACAGCCTTCCCAAGCTATCAGTGTATCCAGCCGAGCGCAATGAGCGTGAACACCATCGTGAAGATGGCCACGGTCTCGACGATGCCGAGGGCTGAAAGATAGTTGGTGAAGCCCTGGCCGGTCTCGGCCTGGGCGTCGCAGGAAGCCGCGCCGGCGCGTCCCTGGAAGAGCGCCGAGAGGCCGATGCCGAGTCCGGCGAAGATCCCGAGCACGAGGCAGGGGATGCCAGCGCCGGTTGCCACGAGCGGCTTGATGCCGGTGATCACGCCTTCTGCGTCCTTGATGAACTCGACCTTGCCGAGCATGATGAACATGAGGATCATTCCGTAGAGGGTCTGCGTGATCGGCGCGCCGACGAACGAGAGGAGAAGGAACGGCGCCGGCTTGTTGGCCGCGTAGCACTTCTTCCAGGCTCCGACGGCCGCGGAGGCGGCGAAACCCGTTCCGAACGCGGAACCCGCGGCGGAAAGACCAAGGCAGGCGATCGCGCCGGCCACTATCATGTATGCGTCAGTCATTTTTGTTTGCTCCTTCTTTTAAGTTCACTGTCTTGTTGTCTGCCGGTCAGTGTTTCCTGAACGGGCTGAAAGCGGATCCAGACCACGTAACGCCCTTGTGGTTCGAGAACTCAAGCGTATTGAGGCGCACGGCGTGCACCAGGATGGAAAGCCCCGCCATCGCGAAGTTAAGTGCATGGCCGATGAGCAGTATCAGGACCGTGCCGACTGCCATCAGCGCATTGGCCCACCAGGCGTTGTCAGAAGAAACGAGTCCAAGCGCCATGTCGTTGAAGTTCTGGGCGACCTTGACGGATGCAAGCCCCACAGCAAAGAGCCTGACATAGGATATGATGTCGCCAAGCGTACTCATCACGTTGAGCGGCAACATGCCGAGCTCCGCACCCCGGGTCTTCAGCTGAGACGGCTTCACCGTAAAGAGGAACACGAGCGCAAGCGAAACATAGAAGACGGGGAACATGAACTTCGGTATGGCAGGCATGATGCCGACGATCGAGTTCGTGACAAAGTACATGAACAGGAGCACGCCAGCCCATCCAAGCTCCGCAAGGCAGGTGGAGTCGTTGATGCGGCACACGGCGCTCCATATTCTCGCGATCATCAGGTGCGACACGCCTATTGTGAAGCACAGGAACATCATGTTGTGGTAGCTCGGGTCGCCAAGCCACTTCACGGTGGGCCATTCTGCCGCAAACGGGAGGCCGACACCGAACCAGGTGTTGGAGAGCACCCCCCAGACAACCGTAGCCACCGAGAACACGGTGAGCAGCGTGAGCCAGCTCCTGACCACGACAGGACGGTGCCCTTCGGCCGGACGCGTCTTCCACCAGCCGAACAGCGTTGCCACCAGGATTATCGCGCCGTACCCTCCGTCTCCGACGAGCATCGCGAAGAAGACCGAGAAATAGCACATGAACGGGACCGAAACATCCGTCTCATTGTATGCGGGGGCGATTCCCAGCGCGTCGAAAAGCGCACGCACGGGGCGGAACAGCTTCGGGGGCGTTATGAGGACAGGCGGCTGCTCGCCCGGCTCCGGGTCGCGCAGGTCGAGCCCCCACGACTCGGTGACGGCCTTCGCGCGGAGCGAAGGCACGCGGTCCGCCGGCACCCAGCCCTGTATCCAGGCGACCTTCCCGGTGCTCGAGAGGGACTCCTCGGCAGCGGCGAACTCTATGCGGTCCTTGAGGCCGGGGAACATCGCCTCGATCTGGTCGGCGCGCGTGCCTGCGGCCGCAAGGGAGTCCTCGAGCCGGGCGACCTTGGCAAGGGCCTCGGCGAGGCGGCGGCTCGTCTCGCAGAGCGGCTCCCTCGGCGCGGGAACCACGTCCAGCCCGGGCGCGGGGCTGGGCCTGCCTCCGACAACGGCGAGGTAGCGAGTCTTGCCGGAACGCCCGAGCTCGACAACATGCGCATCTCCGAAATCAATGTCGCGGAGCGTCGTCTTCACGAGGGTTGTGGCAAGCCCCGTCTCCTTCTCGACCTTCGCCGCCAGCGCGGGGTCGAAGTCTCCGAAAGGCCCGTAGGTGCGGATGACGCCCTCAAGCGACTGCGCTTCGGACTCGGCCTCCGCGCGCTGTGCGTCTAGCTTGAGTATTTCGTCGACAAGCTGCTTCTTCGGGCAGTCGAAGTCGAGTCCCGCGGGCTTTCCCCCGCACTCCTTCTGCCTTTCCGCGGCGGCCTTGAGCGCTATGCGCACTGCGCGCTCGGCCCGCTCGAGGTCCGCCTTGCCGGCGGCGAAATCCGCGCCGGAGGCTTTCGAGAGGTCCAGCTCCACGAACCCGAAGTCGCGCAGCAGCACAAGCGTGCGGTCGCGCTCCGAATCCATGCAGAGGAGCGTGAGGCGCTTCATCTTCGCTATCATGCCGCCTCCCCCTTTCCGCCTCCCGACTCCGGCACGCGGGACTTTGCAATCTTGCCGCGCGTCACGGACGCGGTCTGTTCGTCGCCTATCGCGATCTTGATTACGCGTATCGCCTCGCGGCACGCCGGTATCTTGACCTTCTCGAAGAGGTTCACGCGCTGGGACGTCGTAACAAGCTCCGCCGTTATGAGGTCGCGCTGGCGCTCGAGGGTCTCGCGCTCCTTGCGGAGGGAGAGGATCGCCGTAACGGCCCTCACGGCGTCGTCAACCCATGCGGGCGTCGAGAAAAGGTCTATGTCCTTCACCTCGGTGTCGATGGACTCGAAGACCGGTATCTTCACCCCGGCGATGTTCGCCTCCGAAACACGCACGCCCTTCACCGACACAAGGCCGGAAAGCATCTCTCCGGAACCGGCGAAGAGGCCGACCCACGAATCAAGCTTGACGCGCGCCTCGCGCTCGCGTGCCGCAACGGCCTCGGCTTTCGCGACAATGCCGGCGATCTCAGCCTGGAGCTGCTGCTTCTTCAGCTGGAGCATTGGCAGAAAGCGGCTGTAACGCTTCAAAGCGTCCGTCTGCGCCTTCAACTCCGTCTTTGTCAACTTGATCTTTGCCATCTAGCCGATTCGTCCTTGAAAAATACGGGTAATATTATACTCTTTCCCGCGCCAAAAGGCAAACATAATGGTAGAAACACTGCTATTCCTGCCGGAACTTTGAGACAATGCCGAGAACGAAGACGAGAAGGACTGCCAATGGCAGGACATAGGCGCAGTAGAAGCGGACCGCATCGGCGGCAAAAGAGCGGCCATCAGGGATCTTCAGGCCATTGCCCTCGTTTGCCTCCTCCACGAACCCCTTCCACCCCCAGCCGAAGCGGTGGCTGCAGTAAAGCGCGAACGCGCCCCCGCCGAGAGGCAGGAGGAGGTTCGACACAACGAAGTCCTCAAGGTCGAGCACGCATGAGCCCTCGCCGAAAGGACGGAACGCGCTCCAGACGTTGAATCCGAGAACGCACGGAAACGAAAGCACGGACACACCAAGGCCGGTGACGACCCCCGCCTTCCGCCGGTTCCACCCGAAGCGTTCCATGAGACAGGCGAGTATCGCCTCGAAAACGGCAATGACCGTCGTCAGCGCGGCAAAGCACATGAACAGGAAGAAGAGCGAGCCCCAGAGGCGCCCGAACGGCATGTGTAGAAAAACGTTCGGAAGCGTCGCAAATATGAGGCCCGTGCCATGGCCGGGGTTCACGCCGTACGCGAAGCACGCGGGGATGACGATCAGCCCTGCCGAGATCGCCACCAGTGTGTCGAGCAAGCCGACGTGCAGTCCCTCCCCGAGAAGGGAGCGCTCGCGCCCTATGTAGCTTCCGAAGACAAGCATCGACCCGACGCCGAGCGAAAGCGTGAAGAACGCCTGGTTCATCGCCGCCGCAACGACCTTCGCCACCCCGACAGTCCGCACCCGCCCGAAATCCGGCATGAGGAAGAACTTCACTCCGGCACCGCCCGTGTTCTTTGCGTCGAGCACAATGCTGTTTGCCGCAAGCACGACTATGAGCGCAAGCAGGCAGAGCATCATCCACTTCGTTACGCGCTCTACGCCCCGCTGAAGCCCGACCGAACACACGGCTGCGGAAACGAGCGTGACCGCCAGCATTGCAACCGACATGGAGAGCGGGTCGGCGAGCATCTTCGAGAACTCCGCGCCAACGGACTCGGCCGTCATGCCGCCGAACACGCCAAGCGCGGACTTCACGAAGTAGATGCACATCCAGCCCGTCACTGTCGTGTAGAACATCATGAGCATCGTGCAGCCGAAAAGCCCTGCCGCGCCATGGATCCGCCACAGCGGCTTCTCCGGCGTGATCGTCTCGTGGGAGCGCACGATCGACCGCTGCGAGGCTCGTCCGACGGCAAACTCCATCACGAGCACCGGGAGGCCTATCAGCAGGAGGCACACAAGGTATATGGCCACAAACCAGCCGCCGCCGTTCTGCCCGGCCATGAAGGGAAAGCGCCAGACGTTCCCGAGGCCTATGGCGCTGCCGGCCGAAAGGAATATGAACCCGAGCCTGCTTGCAAACTTCTCTCGCATCGGATCCCCCTTCCGCCCTTCACCGGCGCGCCGCGATGGCACGGCGCAGCGTCAGCGGATCCGAATACGCTATTCCGGAATCCGCCGGAAGCCCGAAGGCAAGGCGCGTGACCTTCACTGGCGATTCTACGCTCGGGAATCCGCGCAGCGACTCCTCCACGTATCCAGCAGTCGCGTCGCCCTCCATGTCGGTCGAGACGGCAAGCACCACTTCCGCAATCGACTCAGCTGCGATCCGCTCCTTGAGCTCGGGCACGCGGAGCTTCTCCGGCCCAACGTGGTGGACCGGCGAGAGCTTCCCTCCAAGCGAGTGGTAGCGCCCCTTGAAAGCGCCGGAGGACTCGATTGTCACTATGTCCGAGGCATCCTCCACGACGCACAACACGTTTTCGCGGAGTGGGTTGGAGCACAGGTCGCAGGGATCGCGGTCCTCCGTGGTGAAGCCGCCGCAGCGCGAGCAGCACCGCACGCGGCGCCGAACGTCCGCAAGGGCGGAAGAAAGCGGGTCGAGCGTTCTGGCGGGCTCGCGCACGAGCGCCATTGCCGCACGCTGCGCGCTGCGCCTCCCGAGACCGGGGAGGCGCGAAAGGACCTTCACCAGGTTGTCGATCGGCTCAAGCACTTATTTCCCGAAGAGCGAACTCGCGCCGCCGGACTGCATCAGCTTCGCCATGTGCTCCTGCGTGGCCTTCTTCGCGCCCTTGAGCGCGCCGTTGATCACGTTGAAGAGCATGGTCTCGAAGCGCTTCTTGTCGCCCTTGACGATCTCCGCGTAGGTGTCGTCGGAAATCGAGATCGACGAAAGCGACATGTCGCCGTTGACGACTGCCTTGATGCCGCCGTTCTCGTACGGAACCGTGATCTTCTCGATCTCCGCCTGGATGCGCTTCGCCTCGTTGCGCATCTGCATCGCCTGCTTGACCTGGTCGAAAATTCCCATTGTCTGTCCCCTTTTTATTGTTGTGTTCCTGAATGTCCCCGATTGCTCAGACGAGCTTCCGGCCCGAGAGTTCCTCGTAGGCCTTCACGTAGATGTCGTGCGTGCGCGCAATCACGTCCGCCGGGAGTTCCGGCGCCGGCGGCTGGTGGTTGAAGTGCACAGAGTCGAGCCAGTCGCGCACGAACTGCTTGTCGAGCGACGGCGGATTCGCGCCCACCGCGTAGCTCTCGACCGGCCAGAAGCGCGACGAGTCCGGCGTGAGGACTTCGTCGGCGAGTATGAGCGAGCCGTCGGCGTCCTTTCCGAACTCGAACTTCGTGTCGGCGATTATGATGCCGTGGCCGCGAGCGTAGTCGGCGGCGCGCGTGTAGAGCGAAACCGTGGCGTCCCTGAGGGACTTCGCGAGATCTGCGCCGACGAGCTTCTCCGTCTCTGCGTAGCTGATCGCCTCGTCGTGGTCTCCAATCGCCGCCTTGGTGGTGGGCGTGAACAGGACTTCGTCGAGCTTCGAGGCGTTCTGGTACCCTTCGCGGAGCTTCTGACCGTTCACCGTCCCCTGCTTCGCGTACTCCTTCCAGCCCGAGCCGGTCAGGTATCCGCGCGCGATGCACTCCACCTCAACCATGTCTACCTTCTTCACGAGCATCGAGCGCCCGCGCAGGTCGTCCCTGTACGGGAGCAGCGCCTCGGGGTACTCGTCCGCGTTGGCGGTCACGAGGTGGTTCTTCATCCCGAGGAACTCCATCCAGAAGAGCGAGAGCTGGTTGAGAACCTTGCCCTTCTCCGGCACGCCGTTGGGAAGGATTACGTCGAATGCGCTGATGCGGTCGGTTACGACCATCAGCAGCTTGTCGCCGAGGTCGAACACGTCGCGGACCTTGCCGCTCTTGGACGGCACGCCCGGGATCGAGCATTCGAGCAGCGCGTGGTTGCTGTCGTATTTCATTTTGTTTTCCTCACTTGTAAGTGGTCGGGTCCATGCCGGGGCCGAACGGCGACATCCTGCGCAGCTCGGCGATTATCGGCGGAAGCTTCTCGAGGACGTAGTCGACGTCCTCCATCGTGTTGTAGCGCGAAAGCGAGAACCGCGTGGAGCCGTGCACCGCTATGAACGGCACGCCCATCGCGCGTATCACGTGGCTCGGGTCGAGCGATCCCGACGCGCACGCGCTGCCGGTGGAGATGCATATCCCAGCATCCGAGAGCCTGTACGCTATCGCCTCGCCCTCGATGTACTCGAAGCCGACGTTGAGAGTGTTCGGGAGCCTGTGCGCCCTGTCTCCGTTCACGATCACGTTCGGGCAGCTCGCGAGTATCCCGGCCTCGAGCCTGTCGCGCATCGGCGCGAGCTTGGCGGCCTCGTCGGCCATCCCGTCGCGCGCGAGCTCGCATGCCCTGGCGATTCCCACGATGTACGGCACGTTCTCCGTGCCCGCGCGGCGCCCGCTCTCCTGGTGCCCGCCGAGCATGAACGGCTTGAACTTCGTGCCGCGGCGCACGTAGAGGATGCCGATCCCCTTTGGGGCGTGGAACTTGTGTCCGGAAACAGCAAGCATGTCGACGGGCACCTTCGTGACGTCGATGTCTACCTTGCCACACGCCTGCACGGCGTCAGTGTGGATGGTCGCGCCAGCCTCCTTGGCTATCTCGGCGACCTCCTTGATCGGGAAGACCGTGCCGGTCTCGTTGTTCGCCCACATCACGGACACGACGGCGTCCTTCGTGCCCTTCAGCGTCTCGCGCAGCTGCCCGAGGTCGATCTGCCCGACATGGTCCACCGGAAGCTCGACCTCCTCGTACCCCTGCGCCTTCAGCCTGCGGCACGGCTGCAGGACCGCGGGATGCTCCACGGCGGTCGTGACCACCTTCGTCCCGCGGCCGAAGAACTCCGCCGCCCCGCGGATCGCGGTGTTGTCCGACTCCGTTGCGCAGGAGGTGAATATGATCTCGTCCGGCCTGGCGTGGAAGAATTCGGCCACGCGCTCCCGCGCGTCCTTCACGTACTTCTCGACCTGCCCGCCGAACGCGTGCATCGACGACGGGTTCCCGTAGAGCTCTCCGAAGAAAGGCATCATCGCCTCGCGCACCTCTGGCGCGACGCATGTCGTGGCGTTGTTGTCGAAATAGACTGTTCTGTTGCTCATGGCACTATGTTACCCTGTTGGCCGCGTATTCTACCACAAATCCGCGCACCGCGAAACAGGTTTCGTGGTGCTTGGCACGGCGGCGTCAAGGCTCGTCGCCCGCTTCGAGGGACGGATGGACGTCCACCTTCATGGCGGCGTCGCCTGCGATGTTGCGGCGGTAGAACGCAAGCCCCGCTATCATCGCGGCGTTGTCGCCGCAGTTTCCCGGCGCCGCGAGCATCAGCTCCACGCCGGCCGATTCCGCGACTTCCGCGAGCTTCACCCTCAGCCGTCCGTTGAGCGAAACGCCTCCGCCGACTATCAGCGCGCGGTACGCGCGGCGCCTGAGCGCCCTCGCCGTGCGGTCGGCTATCGCACCGACTATCGCCTCCTGATAGGACGCGACAACGGCTGGGACCATCTCCTTCGGAAGCGCTCCCTTCGCGGCGGCCTCGGCGAACGAATCGCCCGCCCCTGAAGCGCCCGACACCTTCTGCACGTAGCGCAGAAGCGCGGTCTTGAGCCCGGAAAAGGAGACGCACAAGTCCGCGTCAAGCCCGGAAAGCGCGGCGGAGCCTTGCCGCGGATGCCCCTTCGGGAACTCTGGAAGCCCGTCAGGAAGCCTTTTGATCGGCGGATACGGCACGCCCCTGAGGCCTGCGGCGTCCGACGGGTCGCGCCCGAGCCAGTATGCCTTCGCGTAGCGGTCCATGACCGGGCCGCCCGGATATCCGAGCCCGAGGAGCTTCGCCGCTTTGTCAAACGCCTCTCCGGCGGCATCGTCGAGAGTCTGGCCTATAATCTCGTACCTGCCGTATTCAGGCATGTCGACCCAGCTTGTGTGCCCGCCGGATACGGCAAGCCCAAGAGCGGGCATGCGCTCCTCGGGGTCGGGCGTCGCGCATGGCGAGCCGGAGTCGAAGAGGAACGGCGTGTGGAGATGCGCCTCGATGTGGTTGACGCCGATCAGCGGAACGCCGAGCCCAGACGCAATCCCCTTCGCGGCGTTGAGCCCGACTATCAGCGAACTTGCAAGACCGGGGCCGTATGTGACGGCAACGGCGTCTATCTTTCCGCCGGGCTCCTTCTCGCGGAAGCGGTTCTGCGCCTCCGCGATCACGCCAGCGATCTTCTCGATGTGCGCACGCGAAGCGACCTCCGGCACCACGCCGCCGTAGGGCCTGTGCAGCGGTATCTGGGTGTATACCACGGACGAAAGGACCTCGCGCCCGTCCCTGACTACTGCGCACGCAGTCTCGTCGCAGCTCGACTCTATCCCAAGTATGTTCATCTCGCGCCTTCGCGGCCTATGCTGCTACCAGAACTTCCACCAGGCTTTCTTGACCGGCTCAACGCCCGCGGACTCCTCGTAGAGGGACTTGATGCGCTCGCTGCCAGCAATGTCGGGATCGACCATGCGCGCGTGCTCCTGGAACTCGAACGCGTCCGGGAGGGACCAGAAGTCGGACCTGATGAACTCATCCTTGGTGGCCCTGTGCAGGACCGTGACCTCGCCGCCGTCCCTGATCGATATCTTCGGACGAGTCTGCCGCAGGAGCGTCCCAAGGTCGCTTGTCACCCACATGCGGCTGCCTTTCTCGGTATGGTCGGTAGCTCGCAGGAAGAGGTGTTCTGCGCGCTTCCGGCTCCAGTAGAGCAGCTCGAACTCGCGGCGCAGCCCTGGACGGTTGGAGAAAATCTGCAGCGCTGTCGAAAGGCGCATGCCGGGCACGAGCGAAAAGGCGCGGAGCGCCCCTTCGTAGCGCATGCCGTCGTGCACCACCACGGCGCGCCCGAGGTAACGGCCCTCGGTTTCCAACATGTAGTTGCGGTCGAAGAAGACCTCGAACCTCTGCGCCTCCCCGCTCTTCAGGACGAAGGGAACCGTGGCCTTTGCCTCCGAATAGCGGTCCATGGAGTGCTTGGTGTCGTCTTTGAATAGCTCGAGGAACATGAAGTCCGTGGAGTCCTTCGCGCCGACTATTATCGGCGTCGTCGATCCGTTTCTGACTTCCACCTCAGCCCTGATGCGCTCGCCGAGGAGATATTCCGAATACGTCATGCGCAGCGTAACTCCAACGGCTGCCTGGTTCTTCTGGAGAGAAGAGACGGGAACCGCCATGGACGCCGCTGCAAGCAGCGAGGCGAAGGCAAGTGTTGCGGTCTTCATTCTGATCTACCTTTCCGCGCGAAATCGCATCCGCGCAAAGTGTTGCTGCCAAGCCTTACGACAAGCCCGTCGTATGCGGGCTTCACGCCAGGCGGGAGCATCTTCTCCAGCCTCGCGTGCGTGACATCGTGGCAAAGGTGCGTTAGAAAAGCGCGTTTTGGGCGCGCCGCCTCAATTGCAGACAGCGACTCGTCCAGGCCCATGTGCGTCGGATGCGGGCGGAGACGCAGGCAGTCCACGACGAACACGTCAACCCCGCGTATCTTGTCCATCGACTCCGGAGGAATGCTCTTGCAGTCCGGCGCGTAGGCAAACGAGCCGGACGGCGAGTCGACCCTGTATCCGTTCGTCCGTATCGTGCCGTGCTCCACCCTGAACGGCGTGACCTCGCATCCGCCCACGCGGAAGCGCCCCTTCACCGGGACGAAGTCTATCATCGGGCGGAACAGCCCCAGCGCGTTCGGCGCGGTTGTGACGTACGGGAACATCGCCTTCAATGCGACAAGCGTCTCCTCTGCGCCATACGCCGGCATCGGGACTGCACCGTTGATCGTGTTGAACCTGCGGATGTCGTCGAACCCGGCCGTATGGTCGACGTGCGCATGCGTTAAGAGAACTGCGTCTACGCGGGATATCCCCAGCTCCACGCACGCAAGCCGGAACTCAGGGGGCGTGTCGATGACGAAGGAAGTCCCGTCCGCGGAAACGTGAAGCCCGCTGCGCCTGCGCCTGTCGCGCGGATCGGACGAAGTGCAGACTTCGCAGTTGCACCCGATCATGGGGACTCCCGTCGAAGTGCCTGTGCCGAGGAACTGGAGTGTCATGCTCACCTGCGGCGCCTCTTTCCCCTGGGCTTCGGCTCGAAGCCCTTCTTTGGCCTTCGGGGCTCCCTCTCCGGCCTGGAGGCGCCCGGCTCGAAGTCGGAAGGCACAAAGTCCGCGTGCCTCTCCGCGAAGTCAACCCTGCAAACCCTCACTCGCATCTTTCCGCCGACAGCCCACTCGCGTCCGCGAGAACTAAGCACTTCGCGGGCCGGGTCGAAGCTGACGTACGAATTCGCGAGCGTCGAGATGTGGACAAGGCCGTAGCACCCGATCTCCGGGAGGTCGACGAACACGCCATACGAGGTGCATCGCGTTATTACCGCGTCGTAGTCGATCAGCTGTCCCGTCGCAAGCTGGTTCGCGAGGAAGCGGTACTTCTTGAGCTCGACCATCGCACGCTCCGCCTCGTCGGCGATCATCTCCCTCACCGTGGCGTGGAGCGCCGTCTTGTCCAGGTACCTCTGGTCCATGCGCCCGCGCGACCCGTTCGACCCGCCGGCGATGTAGTCGGCCAGCTGGCGGTGCACGACAAGGTCCGGATACCGGCGTATGGGCGACGTGAAGTGCGTGTAGTACGGCGCGGCAAGCCCGAAGTGGCCGATCGTCTGCGCATCGTAGCGCGCGCGCTTGAGGGAACGCAGGACGAGTCCGGTTATCATAGGCTTAAGCGGACCCCTGAGCTTCGAGAGGAAGTCGGCCACACCCTTTGGACGAGTGAGGTCGCCGCAGCGCACGCCCATCTGCGCCAGCTCGGCGCGAAGCTCCTGGAGCCTGTCCGGGTCTGGGCTCTCGTGGAGGCGCGAGATGATGTGGATTCCGCGCGTCCAGAGCTCGGTCGCAACCGCTATGTTCGCGGCGACCATGCACTGCTCAACGAGCTGGTGCGACTCGTCGTACGGACGGGCCTCTAGCCCGACCATCTCGCCCGCGGGGTCGAGCACGACTTCGTACTCAGGCACCTCCATGTCAAGCGCTCCCTCGGCGTAGCGGTTCGAGCGAAGCTGCTGTGCGAGCCTGTGAAGCTCCATCACGTCGGCGCGCTGGCGGGCGGAGAGCTTCACGCCGAACGGCCGCTCTCCGCGGATGACCGCCATCACCTGGCTGTACGCGAAGCGCACGGACGAACGGATCACGGACTTGGCGAAGCGCCGCTTCACGGGACGCCCTTTTGCGTCGAACGTGATGAACACCGAGAACGCATAGCGGTCCACGCCGGGCATCAGCGAGCAGACACCGTTGGAGAGCCTCTCCGGCAGCATGGGCACGACGCGGTCGGCGAGATAGACCGAAGTCGAGCGCTTCGCCGCCTCGCGGTCAAGCGCCGATCCGGGAGTGACGTAGTGCGACACGTCGGCGATGTGGACGCCAAGCGTCCTGTTGCCTTTCCTGTCCTTCTCGATCGAAAGCGCGTCGTCGAAGTCCTTCGCCGTCTCCGGATCGCACGTGAAGATGAACCTCTTCCTGAGATCGAGCCGCCCGGCCGGCAGGCCGTCCGGCGCGGCGGCCGAAGCCGCCTCCGAGAGGACCGCATGCGGGAACGAGCGAGGAAGGTCGAACTCGCGCACAACGGCGTCGCCGTCCTCAAGAGGGTCGTCGAGCGGCCCAACGGACCTCATCAGCCGCTCGCGGGCGTCGATCGCCTCCTGCGGCTTAAGGCTCTTCCTGTCTGCGCGCTCTTCGCGCCTGGCGGGCTGTCGTCTTTTCATGCGGGCGTCCGTTTCCTTTGGCGCGCGGCTGGCGCGTCAGCTCTCCCTCGGGAAGAAGCCGTCGCAGCACACAAGCGCCACCACGACGGTCGTAAGCACGGCGGGGCAGCGCATCGCGCAGTCGCCGAACGAATGGATAAACGTTGCGCAGCATCCAAGAAGCACCCCTGCCGGAGCGGACGGCATGCAGTATATTGCCATCGGCTTGGCGGGCGCCTTGTCGGCCGGCGCGAAGAGAGCCCAGTTGTAGAAGCGCTTCCAGGCCCTCCCTATGGGCCATACCAGCAGCCCGAGCACCGCAAGGAGAAGCGCGGCGCCGACAAGCCCGTGCTCGCAGGAGAACTGGATGTAGTCGTCATGGACGTTTACGCCGCCGACCATCTGGATGTGCTTCAGCTCCGACTCCGTCATGTAGCTTTGGCAGAAGTGCTTGTATCCCCATCCGCCCACGCCGAACGCAAGGTGGTCCTTCAGGATCGCAGTTGCCACGCGCTGGTGGTACTGGCCCTTCCCGCCGACGCGCTGGAACACCGCGTCCGTCGTGATTGTCGACGCCTCGCCCTTGAGGTCGCTTGGGGCGAACGTGACGGCGAGGAACGAGACGACCACCAGCGATATGGCCGCGAAGATGCACATCTTGAGCCGCCCCGCCTTCGTCGCCCTCGCGAAATACCTGAAGAACACGAGAAGGAACAGGACGAAGAACAGGGAGATCGACAGTATGATGGCCGCGCGCGAAAGCGTGTCAAGGGCTGCGATGAATAGGATCAGCACCGCAAGGAGCATGTAGTGGGCCTGCATGACAGGATGCTCGGGCCCCTTGACGGACTCGAATTCGTGGGCGCGCGGCGCGCTCGCGACCTGCGCGAGGCGGTACTGCCACATCCCGCCAGCCACCGCGAAGTGGAACGTGAAGAAGTCGCCAGCCATGTTTGGGTAGCCCCAGGCGGAGAAGAAGTAGCTAGGCATCGGGTCGCACGCCCAGAACGGCGACTGCGCGCCCGAAGCCTGCTGCACGAAGCCGAGGATGGCAAGGGCAACGGCGTTCCAGACCATCATCTCGAGGAGCATACGCTTCCCGCGCTTGAGCAGGGAGTGCTTCGCCGCGACCATCGCCGCGAACGCCGGCAGGAACCACTGGAACACGCCGTAGTGGTCGAGACGGTCCACGCAGAACGGAAGGAAAGGCGCCGGGGGGTTCGGGTCCGCACCCGCCCTGATCAGCTTGTAGTCGCACACCGGGCACAGGCCCTTGTTGACGAACGGGATCGCCAGCAGGACGATGAACGCCACGCTGACCCATGTGAGCGGGTCGCGCGAAATGCCTCGCCACACGCGCACGCGTGCGTCGATGATCGACTCGTCGTGGCGGCTCTGCGGAAAGAACAGCATCCCCGAGAGAAGCAGCAGAAGGAACCATGGGACCACCGGCAGCAGCAGGTCGGCCCGAGTTCCGCCGCATATCCACGAGAACATCGCGATGATCGCGAATACGTGGAACACGGCTGCGTTGCGAACGAAGTTGTTCATTTCAGTACCGATACCATTCTGACTTGTATGGGCCGTCGACGCTCACGCCGATGTACTCGGCCTGTCGCCTGGTGAGCTTCGTGAGCTTCGCGCCGCACGCGGCGAGATGCAGCCTCGCGACCTCCTCGTCAAGCTCCTTCGGGAGCCTTACGACCCCCTTCACGCCGCCCTTCCAGAGGAGCATCTGCGCAATGCACTGGTTCGTGAAGCTGCTGGACATCACAAACGCCGGATGGCCGGTGGCGCATCCGAGGTTCACCAGGCGCCCCTCAGCCAGGAGGTAGATCGAGTGGCCGTCACGGTACGTGAACTTGTCGAGCCCGGGCTTGAGCGTTACGCGCTTTACGCCGGGCCACGCCTTCAGGCGCGCGACCTGTATCTCGTCGTCGAAGTGACCGATGTTGCACACGATCGCGTTGTCGCGCATCTTCGCCATGTGCTCCGCCGTGATTATGTCCGTGTTGCCGGTCGTGGTCACGTAGAGGTCCGCCCACTTGAGCACGTCTTCGACGCGCTTTACGTCGAAGCCGGCCATGCACGCCTGGAGCGCGCAGATGGGGTCGATCTCCGACACCGCCACCCTGCAGTGGTTCTCGCGCAGCGACTCCGCGCAGCCCTTGCCGACGTCGCCGTATCCGCACACGAACGCGTTCTTGCCGGCGAGCATGACGTCCGTTGCGCGCTTTATGCCGTCCACCAGCGACTCGCGGCAGCCGTAGATGTTGTCGAACTTGCTCTTCGTCACGGAGTCGTTCACGTTCACCGCCGGGAAGAGGAGCTTGCCCTGCTCGGCAAGCTGGTAGAGGCGGTGCACCCCGGTGGTCGTCTCCTCCGACACGCCGCGCACTTTCGCGGCCACCTGCGAAAACCACTTCGGGGACTTCTCGACCGTTCCGAGTATGACGCCCCATAGCGCCCGCTCCTCTTCGGACAGCTTCGGCATCTTCGCCTTGCGGAACGCCGCCCTCTCGGCGGCAGACCACCCCTCGGCCTCAACGCCCTTGTGCAGGATGAGCGTGGCATCCCCGCCATCGTCCACTATCAGGTCCGGCCCCTTGCCGTCCGGCCATGTGAGAGCCTGCTTCGTGCACCACCAGTAGTCCTCGAGCGATTCGCCCTTCCAGGCAAACACCGGCGTGCCGGCCTTGGCGATCGCAGCCGCGGCAGCGTCGTTCGTCGAAAAGATGTTGCAGCTCGCCCAGCGGACGTCCGCGCCTAGCGTCTGGAGCGTCTCGATGAGGATGGCCGTCTCGACCGTCATGTGCAGCGAGCCCATGATGCGCGCGCCCTTCAGCGGCTTCTTCGGGCCATACTTCTTGCGCACGGACATTAGGCCCGGCATCTCGTGCTCTTCCAGTTCAATGAGGCGCCTTCCGAGCGGCGCCTGGCTGATATCTGCTACCTTGAATTTCATAGTTGCGTATTTTACCGAAAAACGGCGGGGTTCTCAATGACAAATCACCATGCGTTTTGCATGCGGAATTTGCAATTGATTTCGGCGCGGAATTATGGTTTAATACGCGCGTTTTTTGCGGCATAGCCGCTTATCCGCACCGGACTGTAGCTCAGTTGGTAGAGCATCTCACTTTTAATGAGGGTGTCGCGGGTCCGATTCCCGCCAGTCCGACCATTACCAGTGTCCGCCCCTTACGCGGGCCGCTTGTACGAGCGGAGTTTCCGTCGTCATGGAGACGGGGAAAGGACATCCAGGTTGTTGAGGACTACGCCTGCGCCTTCGACCGCGGCCGTGGCAGGGTTGTCCGCGACATGGACGGGGAAGCCGACTTTTTCGGCAAGCCATTTTGCAAGACCCACGTCGACGCCATCTCCGCCCGTCAACACCGCGCCGTGGTCCAGGATGTCCGAGACGATGTTCCGGAGCCCCTTGGCCGCGCATTCTGCAAGCACGTCCTTCATCGCGCCGGCAACCATCTCCTTCGGGACCTGCTCGACTCGCTCGACCTTCGGCTCCGCCCCTTTCGCCGAACTTGCCGTAGCGCACCCGCACACATCGCGGGCTGCCACGATTCCCGCAAGCGCAATGACGGCAATCTGGCATCCTCCGCCCCTCATCTCGACAATCATGCTTCCACGAGGCTCGGACACCGGCACTCCTGCGCCGATCGCGGCAGCCATCGGAAGTTCAATCAGCAAAGGTCCCTTGACGCCAGCAATGGTCGCAGCGTCCTGAAACCTTCGTTTCTCCCCCTCGCCAATGCCGTGGTCTGCCGTCAGCACCGCGCGGATTTTCGGGCGAAACACCCCGCGGCGGATCCCCGCCCGGCCAAGGCACGCGGAGATCAGCTCCGGCAACGTGCCCGCGCCGGACGACGCGCGCAATTCATCCGTGCGTCCGCTGAACACGATGCCGCGCCCCTTCACGAGGACGTGTGAAGTCTCGGGGCCGATGTCGATTGCGATGTCCGTTGTTCCAAAGAGATTCATTTCAGCCCTCCTCCATCGACAGCGCCGGAATGCGTCCCGACTGAACCATCTCGAGCATTCCATCCGCCGCGTCGTCGAACGGCCTTTCGGCAAGCGCAAACTGCATCTTGAACCTGTCGCCGAGCATCGCGTCGAGCCCCTTCAGCTGCGCGCCGCCGCCTGAGAGCATAACGCCGCCGCTCGCGATCTCGGAAAGCGCCGCTTCGCCGAACTCGCGCGACGCGTCCTCCAGCAGTTCGCCGAACATCGCGGCGAGCCTCTCGATCGGCGCGGACATCGCGGCGCGCGCCCCTTCGGCGACCTGCGCGGCTGAGAGCTTGCATCCGGGCGGAGGCACGACCTCGCCGGCCGAACCTGCAGACACGCCGACTGCCCGCTTGATTCGCTCGGCGTACTCCGTGCCCACGACAAGTCCGCACTCGCGCTCGAAGAACTCGACGACCGCGGCGTCCAAGGCATCTCCGCCGGCCCCAAGAATAGGCGTCTGCGAATAGACGCAGCGGGAAAGCGCAAGCTCTCCGTCCGAAAAGACGGCAGCCTGGCAGCATCGCGCGCCGACGACAAGCGCGGCGGAATATCCACTGCGCCGCCAAAGCCCCATGCCCACGGCGTGCGCAAGCGTTTCGTCGACCAGCACGACGCCGTTCGCCGCGAGGCTGCATCCGCACTGGACCGCGGCATCGGCAAGGACGCGTCGGCTATATGTGGTTGCACAGGAGGGAACGGAGAGTACGGCGCGCGGACGGACAAACTTCCCTCCCGCGCACGCCTTCTTTAAAAGGAAGCCAAGCACCGCCTCCAGGACATTGGGGTCGCAACCGCCGAAACCCTGGGCCAGCGGACGCGCGGCGACAATATTATCAGGTACTCGCTCAAGCGCTTTCCACGCTTCGTCTCCAACCGCAAGAATGCGCATGGTCTGCGCCTGCAGCATGATCGCCGAAGGCTCGCGCAAGACAACGCCGCGTCCAGACACGCCGACTACGGCATTCGCCGCACCGACATCCATCACAACCATTTTCCCGATACCCATCGACATCTTATATACATTGGCCTATTTAGGCAACTGGCAGTAGAATACCATATTTCTCCGCTATCTGCAACCTGTCAATCTGGATGAATCATAGTGCAAGTGCAGCATTGCTCATTGCATGCCGTGGCGCTCACACATACACATAGTCGTTTAGGACGGGCTGGAGACCTTCGCCTGTCAGGTCGGCGTACATCTTCGAGAGGCTGCGCGCGTCGCTGATCTCGAACTGCTCGTCGCCTTCCTTGTCCGAAGCCGACTCCTCCCCGTACTTCGACGCATGGTCGCCTATGCCAGTCGAGACGCCGGCAGAGACCTTCGTCGCCGCGATTTTCGCTATGCCGTTTCGGAAGGACGCGCTTTCGCGCGACGACACCGTTATCCCCGCGAAAGGCAGGAAGATGCGGTACGCGCAAAGCACCTGGCAGAGCTCGCGCTCGCCGATCTCTCCAGGACGCACGTCGGGGTGATTCGTTATCGGACGAAGCCGCGGACACGAAAGGCTTATCTCCGCGCCTGGGTACTTGCGCTGCAGCAGGAACGCGTGCAAAGCGGTCGCGAACGCGTCCTTGCGGAAGTCTGAAAGCCCAAGGAGAGCAGAAAGCCCCACGCCGCGCATGCCAGCCATCAGCGCGCGCTCCTGTGCATCGAAGCGGTAAGGCCAAACGCGCTTGTGCCCCTGCAGATGCAGCTTCTCGTACTGCTCGGTGTCGTACGTCTCCTGGAACACCGTAACGTAGTCCGCGCCGCGCTCCCGCAGGTAGCGGTATTCGTCCGTGTTCATCGGATAGACCTCGAGCCCGACGAGACGGAAGTACTTCCGCGCGAGCTCGCATGCGTCGCCGATGTACTCCACCCCACTCACCGAGCGGCTCTCGCCTGTGAGGATCAGCACCTCCTCCATGCCCGACTTCGCTATGACCTCCATCTCGCGCTCTATCTGCCCCTTGTCGAGCTTCATGCGCCTTATGGGGTTGTAGCAGTTGAACCCGCAGTACACGCAGTAGTTCTCGCAGTGGTTCGCGATGTAGAGCGGCGTGAAGATGTACACCGTGTTGCCGAAGTGCCTTACCGTCTCCTCTCTCGCGCGCGCCGCCATGCGCTCGAGGAACGGCGCGGCAGCGGGGGAGAGAAGCGCCTGGAAATCGTCGACCGAGCACCGCTCGCGCTCGAGCGCGCGCCTGACGTCCACCGCGGTGTAGCGCGCGGGGTCGAAGGCGGACATCGCCTCCCTTACCCGGTCCTTGAGATCCGACTCGATTACCTCCATCCCAGGCATGTACGCCATGTGGTCGGTCCGGCACGACGGATCCCGCTCCAGTCTGTGCTTGCGCTCCAGCGCCGCGGGGGAAAGCCCAGCAGCGTCGAAGATGAGGTCGCTGCGCTTCGGGTCGCTTTGCGGACGGCTCTGGGAGCCGTCCCTGCCAGTGTTTCCTGCCATAGGTGTCGCCTCAGTGCAAAAAGCCGGTCAGCGGATCGGACGCGGCAGCTCCACGCGAAAGGACCCGCCCCAGTCCGGCGAGGTATGCCTGTCGTCCCGCCTCTATCGCGAGCTTGAACGCCCGCGCCATGCGCGGCACGTCTCCAGAAGTCGCGAGCGCGGTGTTGGCCATTATCGCGGCCGCTCCCATCTCCATCGCGCGGCACGCCTGGCTCGGCGCGCCTATGCCCGCGTCCACGATTATCGGAAGCTCGATCTCGTCGATGAGTATCTGGATGAAGTCCGCCGTGGCAAGCCCCTTATTGGACCCGATCGGCGCGCCGAGCGGCATCACGGCCGCCGCGCCGGCCTTCACGAGGTCGCGCGCAACGTTGAGGTCCGGGTACATGTACGGGAGAACCGTGAAGCCCTCCGAGGCGAGCTGCTCGGTCGCCTTGATGGTCTCCTGGTTGTCCGGCAGCAGGTACTTCGTGTCGCGCATGATCTCGATCTTCACGAAGCTCCCGCAGCCGAGCTCGCGCGCGAGGCGCGCTATGCGGACCGCCTCCTTTGCGTCGCGCGCGCCGGAGGTGTTCGGGAGGAGCGTCACCCCTTCCGGGATGTAGTCCATGATGTTCTCCTGCTCCTTCGTGTTGGCGCGACGCACTGAAAGCGTGATAATCTGCGCTCCCGCGTGCTCGATCGCGGCCTGCACGAGGCTCAGCGAATACTTGCCGGATCCGAGTATGAAGCGCGACGTGAATTCGCGTCCGCCGAGTGTGAATTTGTCGTTCATAAGTGGTTAGTCGTTAGTGGTTAGTCGCTAGTCGTTAGTGGCTGCAATTTTGTGGTGGGACGAGTGAGAGTAGTGGGACGAGTGGGGTGGTGGGACTCAACCACTCAAAAACTCAAAAACTCATAACTGATTTGTCATGCCTCCTCCTCCCCGGCGAGGATCCGGAGGACAGCGGTCGCCTGATGCGCGGCGCAGACAAGGACGCGCGCGCCGTAGAGTCCCTGTCCGTCGTCAACATCCGCGACAAAGTCGCCGCACACCCATAGCCGCTTCGACACGCGCTTCGTCCTGATAGCGTTAGCGGAGCCGAGCCCCGCCATTCCTGACGCCGCAACGACCGGCTTCTCCGGAAACGCCTCCATCACGCCGGAGACAAGCATAGCCTTCGCCTCCGCGCGGTCGAACGCCTCGCACACGATGTCGTCGTCCGCAAGAAGTTCGCGCACGTTGTCCGGCCCGATGCGCAAGGTCTCAGCGACAACCGCGCAATACGGGTTGATCGCCGCGATGTTGTCGCGCAGGGCCTCGGCTTTGGGCATTCCGACCTGCGAGGCGAAATACTGCTGACGGTTTAGGTTCGACGGCTCCACGCGGTCGAAGTCAATGAGGTGCAGATGCCCCACCCCGGCGCGCGCAAGCGCGATGGCGATGTTGGAGCCGAGCCCTCCGAGTCCGCACACCGCCACGCGGGCGGCGCTGAACTTCGGCTGGCGATCCGCGCCGTGCCGCGAGACTAGGGCGGCAAAGAAAGTCTCCCTGTCGGGCGTCATCTTAGCCGCCTCCCATGAAGCACACGATCTCGACCGAGTCGCCGTCGCGGAGCGTGGTCTCTGCGTATTTCCCCTTTGGCACGATCGTCTCGTTGATCTCGACGACGACGCGCGCCACGTTGAATCCAGCGGACTCGACGTACTCCGCGACGGTCTTTCCCGCAGCGTCCTTTTCCTCTCCGTTTACCTTGACCATGAAGCTCCTTTTCCGCACCTGTGGACCAAAAAAGCAAAAGCCAGCGCTAGTGGCACCCGAGGTGGTGCCCCCCATCGCTGGCTTCTCAGTCGTTGACGGTGGATAGTATACTAAGACCTGCGCCCCGAGTCAATCCGTAATGGCGGATCACTCGCGCCAGCGGCGGTGGACCCAAAGGTACTGCTCGGGGTACCTGCGTATCGCGTCCTCGAGCCTGTCGTTGAGAAGTTGCGAGGCCTTTTCGATGTCGTCGCCGCTGTGGAGGTATATCGGCGCCCCGCCGACGAGCCTGTACCGGAACGGCGCCTCGCGCACGAACGACCCGGCCACTATGCCGCAGCCGGTGCGGATGCCGAGCCTTGCGGCCGTTGTGAACGTCCATGCGGGACGCCCGAAGAACGTAAGCTTGGCGCCGTGCTTCCTGCCCGCGTGCTGGTCCATCAGGATCGTCATGGCAGAGTTCTCGGCCTTCCACTTGCGCATTACGTCGCCCGTAAAGCCGTTCTTCTTGTCGATCACGGTGACAGGCCCCCTGAAGTGGTGCTTCTTCATCCAGCGAGCAACCCATCCGTTGTTCATTGTGCGCGCAACGGCGATCATCGGACGCGCGAAGGAGAGTACGTTCGTTGCCGCCTCCCACACGCCGTGGTGCGCGCTCACAAGGATGATCGGCCTGTCGGTCTTGTCGAGAAGAAGCGACACCGTCTCGGGATCGGCACCATCGAAGACGAGATGGTCGCGCCAATCGGACGCGCCTACGACATCCGGGACCTTGAGCGCTTCGCAGATATGCCCGGCCAGATGGCCCCAGCTGGCCTTTGCGATGCGCGCTGCCTCGGCGCGGTCGGACGTTATCCCGGCCTTGATGATGTTGTCGACCGCAAGCGCGCGGCGGGATCGGAAGAACGGGTAGATGAGGCTGGCGATGAACACGCCGAAGCCGTACGCGCGGCGCTTGGGCACAAGACGGTAGAGGGCCGTGGCCAGCCAGAGGAAGGCGCAGGCGATCACGCCGGTTGTCGCTTCAAGCACCTTCACCCGCAGCCCCTCACTGCCCGTCCTGGAAGAGGGCCTTGGTAGCGTAGTACGGATCGCTTGTGAAGCGGCACCCGAGGCGGCGAAGGCCGGCCTCGTCGCCAGGAGTCACGATGTGCGTCATGTGCACCTCGCAGCTGCGCAGCTGGTTGAGCTTCTCGGCCGCTATCTGCGCTGCCGGGTTCATCGTGCAAGATATCGCGAGCCCTATGATGGCCTCGTCTAGGTTGAGCGATGTGTAGGACCCGCCCTTCAGTATGTCGTGCTTCATGTGGGTGATGGAGCGGATGATGTCCGGCGCGATGAGCGGGATCTGCTCGGGTATGCCAGCGAGCGCCTTGATCGCGTTGAGCATCATCGCGGACGCGGCGTGCATGTCGTCGGAGTTGCGCCCTGTGATCACGCGTCCGTCCTTGAGGACTATCGCGGCGCCCGACACGATCTCGCCGCCGGCCTTGCCCTTTCCGGCCTCCTTGGCGCTCTGCGCGGCCTGGCGCGCCGCCTCAACGGGGATGCGGTCCTCCGGCTTGAGCGAGAGCTTGCGCATGAGCGCGTCAGCGGTCTCGACGCTCTCGCGGTCAGTCGTGCCCTTCGCGAAGTCGCAGAGGTAGCGGAAGTAGCGGCGGATGACCTCCTGCTTGGACGCCTCTCGCACGACTTCGTCGTCAACGATTCCGAACCCGATGCGGTTGACACCCATGTCGGTCGGCGACTTGTACGGGCACTCGTGCCCCGTCATGCGCTCCCAGATCGCCCGGAGGAGCGGGAACGCGTCGACGTCGCGGTTGTAGTTGACCGTTGTCTTCCCGTACGCCTGGAGGTGGTACGGGTCGATCATGTTGCGGTCCTTCAAGTCGATTGTGGCTGCCTCGTAAGCCACGTTGAGCGGATGCTCGAGCGGCATGTTCCACACGGGGAATGTCTCGAACTTTGAGTAGGCGGCCTTCATGCCGCGGCGGTGCTCGTGGTAGAGCTGCGAAAGGCAGGTGGCGAGCTTGCCGGAGCCGGGACCGGGAGCGGTTACGACGACGATCGGGCGTTCCGTGGGGACAAACTCGTTCTTCCCGTAACCCGCCTCGGAGACGATCGTCTCGACGTCGGCGGGATACCCCTGCGTGACGTAGTGGAACCAAACGCTGATGCCGCGGTTCTCGAGGCGGGAGCGGAAGAGCTTCGCCGTAGGCTGGCCCGTGTAGCGCGTGATCACCACGCCGCGCACGAGGAGCCCGAGGCCCTTGAGGTCGTCTATCAGCTTGAGCGCGTCGTCGGCGTACGATATCCCGAAGTCCGCGCGCATCTTCTTGTGCTCGATGTCGCCGGCGTAGATGGCGAGGATTATCTCGGCCTGGTCCTTGAGCGACTGGAGAAGCCTGAGCTTCACGTTCGGGTCGTATCCGGGCAGACACCTCGCCGCGTGGAAGTCGTTGATCAGCTTGCCGCCGAACTCGAGGTAGAGCTTGCCGTACTTTGCCGCGCGGCGGCGGATCTCCTCGCTCTGCTCTGCGAGGTACTTCTCGTTGTCGAACCCGATCTTCATCTGCCGTTGATTTCCCTGAGAATTGCCTCGATCTTCGTCTTGCACTTGCCGCACCCGCCGCCAGCCTTCGTGAAGTTCGTCACTTCCTCGACCGTAGTGAGCGAGTTCTCCGTTATCACGCGCCGCACCTCGTTCTCGGAAACGGAATAGCACGTGCAGAGCATCTTCTCCTCGAGGTTGCGGTCGGTCTTCTGGCCGGTGCGGTAGTTCTCTATCGCGGCCTCGAGCGCCTCGCGCCCCATCACGGAGCAGTGCATCTTCTGCGGGGGAAGCCCGCCGAGGAAGTCGGCGATCTGCTGGTTCGTGATCTTCGAGGCCTCCTCGAGCGTCTTGCCGATCACCATCTCGGTTAGCGCGGAACTGGAGGCAATCGCCGACGCGCATCCGAACGTCTGGAACTTCGCCTCCTTTATGCGCTTGTTCTCGTCGAGCTTGAACGTGAACTGCAACGCGTCTCCGCATGCGAGCGAGCCCACAGTGGCTTCGCCGTCAGGATTCTCCACCTTTCCCATGTTGCGCGGGTTGCGGAAGTAATCCATCATCTTCTCAGAATAGTCCCACATGTCTAAGCACCGTCCTTTAGTTGTAGCAACGGGCGTTAATTATACCGCAATCGGCGCTGGACGGCAACTCCAAAGCATTTGCCGCCGCCTGATCACCGCGAGGAGGCGCCGCGGTACACGAACTCGACGCGGCCGAGCGGCTCGACCACGCCGTGGTCGTACCAGTCGAGCGGGTCCTTGCATGCGACTGTCGAGTCGACGAACTTGAAGCCGAAGCCGAACTCGCCGCGGGGCAGGCCAAGTGCGCTGCGCGGCACTACGAGCTTCATGGTGTCGCCGCCCATTGTCACCCTGCCGAGCGAGTTGGCGGGCTTGCCGTTGACGAGTATCCGCATGAAGTCCCCCTCCCCCCGCCTTCCCGCTATCGGCTTCCTTGTCTTCAGCCTGAACGACACGCTCGTCGAATCGTGGCTTACCTCGATCCACTCCGGCGCGTTGCGCTGGGTCCTGTTCACGAAGTTGGTGCCGTAGCCCGCGTGCTCGCGCGGCATCGCGTCGTCCGCGAAGCAGGCGTACCGCTTCCACCTGCCGGACGGATTCGGCGCCTCGTCATCGTCCGAAATCCCCTTGAACTTCCTCACGTTGTCGCGCAGCTGGAGGAAATACGAGTCGCCGTATCCGCCGCGCATCATCTCAACGTCGCGCGAATACTCGTAGTTCGCGCAGTCGACGAACATCACGGGGCGCGACGGGCAGTCCTCGCGCCGCCACCTGCCGGCGATCCACTCGTTCCAGCCCGTGACCAGGACGATGTCCGGCTTCGCCTCGTGCGCCCTGTCCCACTGCTCCTGGAAGTTGTACCCCTTCTTCCACGCGCCGGGGGACCTGTCGTTCGAGCCGTTGTGGAAGGCTCGGCCCCGGTTCCCCTTCTCGCCGTACATCACGCTGTCGCCGAACCGGCACGTTGGGTGCTGCGCCACCGACACGTTCATAACGCTCTTGGCGACCCTCTCGCCGGGGAAGACGCGCTGCGGGCGTTCGAAGTCCATCCACGGCCAGCCGCCCTTCTTAGAAGCTTCGTTGGGCCACTGCGACTTCACGATCGTGAAGAACGACTTCGTCTCCTTGTCGCACTCCCCCTCATGCGCCACGATCACGGGCCGGCCGTCCAGCGCGAACCACGTGTCCTTCGCGAACCCGGGCTTGTAGATGGCGTCGTATATCCGCCGCACGGTCTGTCCTGACGCAGTGTTCGTGTAGAACATGACCTTCGGGATATTCCATCCGGCGTCGTGGTATTCCTGGAGAACGCGCATCACGAGCTTGGCGTTGGCGTCGTAGATAGGCCCGTTCGTCGTGTCGAAGAAGAGGAAGTCGATTCCGCACTGCATGATGAGCTTCATGTGGCGGCGCACAACCCATTCGTCGTCCGAGAAGTAGTAGCCGTATAGCGGCTCTCCCCAGTGGTGGTAGCTGCCCCATGGCCCCCACAGCGGGGATTCCGGCTTGTCGCCCGCCTTCGGATCCGCCTTCAGTATCTTCGCCACGTCGTACGGCCCGTTCTTGCCGTGCTCGCCGAGCCAGAGGAAGTAGAAGAGCCCGACAAGCCGGCCGTTTCCGGCGTTTGCCGCGAGAGCGAAAAGCGCGACGATCGCGCACAGCGTCTTTTTCATGGATTTCCCCTGCTTTGCGGCGCAACGGCGGCGACTGACTATTTCTTCTTCAGCGTCTTCAGCGTGAGCCCCGTGAGGTCCTTGCCCTTCTCGTTGAGGACGAACGACGCCACGTATGCGACGGCAACGCACACGACGAGCCCTATTCCGCCAAGGAGGAACGGGTGGAACTTGAGTCCGAACACGTCGCACTTCAGTATCTCGCAGCTGAAGCATACGAAGTAGTTCGCCGCAAGCCCCAGCACGGCCGCCACGCCCTTGATGCGCGGCATGAATACGCCCATGAAGAAGAGACCCGTAAGGCCGGCCGTTAGCATTGCGATGTACTTGTTGAAGTTGTCGAAGAGCGCGCTCGACTCCATCCTCGCAAGCGTCAGAGCCGCCATGATGCCTATTATGCCCACGACATACGTGCAGACCTGGCCGCACCTGATCTGCGCCTTGCCCGGGATGTCAGGCTTGAACCGCTTCACGAAGTCCGTCACCACGGCCGTGGATGCGGAGCTCAGGTTCGCCGACAATGTCGAGATCGTCGCCGCGAAGACGGCCGCGATCACGAGTCCGGCAAGCCACGGCGGCATTTCCGTCGCCATGAAGATCGGAAGGACCGAGTCGCCCTTCGGCATCGTCACGTCCATCGCCTCCGGGTGCGTGTGGTAGAACGCGAAGAGCGCCATGCCGATTCCGTAGAAGACGACCT
>CAMORM010000004.1 GCA_946623785.1 uncultured Verrucomicrobiota bacterium
GGTGGTTGGGTGGTTAGGTGGTTGGGTGGTTAGGTGGTTGGGTGGTTGGGTGGTGGGTGGTTGGGTGGTTGGGTGGTGGGTGGAGAGGATTGAGGAGATGCGGGAAAGGGATGCGTCGTCAAGGCCTGCGCCGGACGGCAGGCAGATCCCGCGGTTGAAGAAGTCCCGGGAAACGCCTGTGCCGACGAACGGAGCATCCGCGAACACGGGCTGCAGGTGCATCGGCTTCCATACGGGGCGGGACTCTACGTTGTCGGACGCGAGCCTTGCGGCGGCTTCGTCGCGCGACTTCGCGTCGGGGTACAGGAACACCGACAGCCAGTTGTTTGCGCGCGTGCCGGGGTCGCGCGGAAACGGGACCACGTCCGACCCGGAGAAGACCTTCATGTAGAACTCGCGTATAGCCTTCTTGCGCGCGAGTATGTCGGGGAGGGCGTTGAGCTGCGCGATTCCGAATGCGCCGAGGATGTTGGAGAGCCGGAAGTTGCGCCCGAGCTCCCTGTGCTCGTACCATTCGCATTTCTCGCGGCTCTGCTGGCTGCGCCAGCGCGCGCGGCGCACGACCTCGGGGTCGCGCGAGAGAACTGCGCCCCCTCCCGAGGTGGTGACGATCTTGTTGCCGTTGAACGAGTATACCGCCGCGGTGCCTGCCGAGCCGGCCGGGCGGTCCTTCCAGAACGCGCCGACGGATTCCGCGGCGTCGACTATCAGCGTAGCGTCGTATCGCGCGGCGATCGACTCCAGTGCGTCGTAGTCGCAGCACTGCCCGTACAGGTCGACTGCGACAATCACGAACCGCGTGCCGGCCTCGCGTGTGCGGGCGTGTTCGGAGATGGCGGCTTCGAGGAGCGCGAGGTCGATGTTGCCTGTGAGCGGCGACGAGTCCACGAGTACGATTCCGGCGCCAGTCCGGGCGAAGGGCGACACTGACGCGACGAACGTGAGGTCGGACGCGAACACGACGTCGCGGGGGGAGATGCGCAGGTCGTCGGCGAGAAGGGTGAGCGCGGCCGTTCCGCTCGACACCGCGGCTGCCTCTGGAACGCCAGCGAGCGAAGCCAGACGGCGCTCGAACTCGTCCACCTGCGGGCCGCAGGGGGCGAGGTATCCAGAGTCGAACGCGGCCTCCACGGCGGCGCGTTCCGCCTTTCCGGCGAACGGGGGGGAGAGGAATATCCTTTTCACGGCGTGTCGAACTTGCGGCCGAAGCGGGCGATTGCGTCCTGCAGTTCGGCGATTGTGTAGGGCTTGGCGAGGAAGCCTTCGTAGGGGTTGTCGGCGAACTGCTCCTTCAGCTTCTCGGGGGCTGAGCCGGACGAGACGATCACCGGCACCTGCGGTGAGATGTTGCGGAACGAGCCGATGAGCTGCGCAGAGTCGACGCCGTCGATGTTGGCGTCGAGGATAACGCAGGTGAGGGACTGCGCGTAGTTGCGGAATGCCGCGAGGGCCTCGGATCGGTTGGACGCTGCGTGGACCGTGACCTTGATCGTCTTGAGGAGGATCGCGGTCGTGCGGAGGATCGCTGGGTCGTCGTCCACGAGCAGCACTTCGCCCTCTCGCCCGAGCACCTGCAGCCTGCGGGTGATCTCCCCAACGGCCTTGGACTCCGGGAGGAATATGCGGAACGTCGTGCCCTCGCCGATTTCGGAGACGACGTGCACTCCGCCGTTGTGGGCGGATATGACGGCCAGCACTGTGGCGAGGCCGAGCCCGCGCCCCTGCGCCTTGGTGGACACGTACGGATCGAAGATGCGGCGGAGAAGCTCGGGCGGGATCCCCGGGCCCGTGTCGGAGAACTGGAACAGCACGCCCTTTTCGCCCGGCTTCAGCGGCGATGCCGACGAGAAGAGCTCCGGGTCGCCGGGCTTCACGGTGTACTTGCGGGTCGACACGGACACTTCGCCTACGCGGTCGCCTATCGCCTCCGCCGCGTTCTTGATGAGGTTGAAGAACACCTTCCAGATCTGGTTCGGGTCCGCGTCAACCGGCGGAAGCATTGCGGGGAGGTCGTAGGAGATGGTTACGTTCGTCTTCGACCCGAGGATTCCCTGTGCTAGGCGCTGCGCCTCCTTGACCAGGTCGGAGGGGTCGGACCGCTTGAGCGAGGGCTTGGTCTCGCCGGCGAACGTCATCAGCTCGCGGGCCATCGAGGAGCCGCGCTTCACGGCGTCGCGGATCGTTGCGAGCGCCAGCCTGACGTTCTGGTCGGCGCTGTCGTTCCACGTGATTTCCGCGGTGTTCAGGATGACGGCGAGCACGTTGTTGACGTCGTGGGCGATTCCGGCGGCGAGGGCCGTGAGGGACTCCTGCTTCTGCGTCTGGTGGAGGCGCGATTCCGCGGCGAGCCTCTGCGCGTGCTCGGTGACCTCGGCCGTTATGTCGCGGAAGGAGGCGAGGGCGAAATGCTCGTCCATCTTAGAGATGCGCACCTCGAGGCACCTTGGCGGCGCGTCCCTGCGCACGGCGCTGAGGCGGAGGTTCTGTAGCACGCCGTTCTTCGCGATTGTGGCGAGCGCGTTGTCGAACGCCTGCGCTCCCCGCTGCCCGTACACGGCAGGGTCCGCGCCGGACCCGGTCTCTAGGCCGGGAAGCGGGTCCACGCCTTCCGGCTGCTTTGTTATCGTAACGAGCGTGCGCCTGCTGAGTTCGAACACGGCAAGGCCGTCAGGCAGGCCGTCGATGAGCGCGCGCTGGCGGGACTCGATCTGCGCAACGGCGAGGGAGCGGCGGGAGAGGGTCTCGAGCATTTCGTTCACCGAGATTGCGAGAAGGGCGAATTCGTCCTTGCTGTGCCACTCGAGCCTGGGGCAGTCCGTGTCGTTGTGGTGCATGCACACGTCGCGCATGCGCTTCGTCATCTCGGTGATCGGGTTCAGGAGCACGCGCCCCTGCAGCCAGAACAGCGGTATCACGAGGAAGATGCCGCCCAGGGTGATGAAGAACGTGAGCCTGCCGAGAGCTATGCTCGTGACGGACGAAAACGACTTGGGCAGCGACACGGCGATCATGGACACGGCGTGTCCCGCTATGTCGCGTATGGCGAACACGGCCTCGAAGGGGTTGGAGTTCAGGTTCCAGAACCCGCCGGAGTAGAAGTCGATGGCCTCGTCGAGCATAGGGACGACCCCGAACTTCTGCGGCGTATGGCCCTTGCCTCCGCCGGCCGGCGAGGCGTTCTTCGCGGATATCTCGGCCCTGCGGTTCGATATCTTTATGTCCAGTCCGGCGAAGCTCTCGTTGACCTGGGAGGTGAACACGTTGGAGTCGAAGTCCTGTCCGAGGATCAGGAAGCCGTCTTCCGCCTCGCCCGCGAACCGCGTCGCCGCCACGTAGCGCGACACGCCGCGCACGCGCACGATTCCGACGCTGTTCGCGTTGCCTGCGTTCGTAAGCGACCTCATCCAGCCCGCTATGTGCTTGGAATAGACGGAGAAGTCGCTTGCGGAAAGGGCCTCGCATCCCTCGGAAGTCAGGGCCGCGCCCTCGGCGAACGTGCCGTCCGAGAGGAACCTTGCCGCGAGCGTGACGCGCGGGGACCCTCCCAGCAGGGATGCAATCTGCGGGCTGCTGCCCTTGCGCGCGGCCTCGCCGTATTCGGACGCCATCGAGACCGCGGTCAGGCGCACCTTGTCGGCGTTGCGGTACGCTAGCGAGCGGATGTCCGTGCCGATTTCCTTCACCTGGTTTTCGGCGTCCCTCACGAGGTGGATTAGCACGATGCGTCCGCCTACGTAGAACATGCCGAGGACCATCAGCAGGAACGCGGCCGTCATGAGCGAATAGCGCGTGCGGATGGAGTTGATGGCGCGCGAGAACGCGCTCTGGTGCATGGGGTCCTGTTGCTCTTTCTTTGTGCTCATGTCCTGTCGGTCTTTTGGGTTTCGCCTTTCCGCTGCGCGATCCACGCGAGGACTAGCGCGAGCACAAGGCACGCGCACACGCCCAGCCTGGCGCGCCTGAACGCCGCGCCGGCGTCGATCGGCGGAGGATGCCGCGGTTGCGCCGCAACCAGGGCCGCCGCCTCGGAGCCCGGGGAGGCGTCTATCTGGAGGTCCTGTTCGGCGGCGGGGCCTTCTGGCAGGCTTGGCCTGCCTTCGGTGTCCGAACCGGCCGGCCTCCTGATGCCGCGCTCGGCGAACTCGTGCGACTTGATCACGTCGTACGAGCGCTGCGAGTGGACGAGCTCTGGATCTTCGTTTGATTCGACCATGTCTTTCAGTCGCCTTCCGAGCCTTCGCCTGGCTCGATGTTCTCTGAGTCGGGGACCTCCTGCCACGCAACCGTCGCCGGAGGGTTGTCGCTCGACCGCGCAAGGCCGGCCGAGTCGTTGTCTACAGTCTCGGCGGAGCCGGAGTACAGGCGGTAGTCCCAGTTGATGTGGAGGTTGCCGGAGTACTTTATGCCCTCGTTCCTGCACACGAGGGACCCGTTGATCGAGCAGCTGCCGATGACGCCGAACGTGCCGTGGTTGTTGTACAGGATGGCGTCGATCTGCGTTATCGTGGAGAGGTTCTCGGAGATGACCCTGTTGTCGCAGACGGTGTCGTAGTAGTGCCTGTTGTACTTGTTGTGGTACACGGGAACGGTCTCCGTGTCGTGCACCTGCACGGTCTCGTAGCCGATGAACCTCCCCCTGCTGTTGTACACCGGCCTCTGCTCGGGGTGGGTGGTCGGCAGCTCGCGCGTCTCGTACGTGAGGGTCGTCTTCAGGCCGCCGTCGAGCGCGGCATAGCTCCCGCCGAACTGCGAGGGGTAGCCGATGTCCGCGTCGGACGCGTCGCAGCTGTACCTCTGGACGTACGGCGACTTCGTTATGTACGTGTTGATGCTGCTGAGCCAGCTTGACGACGTGCAGTCCCCGAGTACTATGTTCCCCTTTGCCATGAGGCCGAGCATGTCCTTCGTGGAGTTGTCGGCGTTCTCCGCCTTGTTCCTCCACTCCGGTGGGTTGACGTACTGTATGTTCCCGACGATGTGTATGTTGCGGCCCGAGTAGATGGTGCCCTGCCCCTTGACGTATCCCTTGATGATGACGTCGGAATCGACGACCACCGGGCCGTTGATGACGATCGGCTTGGACTGCGTGCCGATGAGCACGAGCGCGCCGTTGTCGGCGTTGGATGCGTCGCCGGAGGGGCCTGGCCCGGAATACTGGCATGTCGCCACCCGCTCCGAGCCAAGGCTCAGCGTGCCCTGCGACGGGTTCTTTTCGTTGAGTTCCTGCGACCACTCCACGTATTCCGAGAGGTCGCCGATGAACGGCATTTCGATGGTCAGCGGCTCGTTGGCGTGGAGCCTGTTCCTGTAGTCCGTCGTCGAGACCGTCGCCGGGGCGTCGTACTTGCCGCCTTCCTTCCCCTTCGGGCGTGCCCTGTTCGCCGTGCCGTACGTGGTGCTCAGGTACGTGCTCTCCTTGTCCATCTTGCCGTAGTTGGTTATGTCGCCGTTCACGTCCAGCTCCGGGTTTGCGGCGGCATAGACGTGCCCGTTGACCGTGCATCCCGAGTCGAGGTACATGTCGCCGTTGGCGCGGACGTCGCCGTTCGCAGTCACCGAAGCCCCCTGGAACCACCCGTAGTTGTTCACGAAGTAGGCGTTGTTGAAGACCTTGGACCTCGCGATCGCGAAGCGCACGCGCTCCTCGATCGTGGAAGAGCTTTTCGACCCGCCCGGGTTCGTGCGCACCGCGGTGGCGATGATCGTGACCTCCGCCGAGCTTTTCCCGGCCTCGTGCACCACGCGGCGGAATCGCACGCGCACCGTGCACCCGTTGACGTTCGTGGAGGCCGGGAGGGTCACCGTGTTCGGGGCCTGCCCGAGCGTGCGGGACGGCGTAGAGCTGTTCCCGAACCATTCGAAGCTGTCGCTGTTCGAGAACCCGACGCGGCGCGCCGACTTTCCGATGGAGTTCATGAACGCGCTGTACACGTCGCTCTTGCAGGACTCAATCGACGACTGGGCCGCGAGCCTGCACACGGACTTGCCTGCCATGATGTTTGTCAGGCGCGTCGCGTGCGAGGTGTACGCTATCGCGCCGCCTACCAGTATCATGGCCGCCCCCATCAGCACCACGGCCGTGGCGAGGACGAATCCCGATTTTTCGCTGGTTTTTCCCATGGCTAGTCCCTCGAGGTGTCGGTCGGCTGCACTTTGCCGAACAGCGGGACCGTTATCCGCTCGGCACGGGTTAGGACGGCTCGCCCGCCAAGCGGGCGCCGCAGGGTGATGGAAAGGGGGAGGTCAACGTAGAAGCGGTTCTTCGTGTCGAGGTCGGTCGTGTCGATCAGGTTGTCCCAGTCGGTGTTGACCCACGTGACCCCCGGGTCCAGCCACTTCGAGCTAACGCGCGTGGCGTCCTCGAACAGGTGCCTGCCGCTCCCGGCGCCGCTGAGAATGAGCCGCAGGCGCCTGCTCCCGCGCGTGCCGGAGTCCGCCACCGTCTCGCAGTCCATGTTGAGGGCAACGCTGTCTATGTGGACGGACGTCCCGCTCAGCAGCCCGGTGTGGAACACGCCGTTGTGGGGGGCGACTTCGTGGAAGAGTATCTTGTCGCGCAGCTCGCGCCCGCGCAGCGAAAGCTCTGTGTCGGCCATCATCGACTCGTAGAACTGGTAGCAGGCGCTTGCGCCCGAGCAGACGGCGATGGCGATGACGGCGGAGATCGCGGAGGCGAACATCACCTCGACGAGCGTGAATCCCCGGCGGGTTCTGGAGGCGGGCGCCTTCACTGCTCCCCCCTCTCCACGTGGCTCTTGTAGACCTCCGTGCGGTGGTACGAGTTCAGGTGCCTGCGGTGGCCTGCGGCCCCCCATTCGACGTCGACCGCGATCATCTTCCCGGGCCCCGCGTTCGTAACGGTTACGTAGCACTTGGCCTTTGGCCACCCGGCCAGCGATATCGCGGGCGCGGCGTTTGACGAGATGTCGTACGCCTGGTTCCTGAGGGTCTGCATCCTGTCGAAGGACTCGTTGCAGTGCCGCCAGGCCACGTCGAAGGCATACGCGTCCGCCGCGAGCAGCTGGCTGTTCTCCCTCGCGATGCGCGCGCCGAATATGAGGGCCTCGAGGAGCACGAGCACCATCAGCGCGGAAATGGAGGCCGCGAGCATGACCTCGATCAAGGTCAGGCCCCGTTTCCTCGTGCCGCAGCTGACTTTCGCAGTCATTCCAGCATCTCCTTTCGGTTGTCTCCGGCCGGGCGCTTCCGGCCCGCCGTCACTTCTGCCCCTGCTCCTGCGGGGCTGCGTATATCTTCTCGAGCACGGGCTCTACCGCGCTGGGAGGGCACAGGAAGAACCTGCACTGCCTTCCCGACGCCTGCTCCACCTTCCGGCGGAGCTTGTCGTCCGCCGGATTGACAAGGGCCACGAGCAGCACGTCCCCGAGCTCCCCGAACGGCACTGCGCCCCTTACCCTCACGAGGGCCTCGGGGAGCGTGTCCGCGAGCTTCTTCGTTATCTCGAACGCCCCCAGCGGCACGGGCGGGCAGCCTGTGCTGTCCGCAAGGTGCGCCGCGCATTCCTCGGCGAGCGCCGGGTTCTCCTTGTCGAGGAACGCGAGCGCCGACACAAGGAAGGGGATCGAGCTTTCGGGAAGGCCGTCCAGGTGCCTGCCGAGTGCCTCGGCGGACTTGTCGTCCAGTGCGCGGCGCGAGAGGAGGTTCGTCACGAGCTCCGCCTCGGCGGCCTTCGCCTCGCGTATCGCCATCACGGTGTTGTCCGCCGCGATCGTCTCCTCCGAAGGCATCTCCGGCGTGAGCGCCGGAGCGGGCGCGGCCGCGGCCCTGACCTTCAGGGCCGTTATCTTCGCGAGGTCGTCGTCGAAAGCCTCCAGCCGCTCCGCGATCCGCTGCGCCGACTCTAAGTCGCCCTCCTTCAGCAGGACCTTCGCAAGCGATATCAGCGCGTCGCGGCACTTGTCCTGCTCCCCGGCCTGCGCGTAGGCCACGGATAGGAACTCAAGCGTGGTGCGGTCCTCGGGCATCGCCTGCAGCATCTGTTCGAAGTAGGCTATGCCCTCCGCCAGCTTCTGGTCTATCTGCTTTTCCGCCATTGGTATGGTCCTCTTTGTCCGTATTAGTATACCACATTTCCCCCTTGTCTTCATCCTGCAACTTTTTATATTTTGGCCCTTGCGCCGGGCGCGGGGAAATGATAAAATATCCGCCGTTTTCCGATTGGGGCTGTAGCTCAACTGGATAGAGCATCAGACTACGAATCTGAGGGTTGTGGGTTCGACTCCCGCCAGCCCCGCCAGTGGAAGACGCCAGATTGCGGGGTGGAGCAGCCTGGTAGCTCGTCAGGCTCATAACCTGAAGGTCGTTGGTTCAAATCCAGCCCCCGCTACCATTTCCAGGAAAGGGACGTCCGAACGGACGCCTCTTTTCTTTTTGCAATTTGGGCTCCGCCCCGCCGTTTTTGTGATATAATACACTGTTCAGGAAAGAGGCATGACAGCTATGAAAGACAAAGAAGAAGAAAAGGAAGCCGCCGCGAAGGCGGAAGATATGGAAGCCGCAGGGGATGCCGCCGCGGAGGCGGCCGCAGGCGCCTCGCAGGCGCAGGATGGTGCTGCGGAAGGGGATGCGCCCGCGGAAGGCGAAGTTGCCGAGGCAAAGGAAGGCGAAGCGGCCGGGGAGGCCGGCGAAGGCGAGCCCGGCGGAGGCGAGGCGGACGCGGCGAAGTCCGATGCGCAGAAGCCCGCGGGCCCAGACTGGAAGGAGCTCTACGCGCGCACGCTCGCCGACTTCGAGAACTTCAGGAAGCGCACCGAGCGCGACCGCGAGGACCTGGCGAAGTTCGCCGCGAAGGAGATACTCAAGGACCTTCTCGCCACGGCGGACAACCTAGCCCTCGCGCTCGAGAAGGCCAAGGACAAGGACGAGCCGTTCGTCAAGGGAGTGCAGCTCGTGTACGACGGCTTCCTCAAGGTGCTTGCGGACCACGGCGCGACTCCGCTCGACTCCGTCGGCGAGCCTTTCGACACGGCGTTCCACGAGGCGCTCACGCAGCAGCCGAGCGACACGGTCCCCGAAGGGCACGTCGTGGCCGAGTTCAAGCGCGGCTGGCTCCTCAACGGGAAGCTGCTCCGCGCGGCGCAGGTTGTCGTGAGCAGCGGAAAGCCCGAGTGAGCAAGGAAGGTCGGATAGCGAAATGGCAGGCAAGAGAGACTACTACGAGGTCCTGGGGGTCGCGAAGAACGCCTCCGCGGACGAGATAAAGAAGGCGTACCGCAAGCTCGCCCTGCAGTACCACCCTGACCGCAACCCCGGCAACAAGGAGGCCGAGGAGAAGTTCAAGGAGGCGGCCGAGGCGTATGGAGTGCTCAGCGACCCGCAGCGGCGCCAGCAGTACGACCAGTTCGGCTTCGAGGGCATGAACGGCGGCGGCGTCGGCGGATTCGGCAGCGGCGGGATGAGCATGGACGACATCTTCTCCATGTTTGGCGACGTGTTCGGCGGGCGCGGCGGCGGCTTCGGCGGGTTCGAGGACCTCTTCGGCGGCGGACGCAGGCGCGGACGGCCAGACCCGAACGCCCCGGAGCGCGGCTCAGACATGGAGATGGAGCTCGACATAGACTTCGACGAGGCGATCTTCGGGTCAAAGCGCACGATCGACCTCGACTGCCCCGACGCATGCCCGGCCTGCCACGGAAGCGGCGCGGCCGAGGGCTCCAAGCGTGTCACCTGCCCGACATGCCACGGCCAGGGCGCGATAGTCGGCGGAAGCGGGTTCTTCCAGATACGCCAGACATGCCCCAAGTGCAACGGCTCCGGTTCCGTGATAGAGAAGCCGTGCCGCACGTGCGGCGGCTCCGGACGCGTGCGCGGGCGCCACAAGGTCGAACTCAGGATCCCGCGCGGCGTGGGCGACGGAACGCGCCTGCGCCTCGGCGGAAAGGGCGGCGGCGGACTCCGCGGCGGCGAGCCCGGCGATCTGTACGTCGTGCTCCGCGTAAAGGACAGCGACACCTTCGAGCGCGACGGTCTCGACCTTTTCGTCGACGTTCCCGTTTCGCTCGCCACAGCGGCTCTCGGCGGCTCGGTCGAGGTGCCTACGCCCGACGGCGTGGCGACTCTCAAGATTCCCGCTGGCACGCCCAACGGCCGCGTCATGCGGCTCAAGGGGAAGGGCGTTCCATCGCTGCGCGGAGGCTCGCCAGGCGATCTCACGGTCCGCATCTCGGTGGAGGTCCCGCAGAGGATCTCCGGAGACCAGCGCCGCGCGCTCGAGACGTTCGCGGCGGCCTTCAAGGACGCCAACTATCCGCTCAAGCAGGACTTCGACGCCCGCGTGAAGACGTTCCTCTCCCACAAGAAGAAGCTCGAGGGCTGACGGGGGAACATGCACAGGCTGCTTGCAGATGGCGCGCTGCTCGAATCGGAGAGCCCGTCGCTTCCGCGCGACGCGGAACGCCACCTCAAGGTGCTGCGCGTGAAGGAGGGCGAGCGGGTCGAGCTGTTTGACGGCGCAGGCCGCACGCGCCTCTACTCCGTTGCTAAGTCGGGCGCGCTCGTGGCTGCGGGACCTGCGGCCGCTCATCGGCGCAGGGCCGACTCCATTGCGCTTTTCGCGTGCGTCACGAAGGGCTCGCGCTGGGACTGGACGATCGAGAAGGCCACCGAGCTTGGCGTCTCCCGGATCGTGCCCGTCATAAGCGAGCGGACCATTGTGCGGCTCCGCGACGACGAGAAGGCCGCGAAGGCGGAGCGCTGGAGGCGCGTCGCCGAAGACGCAGCGCGCCAGAGCGACGCCGTGTGGCTGCCGGAGGTCGTCGCGCCGGTTTCGTTCGCCGAGTCGCTTGCGCTTGTGCGGGAGTGCGCCGCGTGCTTCGTGGGCGCGCTGGCGGAACCTCCCCCGAAGCCGATGCTTGCGGCCGTGGAGGAGTCGCTCCGCGCAGGCGGGGCGCACGGGATCCATGCGGTGTACGTGGGGCCGGAAGGCGACTTCACGCCGGACGAGCTCGCCTCGCTTCTCGAGATGGCCACGCCGGTCTCGCTCGGCCCCACGGTGCTTCGCGCCGAGACCGCGGCGATCTACGCGTGCACCGTCCTTGCTGCGGCGCTCGAGGCGCGCGAATACCACAACGGCTGAACCAGGATCTTGGAGGCAGAGATGAACGACGATTTGAGCAGGATGACGCCTTTCTACGTGATGGAAGTGCTTGAGCGCGCCAAGAAGATGGAGGCGAAGGGCATAGACATCGTGCACCTTGAGGTGGGCGAGCCCGATGTGGAAGTGCACCCGCTCGTGGAGGCCGCGGTGCGAAGGGCCTACGCCGAGAAGCACACGCACTACACGGATGCGTCGGGCGACCCGGAGCTGCGAGAGGCCATCTGCAGGCTCTACAAGGCGGAGTACGGCGTGGACGTTTCCCCTGACCGCGTGATCGTTACTTCGGGGTCCTCGCCGGCGATACTTATGGCCGTGCAGGCGGTGTGCGGCGTGGGCGAGGAGGTCCTCGTCACCAACCCTGGCTATCCTTGCTACCGCAACTTCGCGCTTGCCGCGCATGCGGTGCCCGTGGATGTGCCGGTAAGCGCGGAGAACGGGTTCCAGCTCGATCCAGCCGACGTGGAGAAGGCCATGAACCCTCTCCTCACGCGCGCCGTGTTCGTGAACTCTCCGATGAACCCCGCCGGGACGCTCGCCGAGCCCGACGTCATGAAGAAGATCGCCGAGGGCCCGCTCACCGTCTTTTCCGATGAGATCTACCACGGCCTTGTGTACAACGGCAGGAAGGCGCACTCGATCCTGGAGTACACCGACAACGCGTTTGTCTTCAACGGGTTCTCCAAGCGCTTCGCGATGACCGGCCTGAGGCTCGGCTACATGATCGTGCCCAAGAAATACGCGAAGCTCCTCCATGTGGCGATGCAGAACCTCTTCATCTGCGCCGGCTCCACTGTGCAGAGGGCCGGCCTTGCCGCAATCCAGCTTCAGCTCGGCGAAGCGAAGGGGAGCGAGGACTTCATCGCCTCGCAGCAGGCGATGGTGTCCGAATACGACCGCCGCCGCCGCTTCATCCTCGAGAAGATCCGCGGGATGGGGATGAAGGTGCAGGTCGAGCCCGAGGGCGCGTTTTACGTGTTCGCGGACGCGCGGTGCTACACGAACGACTCGCTCAAGTTCGCATACGACGTGCTCGAGCGCGCGCATGTCGGCATTACGCCTGGAACCGACTTCGGCACGCGAGGCCAGGGCTTCGTCCGCTTCGCGTACGCCAACTCGATACCGCGCATCCGCGAGGCGTTCAACAGAATGGCGGAGTTCTAGTTCACAGTTTGAAGTTTAAAGTTCGATGTTTGAAGTTGCTGGTGTGACGTCTAGAGGTTTGAGGTTGATGAGGGGAAAAAGGATAGCGGCGGTTGCGGCGGTGGTGCTGGCCGTGGCGAACGCATGGGCGGCGAAGCCGTTCGTCGTGGTCGAGTCGACTGCGACGAACGTCGTTGTCTCCGAGAAGTTCAGGGTCACGGCGAGTGTGTTCGTGCCGCCGCTCAGCGGCGAATACGCGGAAACCGAGCCTCTTGTCCCAGGCCGCCCGCCGCACTTGACCATCCCGTACCTGGAGAGTGACTGGAAGAGCCCCCGCGTCAAGCCGGTGGACCTCGAGCCGTTCCTCAAGGGCATCTTCTCCAACCGCCACCGCACCGGATGGAACCTCAACGCGTACAGGAGCGCCGATCCGTTCGCGAACATGCCCGACCCGTTCGGGATGTTCGGCGACACGCCCTTCGGCTCGCGCCAGTACCTGTTCCACCTGCCTTCGTCCCGCGTCGAGATCGGCGGCGCGAAGTGGTGGAGGTTCGACTTCGTGTCGCCTGAATACACGGCCGCGACCCCTGGCGAAATCGCGTTCGGCCCGGTTGGCGTCGAGTTCCCGCAGGTGATAAGCGTCGATGCCCGCGGACGCGTGCAGTTCAGGGATGTGAAGATGACTGCTTCCGCGCTGAGGGTGCTTGTCCTGGATGCACCGGCTGAAAACCGCCCGAAGTCGTACATCGGCGCTATGGGGCGCGGCGTGTCTGTCGCCGCGTCGCTCGACGCGAGCAAGTGCAAGGCTGGCGACCCGCTTTCCCTGACGGTTGAGGTGTCGGGCGACGCGGACCTCTCGCTTGCCCATCCGCCGCGGCTCGCCGACCAGGTCGGCTCGGCGGCGCGCGGGCAGCCGGTGTTCCGGCTTGACGACGACTCCGTGAAGACCGAGACCCTCGCCTCCGCGCGGCGGTTCGTCTACCGCGTGCGCCCGCTCCGCGCCGGGACGTTCGAGTTCCCCTCGCTTGAGTTCGCCTACTTCGACCTCGGGAAGCGCGAGTACGTGGTGCTCAGGACGGCCCCGATACCGATCCAGGTGTCCGCCGCGGCGCAGGCGGCCCTTTCCGGCGACGAGCTTGCCGCGTCCGCCGGGATGCCGATGCCGGACGGCTTCGAGCTCGACCCCGAATGGGCGCGCGCGCGCCCGCTGTTCCCGTCGCTTGCGTCCCTCCTTCCCTCGGGGCGGCGCGCCGAAAACACATTCACCTGGGAGCGCGCGGCTTCCATGGCGGCGCGGGCAAAGGACGAAAAGGGGTTTTCCGCGCTTGCGGACGTCTACTCGTCACTCGTTGAGGAGGGCGTCGAAAACGGGCCGGTGTACATGAACCTCGGCACGGCGCTTCTCATGGCGGGCAAGCCCTACGACGCGCTCCGCGCCTATTCGAGGGCCGAGCGCTGGACGGGCGCGACGCCGGCCTCGATCCGCGGCGTGCGCGCTGCGTACGCAAGGATCTACGACACGTCAGACCCCGGGCTTCCGCCTGAGCGCATGATATTCCGCGCATTCGCGTACCTCACGTGGGACCAGTGGATGCTGGTGGCACTGCTGCTCGCCGCGCTTGCCGCCGCGGCTGTGGCGACAGCCGTGGTCGTCCGAAGGATCGCCCGCTCGCGTCGCGCAAGGGCGGCTGCGTCCGGGGCGCTGATGCTCGCGTTCGCGTTCGGGGCCGCGTCCCACGCGTGCGCCGACTCGATCTCCATCTCCCCGAAACGGCCTGTCGTGGGGGCGCAGTGCTACATTGCGCTCGAGGTCGAGGCGCCCGAGGGGCGGACGCTCGAGCAGCTGCAGATCGACGGCCTCCCGAACGCCGACGTCGACCCGGTGCAGTACGGCGAAACGGAGACGCTTTCGGACAGGCGGGACGCCGCAGGCAAGAAGACGTACAAGCGCTTCCGCATACCGGTGCGTTTCCTCGAGCCCTTTACGAACAGGTGCCAGGTCGTCATGCGCGGCATGTCCGTGTACAGGGTGTCGTCAGGAGGCTTCACGTCCCAGTCCATGCGCAACTTCGCCACGGTTCTCGGCACGGTGGACATCAGGGTCGCGCCGCTGCCGGAGGAAGGCCGCCCCGCGTCGTTCGAAGGCGCGGTAGGGTCGCGGTTCAGGCTTTCGCAGAGAGTGTCGGCCGACAAGGTGCGCCCTGGGGACCTCGTGACGGCGACGTACCGCCTCGAGTTCGACGGGTACGTGCCGTCGAACGCGGTGGTGAAGGCGGAGGGCATCTCGCGCGACTTCAAGGCGTACGACGTGAAGGAGGCCGGCCGCGACTCCGGGAGGATCGTGTGGACGCAGGTGCTCATACCGAAGGCGACGAGCGCCACGAACACCGCGTGCGCCACGTTCGCGTACTACAACTGCGACGCCGGCCGCTACGAGGTCGCCATGGCCAAGCCGCTGAAGCTTACGTTCGTCTCCGACACGGCGGCGAGCGTCACGAACGTTGCGGTGGCGGTCGATTCGCCCGTGCGCGGGAAGCCGGGCACGGCCGGAGGAGAGGCTACGCTCGAGCTCAGGGTCGGGCCTGGAGACGAGTCGCCCGTCGTGGCCAGGGTGCCTGCGGCGGAATGCCGCGAGGTGTCGAGAAGGGGGGCGTGGAGGCGCATGGAGTCGCCTTCCGCGGCCGGGTGGACGAAATGACCGGAGGGGACGCTACATGGGCTTGATCGGCTGTGGCATAGGCGCTTTTCTCGGATCGCTGACGCGCTTCCCGTTCGGCGGCATCATTGGCGCCATCATCGGCGCGGTGATCGAGGAGAAGCTCAAGTACTCCACGGGAAGGCGCGACGGCGATGAGGCCTACGAGCGCATGCGGCGCACGCGCGAGGCGAGGAACGCACGCACGCGCACCGCGCAGACGAGCGAGGAGCGCAGGCGGCGCGAGATCGTGTTCCTCACCGCCGCTTCCGCGATGTTCGCGAAGATGGCGAAGGCTGACGGGCGGGTGACGGCTGACGAGATCGCGTGCGTCGAGGAGGCCTTCATGCGCCTCGGGTTCACGGGCGAGAAGAGGGACTTCTGCATCAGTGTGTTCAGGAAGGCCAAGGACGACGGCCTTACGATCTACGCCTATGCCGCGGAGTTCGCCTCGTGCGAACCGCAGGCCGCGGTGCGCGAGACGCTGTACTCGATGCTGTGGGACCTTGCCTGCGCGGATGGAGACGTCTCTGCCGCGGAGCTCTCGATCCTCAGGAACATCACGATGCACCTCGGTGTGCGGAGCATGCTCTTCGAGTACGAGTCGGAGCGCAGGCTCGGCTCGCGCCGTTCGCGCGAGGGGTCGCGCCGCCGTTCGTCGGGGCGCAGCGGCCAGGAATCCGGCGCGCCGTCGCTTCGCGATGCGTACGTGACGCTCGGCTGCACCTCGTCCGCCACCGACGCCGAGCTGAAGCAGGCCTACCGCGAGATGGCGAAGCAGAACCATCCTGACGCCCTCCGCGCGCGCGGCGTCCCCGAGGAGCTCGTGAAGAAGGCAAACGAGCGCATGGCCCGCGTCAACGCCGCATGGGCGGAGGTCAAGCGCGCACGCGGCCTTTGACGCCGTGCCCGATCGGGCACGTTTTTCTTACCCGATGGGGATTTCGCTGCGGGCTGGGAAATGGTATAATCGCCCTCGTAAAGATACTGGGAGTTGCCATGCAGATAGAAAAGTCTGTTGTTTCGCTGCTGCTTGCGGCTTGCGCCGCGGCTTCGTCCGCGGCTGTCAAGGTCGTGCCGTATGGGTCTGACCCCCAGCAGGTCGGAGACCTGTTCCTCCCGGAGGCTGTCTCGCCAGATGCGCCGGTCGTGCTCAACATCCACGGCGGCGGCTGGGGTGCCATGTCGAGGAAGGACGCTGCCGGGATATCCAGGTTCCTGGTCGAGAGGGGGTGTGCCGTCTATTCGATCGACTACCGTCTGGCCGGGGCAGAGAATCCATGGCCCGCCTGCGGCAAAGACTGCCTGAAGGCGGCTGACTTCATGCTCGGCGGAGGGCTTGCCGCGCACGGCGTGAAACCCGCACGCATCTGGATCATCGGAGCGTCGGCGGGAGGTCACCTTGCGCTTTGGACGGGCCTCAGCATGAAGCCCGAATCGGTCGCCGGCATAATCTCCGTGTCTGGGATCGCCGATCCGCTCCCCGACGCCAAGGAGCATCCGAAGCGCTACCAGAACCTCTTCGGCGGACGCGAGCCTGCCGCGGCTGACTTCGATTCGATGAGCATCATGAGGCTGGTCAGGAAGAACGGGCCGCGCATCCTCCTCACGCACGCGAAGGAGGACACCATCGTCCCGTTCTCCAGCGCAGTCAACTTCTACAACGCGTACAACGACACGGGGAGCGACATCACGTTCAGGCAGTATTCTACGAAGGACGAGGCCAACTACGGCGGACACTGCATCTGGCGGAAGAGCTTGCCGATACGCGAAAGGCTCCTGTGCCTCATCGAGGACGAGGTGTCGCACTTCATGCGGCTGCCCGGGATTGACGTATATTCGTTTGCGGGCGAGGACTTCGGGCGCATGTTCGCGGGAGACGGCTGGCAGGCCGCGTTCCTCAACAACGGGCCCAAGTTCGGCCACCGCCGTCCGCCCGAGCGCCACATGCGGTCCGACGAGCTCTTCGTCCTCCTCCAGGGCGAGGCTACGCTCTTCATTGGCGAGGAAGGGCGCGAGGTCAAGATGGAGAAGGGCAGGCTGTACAACGTCCGCCGCGGCACATGGCACCAGATCGTCGCCGAGAAGGAGTCTCGGGTCCTGGTTGTCGAGAACACAGGCGACATAGGCACAGAGCAGTGGGATGACTGCGTAAAGAAAGGGCAGAAGTGATGGTCAGCGTCAAGCATGCAGGTGTTGCCGCGGTTTTCGCGGCGTGTGCGGCTACAGCCGCGGCGGAGGCGCCGCGGATCAACGGTCCGACGATCTACGGCGTGAGGCCGGGCTCTCCGATCATCTACCGTCTTCCGGTGACGGGCACTCGTCCGCTGGAGCTCTCCGCGGAGGGCCTTCCGGCCGGCGTGACCTTCGACGCCGAGAAGGGCATACTCGGCGGGTCGACAATGGCGCGCGGCACGAACGTGGTCGAGTTCACGGCCAGGAACGCGGACGGCGTCGCGACGAAGCGGTTCCGCCTCGTCGTGGGCGACACGATCTCGCTCACCCCGCCGATGGGGTTCAACACGTTCGGCGGACTCGGCGGAGGCGAGATGATGAACGAGGCGAACGTCAGGAAGTCGTTCCGCGCGCTCATCGACAAGGGGCTTGTGGACCACGGCTACGCGTTCTGCAACCTCGACGACGGCTGGCAGGGGCTCAGGGGCGGCCCGCTCAACGCCATCCAGCCGAACAAGAAGTTCGGCGACATGAAGAAGCTCTTCGACGAAATGCACGCCGAGGGGCTAAAGGCCGGCATCTACTCGACGCCGTGGGGCACGAGCTACCAGTACCTCCAGGGCGGATCGTCCGACTCGCCGGACGGAAAGTGGGACGGAGACGTTTCGCGCAAGACCGGCTGGCGCGTGAAGAAGTACATCTTCGACGCGCAGGACGTCAAACAGGTCGTTGACTGGGGGTGCGACTACTTCAAGTACGACTGGACGATGTGCGAGAAGCCCCACCAGCCGGGCCTCCCCAACGTGGTCTACGCCGCGCGCATCACGGCGGCGTTCGCGTCGCAGAAGCGCGACGTCGTAGTCGAGCTCTCCAATGCGGCGCCGTTCGACGAGGCGTGGAACTTCACCGAGTTCGGCACGATGACGCGCACAGGCTCCGACCTTGTCGACATCTGGAGCCACGACGGCTACTCCGGGACGAGCAAGATCGCGGTGTGGGCGATGGGCGTTCTGGACACGATGGTCAAGATGCGCCGCTGGCAGCCGTTCAACCGCCCGGGGCACTGGAACATGCCGTGCCCCACGCGCGTCGGCATGCTCGGCGGATGGGACGAGAAGCCGCTCGCACCCACGCGCCTCACGAAGGACGAGCAGGTCACTCACATCTCGCTCTGGTGCCTCTGGAGCTCGCCGATCATCATCGGCTGCCCGATCGACCTCCTCGACGACTGGACGCTCAAGCTCCTCACGAACGACGAGATGATCGAGCTCGACCAGGATCCGCTCGGAATCCAGGCCGTCGACAAGGAAGTGCCCGGCGGAAGGGCGCTCGTGAAGCCGCTCGAGAACGGAGACGTCGCGGTCGGGTTCGTGAACGTCGGCGACGAAGGGCCGAAGGACATCACGGTCTCCTGGGCGGCGGCGGGCCTTTCCGGCAAGTGCGCGGCGCGCGACTGCTGGGCGGGTCGCGACCTCGGCGAGTTCGAGGGCTCTTTCACGGCGAAGGCGGTGCCGCAGCACGGCACGGTCGTCGTGCGCTTCTCCAGAAGGCCGTAGGCGGCTGAAGCGGTATACAGATGGTGTTCCACTTGCTATTTGTCGGATATCCGCTGGCGGGATGGCTTATAGCCGTCTGCACGTTCGTTACGCCGCTGAGGGTTCGTCCTTGGATCAAGGTCGCGATATCCATGCTCCTGCTCGCGGGCGCGCTCAAGTTCGTGTTCTACTCCGGAATCGGCGGGAACATGTTCACGCCGATGATCTCGCGCCCCGTGTTCGTGGTGTGGTCGTTCGCGTTCTCCGCCGTGATGCTCCTTTCCGGGTTCGCCATGGCCTTGTGGGTTTCCCGCTGGACGCGGAGGTCAATTAGGCGGATGGTAGGGCGGCGTGCCCCCACGCCGCCGCGGCGCGTTGATGGCAACGCCCCCTGCCAGAACAACGCGTGTGGCTGGGACAACTGCGGCTGGGAGTGGCCGTGCGCTTCGCGGCGCGAGTTCGTTTCGGGCGCGTTTGCCGTTGCCGCCACGGGGATTGCCGCGCACGGGATGCACGAGGGGCTGCGGATTCCGGGCGTGGTGCGCGTCGAGCTCGCGTTCCCGGACCTTCCTCCGGAGTTCGACGGCTACAGGATAGTCCAGATCTCCGACACGCATGTTTCGTCCGCCCTGCCCAGGAGCAGGACGAAGGAGGTCGTGGACATAGTCAACTCGCTGAAGGGCGACCTCGTGTGCGTGACGGGCGACATAGTGGACGGAACGGTCGAGGACCGGCTTGCGGACGTGAGACCGCTTGCGGAAATCAAGTCCGCAGACGGCGTGTTCGGCTGCTCTGGGAACCACGAATACTACTCGGGATACGATTCGTGGCGGCCGCGGTTCGAGGAGTTCGGGATCAGGATGCTGGACAATGCCTCGGTGCAGATCAGGCGCGGCGGGGGCGAAATCACGCTTGGCGGAGTCGTCGACCCCGTTAGCGGGAACTGCGATCCGGTGAAGGCCTTCGGCAATGCGCCGCATGGCGGGTTCAGGGTGCTGCTGATGCATCGCCCGACCTGCACGCGCGCGAACGCGTCGGTCGGCGTGAGGCTCCAGCTTTCCGGGCATACGCATGGCGGTGGCCTCAACTTCTTCCGTCCGCTTGTCGCCCCGCACAACGAAGGCCACATCCGTGGTCTATACGAGGAGCACGGGATGAAGCTCTACGTGAACGCCGGGACCGGGCAGTGGGCCGGATTCCCGATGCGGCTCGGGAACCCTTCGGAGATAACCGAGATCACGCTTAGGAGGGGGCGTGCATGATCCCTCGCGGAAATTTTCCAATGTGTCCGTAAGATTCCGCGTCCCTGGACGCTATGGCCTTATGGAAAGACGAAAGGAGTTTTAGATGGCAACGTGGCTGGTAGTGTGCATTGCGGCCGCCTGCGCGGCGGCAGCGGCGGCCGTGGTTTTCGCGGCGATGTTCGCGAAGGTCGCCTCGGCAAGGGCGGAGTCCGCCGCGCGCGCGGCGGAGCTCGCGGCCGTGAGGGAGCAGATGGAGATGCAGAAGGTTCACTACGAGTCCGTTATGGCTGGCTCGGAGAAGACTTTCCGCGACCTTGCGCAGAAGGTCCTGGAGGAGCGAAGCGAGAAGCTCAGGAAGGAGGGCGGCGAGCAGCTGAAGGGCGTCGTAGATCCGCTTCTCAAGGACATACAGGAGTTTCGCCGGAAGATGGAGGCGCTGAACAGCGAGGCGGCGGAGCGCGGCGGGAAGCTGGACGAGAGGATCAAGTCGCTCACCGAGAAGACAGCCACCGTCACCGCCGAGGCGAAGGAGCTTGCGGAGGCGATACGCGGCGATTCGCAGGTCATAGGCGAATGGGGCGAGATACAGCTCAGGCGGGTCCTCGAGATATCGGGGCTCCAGGAGAACACGGACTACACGTACCAGGACACGCTCAGTTCCGCGGATTCGTCGAGGAAGAACCTGCGCACGGACGTGCAGGTGAAGATGCCGGACGGACGCGTGCTTGTGATAGACTCGAAGAACACGGTGGAGTCGTACGTCGAGTTCGCCAACGCCGAGGGCGAGAGCAGGGAGGCGCTGCGCGAGAAGATCGTCGCGGCGGTGAAGGGGCACGTAGACGAGCTTGCGCGCGCAGACTATGCGCGCAATGTGAAGAACGCCTGCGAATGGACGCTCATGTACATCCCGTTCGAGGAGGTGTACCTCATTGCGATGAAGGGGACGGTGAAGGTCGGCGGAGAGCGCCGTCTGCTCCGCGACTATGCTCGCGAGCGCTCGATAGTGTTCGTGAACTCCACGAGCCTCGTGCCTGTACTGCGCCTCGTGGAGCTAGCGTGGCAGAAGAAGGATTCCGACAAGAAGACGGAGAAGATCGCGCAGGAATGCGCCGCGCTCTGCAAGAAGGCGGAGACTTTCCTCAGGAGCTACGCCGAAGTCGGCAAGACGATACGGAAGCTCTCCGACGCATACAACACCGGTCTCGGCCAGCTCTCCACCGGCCCCGGCAACCTCGTGAAGAAGCTCGGCGAAATCGGCAGCCTCGCCCCGAAGCAGATCGCTGCGCTGCCAACGGACGAGGACTATTCCTCCGCCAACGCGCTACCTGACAGTGTCCCGTCCTCCGCCTCGATGTAGCGTTTGTGTCCCGCCGTCGCGCCTAGCAGAACGGGCAGCCTGCCCGTTCCGATTCGTCTCCCTGCCAGTCTTTGAATTCAACTCCGATGGCTCGCAAAGGGGCTCCACTACCGTTCCGCCTTTCGCTTCGCACCGCCGAGCCACGAATAAATTCCCATTTCCCGTTTCCCGGCTTTTGCCTGCGGCGCCCAAACACGGAGTTTTTGAGTCACAGAGTCACAGAGGGTGCTTTGGAGTTGGCTCGCTTCGCTCGCTCTCCGTAGAGCAATGGACACCGCGGCGAAGCCGCCTATAAAACAAACCTAGGAAATTGATTGCGCTTCAAGCGTGCGAAGCTAGGCGGAGCGGTAGTGGAGCCAATTTTGTGAAGCGTCGGAGTTTGCTGAGAAGGCAGCGTCCAAGAGGCGGAGAGAGCGGCACTCCATCTCGCCTCGCCAGAAACTCAAAAATGGGTAAACTCCAGGCGCGTGGCTATTGCCATTTCGGCGGGGTCGTGATATCATAGGGGTGTTTCGAAGTGTGATTCCAATGGCTGACAGTGTATGATGTTTGATAGAATTTTCACGGACCCAAAGCGGAAGTTCGTAGACGAGGCGGCGGACTGGCTTGCGGCAAGGGTGCGCACGGACGGCGCTGGCGCGAAGTCGCTTGCGCACATAATGGTCGTCGTGCCGACGGCGCAGTCGGGGAGGCGCCTGCGCTATGCGCTCGCCAGAAGGTTCGAGGGCGGGCTTGTGCCGCCAGTCGTGCGCATGCCCGCGCACTTCGCGCATCCCGCGGACGAGTCCGCGGTTGCAACGCGCGCCGAGCAGCTTCTCGCCCTCTGGGAGGCGCGCGGCTCGAAGGGCTCGCTCGACGTCGCCGCTCAGCTCGCCGACATCCGCCGCATCCTCGGCGCGAACGCGCTTTCGTTCGCCGACGTCGCAGAGCGCGTGGGCGGCATAGTGAAGGGCGATCTCGCCGATGTCGAGATCGAGCGCTGGAAGGAGCTCGCCAATCTCGAGAGCCGCTACTGCGAGGCGCTTGCGAAGCGCGGCAAGGAAGATGCCGTCGCAGCGGCGAAGCGGGCCGTCGCTTCGCCCGTGAAGCCGGAGGGCGTGGAACTTGTCGTTGTTGCCGGCGTTCTGGACCCGCTGCCGTTGATGCGCACCGCGCTCGAGAACCTCGGCGCAGATGTGGTGGAGCTTCTGCCTCGCCTCGCGGAGGACGGCTTCTCGCCGCTAGCATCGGAGCAGATACGCGCATGCGGCACGGCCGCGAGCGAGTGCTGGCGCATAGCGGATTTTTTCTCCAAGGTGAAGAAGGACGAGGCGCTGCCGGCGCTCTGCCTTGCCGACTCCGACATCTACCCAGAGATGCAGGGTGCGATGCAGGCGAAGGGACTAAGCGTGCACAACCCTTCCTCGACGCGCCTTGTCACGTCGTCGCTCGGGCATCTCGTCGCGCAGCTCGCCGCGATGAAGCGGACTTCGTCCTACCGCGTGTTCTCTGCGTTCGTGCGCGGCGGCGACGCGCGCCGCTGGATATGCTCGGAGCTCGGGCTTTCGTCCGCCGAACTCACCGACGCGCTTGAGGAGCTCGACAGGCGTCAGGCGGAGTACCTTCCAGACAAGATGGAGGACATCGGCCCGAAGCTCAAGGGCGCGATCCGCGCCGTGTACGAGCTTGTGTCCGCGCAGCTCAGGAAGAAGGGCGTGCGCGAGCTCCTCCAGGCGATCTTCAAAGAGCGCATCCTCGACGAGCGCGACGCGGATGCGCGCGAGTTCGCCGCGGCCGCGGAGGCGGTGAACGAGGTGATAGACGAATGCCGCGCGGCCAACGCGCCGGAGACGGTCGCGATGGAGCTCTTCGAGCGCCGCCTCGAGGAGGCGACCTATTCGCTTGAGCCCGACGAAGGTGACGCGGTGCTTACGGACGGCTGGCTCGAGCTTCCGTACCTCGATGCCGACGAAGTGGTGATAGCGGGCTTCCAGGAAGGCTGCGTGCCGGAGTCCGTTGTGGGGCATGCGTTCCTCCCCGACTCGCTGCGCCGCGGGCTTGGCCTTCCCGACAACGACTCGCGCGCGCGGCGCGACCTCGCCATACTCAATATGGCGCTTGCCTGCCGCGGCAGGGAGGCCGTGCGGATATCGTTCCACGGAGTCGACGCCAATGGTGACGTGCTCAAGCCGTCGCGGCTCCTCTTCGCCTGCTCCGGCGACGCGGAGCTCGCCTCGCGCGTCAAGCGGTTCTACGCGCAGAAGGCCGGCACGGAAGAGACGCCTGCCGCGGACATGCCGAACGCGTGGAAGCTGAAGCTCCCCGTGCCGCCCGAGCACTGCGACCTGGAGTTCTCGTCGCCTTCCGGCCTCGGGAACTACCTCGCATGCCCGTTCATGTACTACATCGGAAAACTGTTCGGCGAGCGGATGGACGACAGGGCGGAGGAGCTCGACCCATCGGAGTTCGGCAACCTCGCGCACAATGCGCTGGAAGCGTGGGCGAACGGACCGCTGCGCGACTCCGACGATGCCGATGCGATCGCGTCCGACCTCGCCGGGCGCGTAGACGCGCTTCTGCAGGAGCGCTTCGGGGCGGATGTTCCGGCGATCGTGTCGCTCCAGGGCGAGAGCGTGAAGAGGCGTCTCGCCCACTTCGCCTCCGCGCAGGCGGAGCGCCGGCGCGATGGCTGGCGGATAGCAGCCTCCGAGCGGAAGCTGCAGGTGAAGTACGGCCATACGCTCATCAAGGGGCGCTGCGACCGCGTGGACTACAACGACCGGACGGGCAAGTGGTGCGTGATCGACTACAAGACGTGGGACAATCCCGAGAGGGCGAAATGCTACGACGCGAAGAGCGACACGTGGACCAGCCTCCAGCTGCCGCTCTACTGCGCGATGCTGGACGTCGACGACGATCCGCTCTTCAAGGACGCGCATCTCGAGAACATAACGTCGGCGTACTGCCTGCTCGCGAAGACCGCCGAGGCGACCGGTTTCACCGAGCCGATGCGCGGCGACCTCGTGCCGGGCGCGGAGCGCGTTGCTCGCGCGCTCATAGAGCGCATCGAGCGCGGGATATTCTGGCCGCCGTCCGGCGCGATGGCGTGGAGGTACGACTTCGGGCAGTGGTTCCAGGGCTCGCCCGCAGACGGAGTGGACGAGGCGTGGATCGGAGACCAGATGCGCCGCATCGAGGCGGCCGGCGGAGAGGAGGCGGCGAAATGAACGAGAACCTCCTCATAGAGGCTTCCGCAGGGACGGGCAAGACGCACGCGCTCGCGACGCGGCTCATCGATCTCCTGCGCCTTGGCGTGGAGCCGCGCGAGATCGTGGCGCTCACGTTTTCGCGCGCGGCCGCGGGCGAGATATTCGAGCGTTTCGTCTCGATGCTTGCGGACAGCGCCGGCACGAACGCGGAGGACGCGAGGCTCCTCAGGAAGGTAGTGTCGACGCAGCACCTCTCGCAGATAGGCACGCTCGACAGCTTCCTCATGCGCATCGTGAGAAGCTTCCCGCTCGAGCTCGGGCTGGACGGCGAGCTCGAGATAATGGACGACTACCGCGCGGGGTGCGAGCGCGCGAAGACGTCGTTCGCCATCCTGCGCCGCACCGACGGCAGGACGAAGCGCGCGTTCGCGGATGCGTTCGCGCTCGCGATGAACCGCGAGGACGTGCGAAGCTTCGTCGAATCGTACCGCGAATTCATCAAGAACTGGCATGAGCTGGTCCTCTCGCATCCTGCGGCGACGGCATGGGGCGATCCGTCCGCGATATGGCGTGTCCCGCCGGCTGGCGTTTTCGCGACCGGAGCGGATCTCGCTGCGGCGGCGGAACGCATAGAGGCCGCAACGTCCGACGCGCGAGTGGCGGAGTTCGCCGAGTGGGTGCGGTCCTTCCGCGGGACGTTCACCGGCGTGAAGGGGCTTGCGAAGAAGATACTCGAGGTCGAGTCGATATTCGGCCTCGACTCGATATCCGTGACGTTCAACAAGAAGGAGTATCTCTTCACGGGACGCCTTGCGGACGCCGTGAAGGACGCGCTGCACGCAGTGTACGGATACGTGCTGCGGCAGAAGTTCGAGCTCGCGAAGGGCGTGTACACGCTCATATCGTCGTACGAGGCGGAGTACGCGAAGAAGGTGCGCGGAAAGGGACGGCTTGTCTTCGCCGACGTTCCGCGGCTCATTGCGCGGCTGGGCGAGGCGGAGCGAATGGCGCTCGAATACAGGATGGACGCGAAGATCGGGGCGTGGGCGCTTGACGAGTTCCAGGACACGAGCCGCGAGCAGTGGAAGGCGCTTTCGCCGCTCATAGAGGAGGCGAAGCAGTCCAACGGCGACAAGTCGCTTTTCGTCGTCGGAGACCGCAAGCAGGCGATCTACGGCTGGCGCAACGGCGACGTGGGGATATTCACGCGCGAGCGCGAGAGCGGCGCGTACAAGACCGACGAGCTGAAGAAGACGTACAGGTCGGGTCCCGCTGTGGTGGAGGCGGTCAACAGGGTGTTCGTGGACGGTCCGCTGAAGACAGAGTTCCCGACATGGGAGGCGCCTGTGCACGAGACTGCGAAGCCGGAGCTCGGCGGATTCGTGCAGACCGTTGAGGCGGGCGGCACGGGCAAGGAGGACTTCGTCGAGCCGGTCTTCAACGCGCTTTCGGCAGTCGACCCGGTGGCGCGCGGAATATCCGCGGCCGTGCTCGTAAGGTCGAACGGCTTAGGCGAGATGCTCGTGGCGATGCTTAAGGCAAAGGGCCTGAAGGGGATCGTGTGGGAAGGCGAGAGCGCGATACTCGACACACCCGCGCTGCGGGGATTCCTCGATCTCGTGGCGCTTGCGGACCATCCGGGCGACGTGCAGTCGTACAGGCATTTCGCGACCACGCCGCTTGCCGCCGCGAAGTTCCCAGGCGGAGTCCCGTCCGCGCAGGAGGTTTCCGCATGGGCGGCCCTGGAGTTCACGGCGCGCGGGCTTGTGCGCACGTTCCGCGAGCTTCGTGCGCTGCTGCCGGAGAAGCCGGAGGAGGCGTGGAGCGAATTCACCGAGGCGAGGTTCACCGACATGCTCAGGGCGGCGGCGGAGTTCGAGCTTTCGATGGAGCCGGGCGTAAGGCTTTCGGACTTCGAGGGCTTCATCGCCGCGAAGACGAAGCGCAACCTTGCGGAGCCGGGCAAGATCAAGGTGATGACGATCCACAGGTCGAAGGGTCTCGGGTTCGACTATGTGGTGCTTCCGCTCTACGAACGCCGTGCGCTCAACGTGGAGCCGGGAGGGCCGCTTGTGGATGACGACTGGGTGTTGCCCGATCCGGGACCGCGCGTGGTCAAGGCGGTGGAAGGACTGAGCGACGCCTACAGGCTGCGGAGGGACCGCGAGGAGCAGGAGGCGCTGTGCGCGTACTACGTGGCGATGACGCGCGCGAAGAGGGCGATGACGATAGTCGTCCAGCCGCCGCCTGCAAAAGACACGGGGTCCCGCAGGATGTCGGACTTCGTGCGCATGTCCCTGCCTGCCGAGATCGGCGACCGCGAGTGGCACCTGAAGTTCGTGCCCGAAAAGGGAAACGCATTGGCCGAGTGCGAGATGCCCGCGCCGAAGCGCGGCCCGAGGAGCCTGGTCTCCAGGCGTCTGCCGTCGCAGTCGTTCCACCCGGGGATGTCTGCCGGGGCGCTTTTCCTGTCCGACGGCTCTAGGAAGGCGGCGATGGAGCGCGGCACCGCTGTCCACGCGGCGCTCGAGGGGATCGAGTGGGTCGACCCTTCCGCGCCGCGCGACGACCTGGAGCGCCGGATACTCGCCACGGAGATGGCCGCGGCGTTCACGCGTCCCGCCGGCCTTGCGGGGCTTTGGCGCGAGAGGTTGTTCGAGATCGTCTCGGGCGGGAGATGGACATCCGGCCAGTTCGACCGCGTGGTGTTCACGGGAAGCGGCGAAGGCCGGAGGGCCGCGATATACGACTTCAAGACGAACAGGAAGCGCAGGGGCGAACCGGACGCAGACTTCGCGCAGCGGATGCGCGAGACGTACTCGGGACAGATGGCGGCATACCGCGAGGCGGTGCGCTCGCTTACGGGCATTCCGCCCGAGAACATCTCCGCCGCGCTGCTCCTTGTCGAGACCGGCAAGGCGGTGCCCTGCTGATGCAGCGGCGTCGTCTCGGGCTATTGCCATTCATGCGCTTTAATGGTACAATACTTGCGTTGTTATGATATGTAGTCGTTGGGTTGTACAACAGGAGGAGACTTGTCTATGCAGGCGAATGAAGTGAAGCCGACGCTGCTGGTGCTGGCGGCAGGAATGGGATCGCGCTATGGCGGACTGAAGCAGGTAGACCCTGTTGGGCCGGGTGGGGAGGCTATACTCGACTACTCCGTCTTTGACGCGCACCGCGCCGGGTTCGGCAAGGTCGTGTTCGTGATCCGCAAGTCCTTCGAGGCGGAGTTCCGCGAGAAGGTGGGCGCGAAGTACGCGGGCATCCTCCCGGTCGAGTACAGCTACCAGGACATCGCGGACCTCCCCGCGCCGTTCACCGTGCCGGAGGGGCGCGAGAAGCCGTGGGGGACGGCCCATGCGATCCGCTCGGCGCGCGGCATCGTGAAGGAGCCGTTCGCCGCCATCAACGCCGACGACTTCTACGGGCGCGACGCGTTCGCGCGGCTCGCCGGATTCCTCAAGACGCCGCGCGATGGCGGCAAGCTCCACTTCGCGATGGTCGGATACAACCTCGGCCTCACGCTTTCAGAGAACGGCTCCGTGGCGCGCGGCGTGTGCACGATCGACGACGGCGGCTACCTTGCCGGCGTGAAGGAGATGACGAAGCTAGTCCGCGCCGGCGACAAGGCGCGCAACGAGGAGGACCCCGCGAACCCCGTGGAGGTTCCGCTGGACGCTCGCGTCTCGATGAACCTCTGGGGGTTCACGCCGGAGCTCTTCGACGAGCTCGAGAAGCGCTTCCCGGCGTGGCTCGAGGCGAACGGCAGGGCCGTCAAGAGCGAGTGGTACATCCCGTTCGTCGTCGACGAGATGATCAAGGACGGCACGGCGGACGCGAAGGTGCTTCCGACCGAATCGTCCTGGTTCGGCGTCACGTACCGCGACGACAAGCCGTTCGTGATGGAGTCGATCAAGCGTCTCGTGGAGGCGGGCGAGTATCCCGCGAAGCTGTTCTAGCCGTCGGCAAAAGGAAGGGGAAGGCAAGTGTCAAACAGGACCTACACGAAGGAAGAGCTCTTCGCCGCGATGGCGTCGCTAGGTGTCAAGGACGTCGTTTCCGCCGAGCGCTACGGCTCGGGGCACATAAACGACACGTTCAGGGTGGTGGACGCGAAGGGCGTGCAGTACATCCTCCAGCGCATCAACACCGACATCTTCCCGGATCCGGACGCGATGATGGACAACATCACGCGCGTGACGGCGCACATCCGCTCGAAGGGCGGGCGCTCGCTGGAGGTTCTCGGCTATGTCAGGCCGTGGCGCCTCTATGCGTTCATCACGGGGGCGCGCACGGTTGACCTCATAACCGACGCGAGACAGGCGTACCTTGCCGCGAACGCGTTCGCGAAGTTCCAGGACGCCCTTGCGGACCTCCCGCAGCCGCGTCTCAACGAGATTCTCCCGAAGTTCCACAACACGCTCTCGCGCCTTGAGCTCCTCGACGCCGCCGCTAAGGCGGACGTGAAGGGCCGCCGCGCGCTCGTGTCGCGCGAGCTCGACTTCGTGGACGCGCATCGCGCCGAGGCGGGCAGGATCGTAGAGGCGATGGCCTCGGGCGAGATCCCGGAGCGGATCACCCACAACGACACGAAGATCAACAACGTGATGCTCGACGACGTAACGCAGGAGGGCGTGGCGGTGATCGACCTCGACACCACGATGCCGGGATCCGCGCTCTACGACTTCGGCGACATGGTGCGCACCTCCACTGCGGCCGCGGCGGAGGACGAGAAGGACCTCTCGAAGGTGTTCTCGCGCGAGGAGTACTTCGAGGCCCTGGTGAAGGGCTATCTCGCCGGCGCGAAGTTCCTGAACGACGCCGAGCTGGACGCGCTTGCGTTCTCGGGGCGCCTCATAACCTTCACCATCGGAGTCAGGTTCCTCACCGACTACCTCGCGGGGGACACGTACTTCCGCACGGCCTACGAAGGCCACAACCTCGTGCGCTGCCGCACTCAGTTCAAGATGGTCGAGTCGATGGAGGCGCAGCGCGGCCGCTACGAGCAGATCGTGCGCGAGAACTTAGGAAGGTAGTCAACGGGCTTACAAGTACAAAACAAGGAGACAGTCATGGAAATCGTGATATGCAGGACTAAGGAAGAGGCAAGCCGCAAGGCGGCCGACATGGTGGCGGCGCTCGTGAAGAAGAACCCCAAGTGCGTGCTCGGCCTCGCAACTGGCTCGACCCCGGTGCTGATGTACAGCGAGCTCGCCAAGGACGTGAAGGCGAAGAAGATATCGTTCAAGAACGTCCGCTCGTGGAACCTTGACGAGTACTACGGCCTTGCGCCGACGCACGACCAGAGCTACCGCTACTTCATGAACGCCAACTTCTTCGACCGCATCGACATCAAGAAGGCGAACACGCACGTCCTCAACGGCCTCGCGAAGGACTGGCGCAAGGAGTGCGCGGCCTACGAGAAGGCGATCAAGGCGGCCGGCGGAATCGACCTCCAGGTGCTCGGCATCGGGTCGGACGGCCACATAGCGTTCAACGAGCCGGGAAGCTCGCTTGCGTCGCGCACGCGCCTCGTGTCGCTCACGCCCCAGACGATCAAGGACAACGCGCGCTTCTTCGCGAAGGCGTCGGACGTCCCGCGCCACGCGCTTTCGATGGGCGTGGGGACGATCTGCGAGGCGAAGAAGGTCGTGCTGCTCGCGTTCGGCGCGAACAAGGCCGATGCCGTGAAGGCGGCGGTCGAGGGCGGGATGAGCCAGTTCTGCACGGCGTCCGCGCTTCAGGCGCACAACGACGCGTGGTTCTTCTGCGACGCCGCCGCGGCCGCGAAGCTCAAGCTCCGCAAGTTCTACGCATGGCGTTCCGAGACGGTCCTCGCCTCGCTGTAGTCGGTCCATAAGGAGGTTGCCCCGGTATGTTGTGGTTCAAGGCGGTTCTGACGCTCGCGTTCCTCGCCGTGATGGTGGGGATCGGAGTCTACAGCAGGAAGCATTCAAGGACGGTCGACGGGTTCGTTCTCGGCGGGCGGAACGTGGGGGCGTGGCTCACGGCGTTCGCGTTCGGCACGAGCTACTTCTCCGCCGTGGTGTTCGTCGGCTACGCCGGGCAGTTCGGCTGGAAGTACGGCCTTTCGTCCACGTGGATCGGCATCGGAAACGCCGTGATAGGCTCGCTCCTGGCGTGGCTCGTGCTCGCCAGGCGCACGCGCCTGATGACGCAGCACCTCCAGAGCCGGACGATGCCGGACTTCTTCGGCACGCGCTTCGACTCCGAGGGGCTGCGCATCGTGGCGTCGGTCATCGCCTTCGTGTTCCTCATACCGTACACGGCGGGCGTGTACATGGGCATCTCCAAGCTCTTCGAGCTCGGGTTCGGCTCGGCCATCCCCTACGAGTTCTGGGCCGTGCTGATGGCAACCCTCACGGCGGGATACGTGATCCTCGGCGGATACAAGGCCACGGCGATCAACGACTTTGTCCAGGGCATCGTGATGCTCGTGGGCATCTCGGCGGTCATCGCGCTTGTCATCCACCACCAGGGCGGGCTTTCCGCGGCGGTCGAGAAGCTTGCGGCCGTGTCGCCCAACGCGGACGACCTCGCGCAGCGCGGCAAGGAGCTCTACGCGAACTTCAAGCCGGGCGACTTCGCGTCGTGCTTCGGCCCTGCGAAGATGAGCCTCCTCGGGGTTGTGGTGCTTACGTCGCTCGGGACGTGGGGCCTTCCGCAGATGGTCGGCAAGTTCTACTCGATCACGGACGAGAAGGCGATCCGCCGAGGGACGATCATCTCCACGGTGTTCGCGTTCGTCGTCGCGGGAGGGTGTTACTTCCTCGGCGGCTTCGGGCGCCTTTTCGTTAAGACGGCCTTCGACGCCGGGAGCGGCAGGTTCGCGTTCGACTCGATCATCCCGCAGATGCTCTCGGGGCTTCCCGAGGCGCTCATGGCGCTCGTGATGCTGCTGGTGCTTTCGGCGTCGATGTCGACGCTAGCCTCGCTCGTGCTGACCTCGAGCTCCACGATGACGCTCGACATCATCTTCCGCGACAAGGTCTCGGGGTTCGACGAAGTCCCCTCGGGCCAGATCGACGACAGCGTGGCCGCCAGGGTGGAGAGGCGCAAGGTCGTGGTGATGCGCGTGCTGATCGTGTTCTTCATCGTGCTCTCCCTGATGATCGCGCTGAAGCCGCCGCACTTCATCGCCCAGCTGATGGGCATCTCGTGGGGCGCGCTCGCGGGCGCGTTCCTCGCGCCGTTCCTGCTGGCGCTCTACTGGAAGGGCGTCACGCGCGCTGGCGTGTGGGCCTGCTTCGCGTGGGGAGTGGGCATAACCGTGGTGAACATGCTCTTCGGCAATCCGGTCAACCCGATAGACTGCGGCGCGATCGCGATGCTCGGCGGGTTCGTCGTGGTTCCGCTCGTGAGCTTCGTGACGCCGCACCTCCCCGCCAGGGCGCTCGACAAGGTCTTCGCCTGCTACAGCGACAGGCGCGAGGAACCCTACCGCGCCGAGAAGAAGACGTGCGGGTACTGCGCAGAGGGCGGGTACCTCGAGCCGTTCGGGATCAAGATCGGCGTGCTGCCGATGTCGAAGGTCTACCTCTTCAAGGAGCAGAGCCACAGGGGCCGCGTAATCGTGGCGTGCAAGCTCCACGTGAGCGAGATCACCGCGCTCACCTCCGACGAGCGCGACGCGTTCTTCAAGGACGTCGACCGCGTGGCGCGCGCCCTCCATTCCCTCTACCATCCCGAGAAGGTCAACTACGGCGCATACGGCGACACGGGCCACCACCTGCACTTCCACCTCGTGCCCAAGTACAAGGACGACGAGTTCGAGTGGGGAACGGTCTTCGAGATGAACCCGAAGCGCAAGTTCCTCTCGGACAGGGAGTACGCGGAGATGGTCTCCGCCATAAAGGACGCCATCGGCATATAGCCGGCGGCCGGCGAAAAACAGGAAAGGGACGATGACGATGAATTTGAAACTCGCATTCAGGGCCGCGCTCGTGGCGCTTGCGATCTGCGCAGCGGCGGGCTGCGGGAAGACTTCTGTGGACGTCGCCGCGCAGGTCAAGCAGGAGATGCAGGAGGAGCTCGTCAAGAAGACCGGACTCAAGGGGCTGGTCGTGCAGGACGTGGTCCTCGTGAAGGAGCGCGCCGACGGAATCGACTATAAGGGCGTCGCGACAGGCAAGGTCGACGGCGAGGAGGTCAAGTTCGACGTCACATGCAAGTACGACGGCCACTCCCTGATCTGGAACGCGGAGCTTTCCGAGGGCTGCCTCGCGGTGCTCGCGGCAAAGGAGAAGGCGAAGGAGCTCTGCGCCAAGCTCAAGGGGACCTGGCCGCAGGTCAAGGAAAGCGTCAAGCAGGCTTCCGACGCCATGGTCAAGGCGGCGGCGGAGGCTGGAGACGCCATGGCGAAGACGACTGGCGAAACGTACGACGCAGCCAAGAAGAAGGCCGGCGAGCTCATCGACAAGGCCAAGACGGTCGTCACGAACCTCGCCGGCGAGGCGAAGCAGAAGATTGCCGACGCCGCCGAGGCTGCCAAGGAGGCGCCCGTGGCGGAGGAGGGCGGCAAATGAAGAGGCTCGTGTTCGCCGCGTGCCTGTTCGCGGCCGCCGCTGCGTCGGCCGACACAACGCCAGTGATGTTCTCCCTCTTCACGCCCGTGCAGGCGCCGTCGAGGTCGTATGACGTGGCTGGCTTCCGCCTTTCCCTGCTCTACGGCGACTGCAAGGGCTTCGCCAGCGGCAGGGTGAGGGGCTGCCAGATAGGCCTTTTCAACTACGCGGAGGAGATGGAGCGCGGCATGCAGATCGGCATCGTGAACGTGATTTCGCGCAACGGCTGGCTGCCGGTCCTGCCGATAGTCAACGGCCGCTTCTGAGCTTCGCGGCCCGCCGCGTTCACTTCATGAACGCGATGCGGACGAGGTCGAAGAGCATGCGCGCGCCGTCGCTGATCACGTGAAGGGTGCTGCGCTTCCCGCCGTGCCACCTGACAGGCACTTCCGCGACGCGGAGCCCGGCCCTGCGCGCGCGGCGTATGAGCTCCACGTCGAAGGCGAAGCGCTCGGTGCGGAGCGCCTCGAACATCGGGCGCATGGCTGCCATCCTGAACAGCTTGAACCCGCATTGCGGGTCCCGGACGGGGCCTGTGCCGGCGCAGTGCGCGAGCGCGGCGAAGACCGCCGAGAGGATCCGCCTTGAAAGCGGCCTTCCGCCGCCGCGGGCGAGCCCCCTCCGCGATCCGCACACCATCGCGGCCCCGGGGTCGCGTTCGGCGGCCTTTGCGAGCTTCGTGAACTCCTCGAGCGGGGCGGACATGTCGCAGTCGCTCATGAGCACATACGCGCCCTTGGCGGCCAGTGCGCCCGTCTTCACGGCGAAGCCCTTGCCGCGGTTTCCGCCGAGGCGCATCAGGCGCACGCCGTCGTCTTTCGCGCGCGACACGGCCTCTGCAATTTCATCGCCATTGGGGGAGCCGTCGTCAACCACGATGCAGCCCTCGAAGCGCCATCCGGCCGACTCGGCCGCGGCGCGAAAGCCGGGCAGCGCGCGCACGAGCGTCTCGGCGAGCGTAGCTGTCCTGTAGACTGGGACCATCAGGGTCACGGATTTGTCCATCGCCTTGATTATACCAAACATTGCGGTATTGTGCGCGGACGAATTTCGTGATATAATCATTGCATAATTTCTACTAGCGTCCGTTTTATCCCGGATGGCGGGCGCCGAAACTCCAGGAACGCGGGAAAAGGAGAAACGGTATGTCGGAAAAAGTGTCTAGACGCGAGTTCATCGGCGCAGGCAGCGCCGCGGTTGGGGCTGGCATGCTCGCAGGGTGCGCAACGGGTACGGACGGGATTCTCGCTGAGGGCAAGGCGCCTTCGCTGTACGTCCTCGGGGCGAACGAGCGCGTGCGCGTGGCGTGCGTCGGGTATTCCGACCGCTTCCGCGGATCTCTTTTCCCGGCGTTCAACGCCGTGAAGGACGAGCTCAACTTCGACATGGTGGCCGTGGCGGACCTCTGGAAGAAGCGCCTGCACGAGAACGCCGTGCCGGAGATCGAGAAGAAGCTCGGGCACAAGGTGGATGCGTTCCCGAGCGACGTTGCGCTCTACGAGGCGAAGGACAGGCTAGACCTCGACGCGGTGATAATCTCCACGGCCGACTTCCAGCACGCTCAGCACGCGGCGCACGCGGTGAACGCCGGCCTCGACGCGTACTGCGAGAAGCCGCTCGCCGAGGACATGTACTCCGCGAACATGATCCTCGACGCGGTCAAGGCGAAGCGCAAGGCCGGAATGGTCCCCGGCGCGGTACTCCAGATCGGCTCGCAGCGCCGCAGCGGAAAGGCGTACGCCGCCGCCAAGGAGTACATCAACTCCGGCAAGTTCGGCGACATCTGCTACGTGAACCTCACCTGGAACGTGAACCAGCCTCGCCGCTGGCGCCGCAGCGAGCAGCTCATAGCCTCGCTCCTCGAGAAGGACACCGACTGGAAGACCTGGCTCCTCGACCGCCCGTACGTGAAGTTCGACCCGCGCAAGTTCCTCGAGTTCCGCCTCTTCTGGCCGTACTCGAGCGGCGTCACGGGCCAGTGGATGTGCCACCAGATCGACACTGTCGCGTGGTTCACCGGCATGAACTATCCCACGAGCGCGGTCTCGTCCGGCGGGCTCTACCAGTGGCTCGACGGCCGCGAGAACCCCGACACCTTCACCACGATCCTCGAGTACGGCAAGAGCGGCGAGAAGGGCAAGGGCTTCCAGGTGATGTTCCAGAGCCACCAGACGAACTGCGCGCCGGGGCGCAAGCCCAACAACGAGTCCGGGCAGGAGGAGTACTTCTCCACGCAGGGCGCGATCGACCTCGTGAACGGGACGGTGAGCAACCGCGGCGTCGAAGGCGCAAAGGAATTCAAGCAGGAGAACCTCCCAGCTCCGAAGGAGACGGTCGTCACGAGCGCGAACACCGGGGCGGACAAGCTCACGAGCGCGCATGTCCGCAACTGGATGGAGTGCGTGCGCTCCCGCAAGGACCCGAACGCGCCGGTCGAGGCGGGCTACTACCACTCGATCGCGCTTATCATGTCGAACGCCGCGTTCCGCACCGGCAGCAAGGCAACGTTCGACCCCGTGCGCCGCGAGGTCCTCGCGGGCGGCAAGGTGTTCAAGGGGTACTGAGGGAGGTTCGCATGGTCTCCAGAAGAGATTTCGTGGGAATGGCGGCTGGCGCGTTCGCGGCCGCCGCGGGAACGGGGTGTTCGTCGCTGTGCTGCGGAGGCGAGCCGGCTAAGACTTTCCTGTTCGGGGCGTGCAGGCCCGTGTCGGACTCGCAGGTCCTCAAGGAGCTTGGCTACGACTTCGTAGAGCAGAGCGTGGCCAACCTCCTGAAGCCGACAATGTCCGACTCCGAATACGAGGCGAAGGTCCTCCCCGAGTCGAGGCAGTGCGCGCTCCCCATCCGCTCCTGCAACGGTTTCCTCCCCTGGGGCATGAAGATATCTGGTCCAGAGGACAAGCTCCAGTGGGACGCCGCGTTCAAGTTCGCGGATGTCGCGTTCCGTCGCGCGGACGAGCTCGGGATCAAGTACATCGTGCTTGGTTCCGCTGGCGCGCGCAAGGCGCCGGACGGCTTTTCGAAGGACAAGGCGCGCGAGCAGTTCGTCGAGTTCTGCAAGCGCCTGGCCGACCGCATGGAGAAGGGCAAGGTCCGCGTGACGGTCGTCCTCGAGCCCCTTCGCGCGGCCGAGTGCAACATCTTCAACTACGTGGGCCAGGGGATCGACTTCGTCGACCGCATCGGCAGCCCGCATGTGCAGCTTCTCGCCGACATATACCACATGTGCTCCGGCAACGAGCAGCCTGATGTGTTCGCCAAGGCCGGCAAGCGCATCCTCCACTGCCACATCGCGACCCGTGCGCACCGCAGGGCGCCTGGCCTGGAAGAGGACAACCTCTCGGCATACCTCAAGGCGCTTGCCGCAACGGGGTACCGCGGAGGCGTGTCGATCGAGGGCGACTGGAAGGGCAAGGACTTCCGCGAGGCAGCAGCCTCCGCGCTTGAGCTGATGCGCGAGTGGTCCGCCTGACGCCCATCCCGGGAGGCCGCGGTCAAGGCCCGTGCCTGAACCTTCCGGCCTCCTGCTGCGTTTAAAGTTTGATGACATTCAGGAATTCCAACGCCCAGCAAGGGTTCACGCTTGTCGAACTCCTGGCGGTTGTGTCGATTTTAGCCGTTTTGGCGGTGTTCGTGGCTGGACGCTTCGAACGCCTTACCAGCACGGCGCGCATAACCGTTGCCGAGTCCGACTTGAAGACCATACGCGACGCCTTTATGGATCCTGACATCGGATATATCGCGGATATGAGCGGAATTCCGGGTTTTTCCGTTGGATATCTTAGGCTCGGCAATCTTATGGTGTCTACAAACCTGTATGGTACCATTGCAGTCGGAACGGACAGGACGCGCGGCATCAGGGTGGACGACCTCAGCGAATCGGCCGCGCTTTCGTACGGGTGCGCAAAGGCGTCGGCGTTCACCTCGTGGAACGAGGAAAGCGGCCGCGGATGGCGCGGGCCATACGTCCGCACCGGGTCCGCTGCGGTTGCGGCGGTCTTTCCGGGCGAGAGGGACATTAGGTTCGACGAAGACTCCACGTTCGGCGACCGAGGGTTCTACCCTGACGTTTCGAACATTGAGCTTCCGGACGACATTGTCGTCCGATTGAACGACTGCTCGGCCTATGGCTTTCCCGGCGAGCCCACGATCATGGATCCGTGGGGAAATCCGTATGTCCTGCAGATTCCGCCGATCCAGGCGTTCAGGGGGGCGACGAACGTTACGGACGAAGCGCGCTTCTCGTATGCGCGCGTCGTCTCCGCCGGGCCAAACGGGATACTTGAGGCGCCATGCTATTCCCAGAACGCCACGAACCGCCTCGGCACCACGTGGAACGAGCGGACAAGGCGCCTCGTCCGGCAGGCCGGTCTCATAGACGGCGACGACAGGTCCTCGCGCGGCGACGACCTGGTGCTGTTCCTTACCCGCGGAGACATCGACGAAGGGGAGGACATCTGGTGAGGGGCCGTAGCGCATTTACGCTGATAGAGCTGGTCGTCGTCCTTGTGGTGATGGCCGTGCTCACGCACCTTGCCGTGCGCGAGATATCGCAGGTGCGAGCGGCGCAGCTGCGCAAGGTGGCGGACAGGCAGCTTGAGACCCTTCGCGAATGCGTGTGGCACGTCTCGCAGTTCGGCGACCCGGAGGGATTCCTTTCCGACATGGGCCGCCTGCCGCGTCTTGTGTCGCAGACGAACTCTCAGGGCACGTCAGTAGGGACGCTTTCCGAGCTTTGGCGCCGTCCGGCGTCGGCCCGCCAGTTCGCGCTACTGTCCGCGGCAAACAGCTCGCTGTACGTCCATGGGGCGGACGCAGGTTCTCTTGCCTCGATGGGCGCAGGCGTCTTGGTGCCGACCGGCTGGCGCGGCCCGTACCTCAGGATGCCGTTTGGCAAGGACCGCCTGTTCGACCCATGGGGCAACGCGATCGAGTCGGTTGACGAAGCTGGCTTTACGCGCATAGTCGTGTCCAACGGGTTCGCGTCCGCCGTTTCGCATCTAGGCTCGGACGCGCGGCCGGACGACAAGTTCGCGCCGGGGTCCGTGGCCGCGGGAGACATGACGCTTTCGCTGCTGCCGGATGGCGGGGCTACGAGCCGCCTCGTGCTCAGGGCGGAGGTGACGAACGGGTCGACTTTCGCGGGCGAGATAACCTGGGCGTGGTATGGCCCGGCGGACGGGCTGATAACGGGCGGCGTGAAGCGGGTCTCGTATCCCGTGGCGGCCGAGTTCAGCGGACTCACGCCTGGGCTGAAGATAGTGAAGGACTCCCTTTCGGGTGTGCCGCGGAGCGTGTTCGTGCGCCCAGGCGACAATCTCGTGCAGATCAGGATTGCAGTGCCGTAACATGAAGAAGAAGGACAAAGATCGGGTTTGGGACGACCCCAAGGCGTTCCGCCAGCAGGTGCGGCTTGCGGCCGTGCAGGTCGCCGGGCTTTCGCCCGACGAGCTGGAGGTTGCGCTCGCGTACGAAGTGGAGCCGTTCAGCGCGATACCTGCCAAGGACGCCGAGCTCGTGTTCCGTCCGGTCGACGATCCGGACGCGACCGTGCGCGTGTTCGACGTCGCGGTTAGGCGCAGGCAGCAGAAGTCAGGCGGATCGTGCCTGCTGAACATCGTGCTAGGCGTCGTCGGCCTTGCGGCGATCGCGCTACTTGTGCTCGCGTGGCGCGACTACGAGCACATCAAGGCCGAGGAGGCTCGCCTTGCCGCCGAGACCACCAGGCGATCGGCGTTCGCCGGCGAGCTTGCGGCGCTGCAGAAGGCGGTCGACAAGAACCGCAACGAAACGAAGGCGCACCGCGACAACCGCGTTGGCATAACGCGCGGACGGCAGAACACGGAAGTGCTGCGCGACGTCTACAAGACGCTGCTCGCGACCGTGTCGGAGGCTTTCGGCAACGATGCCGTGCTGAAGCAGATCAAGTGCCCCAAGCCGTATTCCGCCGAGATAACCGCCATGAGCCTGAACACGAAGGCCGCTTCGGCGACGCTTGTGCGCCTGAGCAGCGCGCTCGTGCCGAAGGGCTGGACGATCGAGCCGGGGCCGCTTACGTCGAACGGATCCGGCGGGACCGTGGGGTTCTCCTGCACGGTGACCTTCGACGAAAGGGGGGAGTTCAGATGACGGCCCTCCGCCTAAGGGACAAGCTTTTCGTGGTCGTCGTCATCCCGGCGGCGCTGCTGGGCTCGTACGTATACTACTGGCGCATTCCGCACGCCGAGAAGGTCAAGACCGCAAGCGAGGCCTGCGCCAAGCTGATCACCCCCGAGAAGCACGCGGAGGAGAAGGCGAAGCTCAAGAAGCTCGTTGCCGACACCGCCGCAGAGCTGGAGGCGGAGAAGAAGACGAACGTGCCGGAGTCGAAGATCGCAGCCGGAGCGGGCGACACGGTCGCCGCGCGGGAGCAGGCCGTTCTCGACGTTTTCCGCGACGCCGGGATTAGGGTCGTCTCGTCCGAGATAAACAACTCCGAGGACGGCGGTGCGCGCGGTGGTGCCGTGCTGCGCGCGACCGCGCTGCGTCCTTCGCCGCGCGGCCGCCTATACCGCCTTGAGGGAAGCTACTCCGAGGTGCTTCGCGCACTGTGCCTGGTCACGGAGCGCAAGCGCGCCGTGATAGCCGAGCGGCTTGAAATGACGGGGGGCGACAAGTGGTCGCTCCTCCTGTGGCTCTGAACCAGGGAGAACACGCCAGATGGACGCACTTCTCGAAAGCCTCTTCGCCGCATGCGAGGAATCCAAGGCGAGCGACCTGCATCTCGCCACCGGGCTCGCGCCGCGCTTCCGCGTGAGGGGCGCGCTCGTGGAGTTCGGGGGGTACCGCCCGTTCGACGCAAAGTCGGTCGACGCCGTTGCGATGGAGCTCGGCCTCTCCACCCTGCCTCTCGGCACGCCGGACGGCACCGAGAAGGTACGCTACACGCTCGTGAAGGAAGGCTCGATCGACGGCGCGGTAACGGCTCCGAGCGGCGTGCGATACCGCTTCAACCTCTTCCGCGAAATGGGCAAGACCGCAGTCGCGCTTCGCCGGCTCGACGCGGAGTTCCGCTCCTTCGAGCAGCTCGGGCTTCCGCGGAGGATCGCCGACTTCTGCATGGAGACGGACGGCCTGGTTGCCGTGACCGGGCCTACCGGGAGCGGCAAGACCACGACCCTCGGCACGATGCTCAACCGCATCAACGAGACGCGCGACGCCCACATAATCACGATAGAGGACCCGGTGGAGTACGTCCACACAACGAAGCGCTGCCTGGTGAACCAGCGGCAGATCGGGCGCGACACGAAGAGCTTCAACGACGCCCTAGTGGAGGCGCTTCGCCAGGACCCAGACGTGATCCTCGTTGGCGAGATCCGCGACCTCGGCACGGTGCGTACCGCGCTGCGCGCCGCCGAAACAGGCCACCTCGTGTTCACCACGCTCCACGCTGGCGACTGCGCTGGCGCGATAGAGCGCCTCATATCTGTCTTCCCGGCGGACGAGCAGTCGAGCGCGCGCCACCAGCTCGCGCTCTCGCTGCGCGGAATCGTGGCGCAGCACCTCGTGAAGACGGCGGACGGCAAGGGGCGCGTGCCTGCGTGCGAGGTCCTGGTGAACAACACGGCGGTCGCGAACCTTATCGCCACCGGGCGCTCGGCGCAGATATACTCGATCCTCGAGACCGGCACGGCGCTCGGGATGCGCACGCTCGACCAGTCGCTCTCCGAGCTCCTCGCCCAGGGGAAGATCAGCGAGGCGGTTGCGATGTCGCTTTCGAAGAACCCGGACGCGCTGCGTGCGCGCGTGCGCCACGGAATGGGCGCGGGAGGTGCATCATGATAAGCGCAAACGAACTCCTTTCGCGCGCCGAGCTGCTCACGGACCCCGTCCGGCTGACCGACCGCATACTGCGCGCAGGGCTTCTCATGCACGCCTCGGATGTCCATTTCGACCCGGATGCGACGTCCGTTCGCGTCCGTTTCCGCATCGACGGCGAGCTCGAGGAGGTGCTGCGCATACCTGGGACCATGCAGGCCGGCGTGACCGGACGGCTCAAGGTGCTGGCGTCGCTCGACATAGCGGAGCGGCGGGCGCCGCAGGACGGCGGGTTCACGTGGCGCATGCCAGACATGGGCGGCGGGCGGTTCTCGCCGCTAGACGTCCGCATGGCCACGCTTCCGGTGCGCCACGGCGAACGCGTCACGCTCCGTCTCCTGGAGACTGACGCCGAGCGGCTCACGCTCGACAACCTTGGCCTTTCCGACGCCGACCACGCCGTGTTTTCGGGCGTCCTTGCGCAGCCACACGGACTCGTGCTTCTCACCGGGCCGACGGGGAGCGGCAAGACGACCACCCTCTACGCCGCGATACAGCAGCTCCTCAAGGGGCGCCCGCTCAACATCCTCACGGTCGAGGATCCGATCGAGTACGAGATACAGGGCGTGAGCCAGGCGGAGGTGGACTCGTCGGACAAAGTGAACTTCTCGAAGGCGCTCAAGTCGCTTCTCAGGCACGACCCGGACGTCATCATGATCGGCGAGATACGCGACGCCGATTCGCTCGACGCCGCCGTGAAGGCGGCCTTGACCGGGCATCTGGTGCTTTCGACACTTCACACGAACGACGCGAAGAGCTCGGTGACGCGTCTTGTCGACATGGGCCTTGCGCCGCACCTCGTCCCCGCCACGCTCCGGCTCGCCGTTGCGCAGCGCCTTGTTCGCCGCCTTTGCCCGAAGTGCAGGGTGAAGGGCGAGAACGGCTTCGAGGCCAAGGGGTGCCCTGAATGCGGCAGCCGCGGGTATTCGGGGCGCATCGGACTGTTCGAGCTGTACGACCCGTCGACTGAAAGGCTCACCTCGATGCGCGACGACGCCAAGGCGAAGATCGATGCCGGCGTCACTTCGTGGAGCGAGGTCGTGAGGGTCGTTGGCACGGCCGACCTCGGAATCACCGGAGGCAACTGCTGATGGTCTTCTCCGCCACGGCAAGGGACCCTGACGGAGTCCGCCGCACGGTCTCGCGCGAGGCGGATTCGCGGGAGGCGTTCGTGGCAATGCTCCGCGCCGAGCGCTACGTGGTGCTGTCGGTCGAGGAGGTGAAGAAGTCCGGCGCACTGCCCCCCAGGTGGCATCCGGCGTGGCTAAAGCCGATGACGGGCTTCGACGTCGAGATGGGACTCAGGCAGCTGGCGTCCATGCTGAAGAGCGGCGTCGCGCTGCTTGCCGCCCTCGACACGGTGGAGGAGCAGGCGCCATGCCCGCGCGCGGCGTCCGCATGGCGCAAGGTGCGCGAGTCCGTGTTTTCCGGAGGCTCGTTCGCCGGTTCGCTGGAGCGGCAGGTCAGGCGGTTCGGCGAGATAACGGTGCGGCTTGCGGACGTAGGCGAGAGGTCAGGCGAGCTCGAGCACGCGCTAACAAGGGCGGCGGACCAGATGGAGGCGAGGCGCGAGCTCAGGACGGCCGTAGTGAACGCGCTCGTGTATCCGCTCGTGACTGTGGCGATGGCGGTCGGCGTGAGCACGTACCTCGTTGTCGCCGTCATCCCGAAGCTCGCCGAGTTCCTGCGCGAAGGAGGGGTCGAGCTCCCGGGCATGACGATGGCGCTTATGGACTTCGCCGACTTCGTGAAGGTCAACGGGTTCGCGATACTCGGGTGGATCGTAGCGGCGGTCGTCGCGTGGTTCGCCGCAAGGCGCTTCGAAGGCGCGCGCGAGCTCGAGGACGTGTTCCTGCTGAGGATACCCGTCACGGGGAGGATACTGCGCCTCTCCGGGACCGCTCTCTTCGCGAGGGCGATGCAGATAATGGTCGAGTCGGGAGTCACGCTCCTCGACGCGCTCGACGTCTCGTCCAGGCTCATGTCCAACACGCGCTACAAGCACCGCATCAAGACGGCGCGCGACGGCGTGATGCACGGAGGGTCGCTGGCGGACTCGCTTCGTCCGGCGACCGAGTTCATGCCCATGCTCGCGCGCATGTCGGCCGTCGGCGAGGTGACGGGCTCGCTCGCGGAGTCGTTCGGCGAGGTCGCTCGCTTCCACGAGATGCTTCTAGCCATCGCCATAAAACGCTTCGGCATGCTCGTGGAGCCCGTGATGATCTGCGTCACGGGCGCGATAGTGGGCTTTGTGTACATCGCGTTCTTCATGGCGCTCTTCGCGATTGCCGGCGCCGCGTGACTCCGCACGCCCGGCAAAATGCGGAATTGCGCAACGGCGTGGAGTTTGGTATCATACGCGCACCTGGCCGGTGTAGCTCAGTTGGTAGAGCTACTGATTTGTAATCAGTGGGTCGGGGGTCCGAGTCCCTCCGCCGGCTCCAGTACCTTTCGGAGCAAGAAATGAGAACCGCAACCATAGAGCGCAACACGCGCGAGACGCAGATAACGATTTCACTCGACCTGGACGGCTGCGGGAAGGCGGATGTCTCCACCGGAATCGGATTCTTCGACCACATGCTCGAGCTTCTCGCGAAGCACTCGCTCGTAGACCTTTCCGTGAAGGCGAAAGGCGACCTGCAGGTGGACTACCACCACACGGTCGAGGACGTGGGGCTTGCCCTCGGCAAGGCCCTCGACCAGGCTCTTGGCGACAGGGCCGGGATAGTGCGCTACGGCTTCGCGTCGATCCCTATGGACGAGGCGCTCTGCGAGACCTCGCTTGACCTAGGCGGCCGGCCGTTCCTCGTGTTCCAGTGCGCGATGAAGCACGCGATGGTCCGCGACTTCGAGGTGAAGCTCCTTGAGGAGTTCTTCCGTGCCGTCTCCGTGGAGGCCCGCGCAAACATCCACCTGCGCGAGATATACGGCGACGAGGCTCACCACGTCTGCGAAGGCGTGTTCAAGAGCTTCGCGCGCGCGCTCAGGGCGGCCGTTGCGCACGATCCGCGCGAGAAGGGCGTGCCCTCCTCCAAAGGGGTCATCTGACATGAAGTCGTACCTCGGTCCGCGCGAGTACCTGCGCGACACGTGGAGGCTCGCCCGGCGGATCATGGACAGCGGCTGGCGGCCGGACGCCCTGCTCGCCCTGTGGCGCGGCGGCGCCGCGCCAGGGGCGGCGATACACGAGTTCTACGCATACCACGGGGTCGAGCTCAGGCACATGCCGGTGAAGTGCTCCTCGTACACCGGCATTGAGGCGAACGAGGGGAGCGTGGTGTTCTCGTGCGCGGACGAGGTCTTCTCCAGGCTCGCGCCTGGCACGAAGGTCCTCGTGGTGGATGACGTCTTCGACACCGGCAAGACGGCTGCCGCGATCAGGGAGAAGCTGGAGGGGCTTGGCGTGGAGATGCGGCTCGCGTGCGTCTACTGGAAGCCCGGCAAGAACACCACAAGCCTGTCGCCTGACTACTTCGCCAGGGAGCTTGACGACAGCTGGATAGTCTTCCCCCACGAGATGGTGGGCCTGACAAGAGAGGAGATCCGCGAGAAGGACGAGGTCCTCGCGGATCTCGTGCTCCGCTGAGGAGTCCGGACCGTCGGCGCTCCCCGTGCTCCGGGTTGCCACGCGGGAGGTTTACCTCCGGGCCGTTTTTTGGTAAAATCCACAAACATTCCCCCGCGGTGGGGGAAGATGGCCGGCGGCCGTTCAGGGCGCCGGCGGTTCTGCAAGGAGAGAGATGAACAACGACAGCAAGAAACTGCTTTCCGCCAACGAGGCCGTCGCGGCCGGCGCAGCCCAGGCCGGGTGCGTGGTGGCGAGCGCGTATCCAGGAACGCCTTCCACGGAGATTCTCGAGAACATAGCGAAGTTCAAGGACACCGTGCGCTGCGAATGGGCGGTGAACGAGAAGGTCGCCATGGAGACGGCAGTGGGCGCATCGATGGCGGGCGCAAGGGCGTTGACCGCCATGAAGCACGTCGGGCTCAACGTCGCCATGGACCCGCTCATGACTTTCACCTACGTGGGCGCGACCGGCGGCATGGTCGTGGTTTCGGCGGACGACCCTGGGATGCACTCCTCGCAGAACGAGCAGGACAACCGCAACATCGCGAAGTTCGCGCGCATGCCGATGCTCGAGCCGTCCGACTCGCAGGAGGCCTACGACATGGTCCAGGCCGCGTTCGAGATCTCGGAGAAGTTCCGCGTGCCCTGCATGCTCCGCCTTACGACGCGCACGAGCCACTCGAGTTCGCTCGTCGACCTCGGGGACTTCAAGCCCGCCCCGCACCCGCTCATCCCGTACGTGAAGGACATCACCAGGACGATTCCCGTGCCGATGTTCGCGCGCGGCCAGCGCCTCGCGGCGCAGAAGCGCGCCGCCGCGATGTCCGCGGCCGCCTCCGAAAGCCCGTTCAACAGGATCGAGAGGGGCGACGACTCCCTCGGCATCGTGACCTCCGGCATCGCGTACCAGCACGTCAAGGAGGTGTTCCCAGAGTTCTCCGTGCTCAAGCTGGGCTGGACGAATCCGCTTCCGAAGGAGCTTGTCGCGAAGTTCGCCTCCGGCGTGAAGAAGCTGCTTGTCGTTGAGGAGCTTGATCCGTTCCTCGAGGAGCAGATCCGGGCGATGGGCATCAAGGTCGTGGAGCACGAAACCGAGCTCAACATGCTCGAGATGAACCCGGACAGGCTCCAGAACCTCCGCCACGAGATACTGGGCGACGTAGGGCCGGCTAGAGCCGTCCGTTCCGACAGCTCTCTCCCCACGCGTCCGCCGGTGCTCTGCTCCGGATGCGGCCACAGGAGCGTGTTCTACATCCTCCACAAGCTCGGCGCCACGGTGACTGGCGACATCGGGTGCTACACCCTCGGCGCGTTCCCTCCCCTCAACGCGATGGACTCCACGATCTGCATGGGGGCGTCGATCGGCAACGCGGCCGGCATGCGCAAGGCCGGCCTCAAGGGCCGCATCTGCGCGGTTCTCGGCGACTCCACGTTCTTCCACAGCGGCATCACCGGAATCCTCTCCGCGCACTACAACGGCACGCCGGTGACGACGGTTGTCCTCGACAACCGCATAACGGCGATGACGGGCCATCAGGACAACCCGGGCACGGGCAAGACGCTTGCCGGCGATCCCGCGCCGGTGACCGAGATCGCGGACATCGCCAAGGCGTGCGGATACAGGAAGGTCGTGAAGGTAAGCGCGGACGATCTCGCCGAGCTCGAGAAGGTGCTTGTGGACGCGATGGATGGCGACGAAGGCGCGCTCATAATCGCCTACGCCCCCTGCCGCATAGCGGCGAAGCTCACGAAGGAGGGGCTCTGCGAGGTCGACTCCGAGAAGTGCAAGGCGTGCGGCGCGTGCTTCAAGATGGGCTGCCCTGCGATGACGCGCGGCGCGGAGATACGCAAGGGCGCCTACCAGATGAAGATCGACCCGTCGCTCTGCGCGGGCTGCAAGCAGTGCTCGCAGGTGTGCAAGTTCGGGGCAATCAGGCGAATCAGGTAGGTGGGCGGCTTCGAATCCATATTCAGGCAGTTCCAGGAATGCCTGCGCGAACGCCCCGACGATGCGGCGTTCCTGATCACGTCGGGCGACCGCTCGGTGCCGATCTCGTGGCGCCAGTTCACGCATGACATCGAACGCATCGCGTGGGGCGTCTCCAAGGTGATCCCCGGAGGAGCGGTCGGGCTCCTCGGCGAGAACAGCTACGAATGGATGGTCGCCCATGCCGGCGTGATGTTCGGCGGCGGCATAGTGGTGCCGATAGACCCGAACCTCAGCCCCGACGAGATGGCCGAGCGCCTCGCGTTCGTCGGGGCGAAGTCGCTTGTCTACTCCGCGCTGCACGCGCACAAGGCGCGCGAGGTCGCGAAGAAGCTCCCCGAACTCGTGGTGGCGGGCTTCGGAAGCAGGTCGGCGGACCTTTTCCTCGACAAGGCCGACAAGGCGTTCGCCAAGGGCGAGAAGGGCGTGTTTTCGCTTCTGCCGCCGGACGAGAGGCGCGTTTCGATGATCGTCTTCACGTCCGGCACCACGTCCAGACCGCGAGGCGTGCAGCTCACGCTCCAGGGGCTTGCGGCATGGTGCAGGTTCGCCAACAGGCAGCTGTGCATACGCCCCGGGTCGCGTTCGCTGATGGTCCTCCCGCTCCACCACATCTTCGGCGTGTGCGCTGCGTACCTCATGGTCGGCGCGGGGTCGAGCGTGGGCGTGTGCCCGGACTTCCGCCGCCTCTACGACGCCGTTGAGCGGTTCAGGGCGGACTACATCTTCCTCGTTCCGGCGCTTGCGGACCTGCTCTGCGCGAAGATCGCGCAGCGCGGCGATTCAGCGGAGGCGGCTCTCGGCTTTCCGATCGAGTGGATACTCGTCGGCGGGGCGCCGCTTTCCACGCGCATATACGAGCAGATGCTTTCGCTCGGCATCCAGCCGCTCGCGGGGTACGGGCTCACGGAGACGACCGCGCTCTACTCGATATCGCCGATAGGACGCCACAGGCAGGGTTCGGCTGGGCAGGCGGACTTCGCGGAGTCCAAGGTCAAGGTCTCCGAGCGCGGCACGCTGATGATAAGCGGGCCTGCGGTGTTCAGGGGGTACTACGAGGAGCCGGAGAGGACGGACGAGGTCCTGAAGGACGGCTGGTTCGACACGGGCGACGTAGGCTACATCGACGACGACGGCTTTGTCTTCATAACGGGAAGGGCGTCGCGCACCATAGTGCTTTCCTCGGGGAAGAAGATTGCGCCAGAGGAGATCGAGGACAAGCTTCTGTCGATCCCGGGCTTCCGCGAGACGGTCGTTTCCGGCAACGGCGAGACGCGCGAGATCAAGGCGGAGATATACGCGGTGGTCTCGGAGGACACGGTGAAGTGCCAGGTCGAGCGCCTCAACCGCTCGCTGCCGGTATACAAGAGGATCAAGACTGTCATCGTGCGCGACGAGCCTTTCCCCAGGACGTCGAGCGGCAAGATACGCCTCCATTCGTCCGAGCCGATCGCCGCGCCGGATGAACAGGCAAGCGAGCAGAACTCCTTCGGCGAGAAGGTCCACGGTACCGTGCAGGTCGTGAGGCGTCTGTGCGCAAAGCATCCGCACCGCTGGCGCATGTCGTTCACCGCGCTGCTCGTCGCGATGGCCGTGCTCGTGTTCAACATCGTGCCCCGCCTCCTGGAGAACGCGGGAATCCCGCTGCCTTCGGTCATCGGCAAGGCGGTCGACTTCATCGGCGAGTGCGGCGAGATCCTCCTCGCGCTGCTCGTGATCCTCGGCTATTTCATCTCGCGCAAGCTCTTCCCGTCGGAAGAGGAATGACGCGGCGTGCCGCCGCAGGCGGCCGAGGTTGCCAAAGCGCGGGGATAATGGTATAGTATGGACGCGTTCGGCATGGGGCCGGGCGCGTTGTGACAGCGAAGTTGGAGACTTGCGATGACGGCGTTGATGCTTGCGGTTGCGGCCGCGTTTTCGTTCGGACAGGTGAAGGTCGAGTGCGAGAAGCAGGGGGACTGGAAGGTTGGGCTCGTGCGCGAGGTGGCGCCGGACGGAGCCGAGGTCGCGAAGCTCACGCTCGACTCCGCCGAGGCGAAGGTCCCGCCGAAGACGACTCTCTCGCTCCTCGTGCCGCAGGTCGGCGCGGACTACGTGTGGAGCGTCAACCAGGGCGAATGCGGCCTGCGCGCCGACTGGGGCGGCTGGTCCACCACCGAGGTCGCGCAGGGCATGCCGGTGTTCGTGTACTTCGACGGCAACGACACTAGCCACTTCGCCGTGGCGGCGGAGGAGTGCGTAAGGCACCTCAGGTGCGGCGGCGGCATACGCGAGGAGGGAAGCTTCCTCAACGTGCGGATAGTCTACTTCGACGCGGTCGAGGCGCCGCTGACACACTACGAGACGCGCGTGCGCTTCGACCCGCGCCCCAAGTACTTCGGAGACGCCGTGCGGGAGTCCGTGGCGTGGGTTGAGAAGACCGCAGGCTACGTGCCGTGCAAGGTGCCGGAATCCGCCTACGACCCGCTGTACTCCAGCTGGTACAACTTCCACCAGGACGTCCACGACAAGGACCTCGAGGCTGAGCTCGCGATCGCGGCGAAGCTCGGCATGAAGACGTTCATCGTGGACGACGGATGGCAGACCGCCGACAACAACCGCGGCTACGCCTACTGCGGCGACTGGCAGATAGCGAAGAGCCGCTTCCCCGACATGGCCGCACACGTGAAGCGCGTGCAGGACATGGGCATCAAGTACATGATGTGGTACTCCGTGCCGTTCATCGGAATCAAAAGCGCGAACTACGAGAAGTTCAAGGGCAAGTACGTCACGGAGAACGACCGCGGCCTTGGCGCGGGGACGCTAGACCCCCGCTTCCCGGAGGTGCGCAGGTTCATCGTGGACACCTACGTCAAGGCGCTCAGGGACTGGAACATCGACGGCTTCAAGCTCGACTTCATCGACACCATCCAGTTCCGCGGCCCCGACCCGGCCGTGGCGGAGAACTACGCGGGGCGCGACATAAAGTCGCTGCCGCTCGCCGTCGACACGCTCATGACCGAGGTCAAGGCGGCGCTAACCGCCATCAAGCCCGACATCCTCGTAGAGTTCCGCCAGCAGTACGTCGGCCCGGCGATCCGCAAGTACGGCAACATGCTCCGCGTGGGCGACTGTCCCGGAAACATGAGCCGCAACCGCTTCGCGATGGCGAACCTGCGCCTCGCCTCCGGCGGCACGGCCGTCCATTCCGACATGCTCGAGTGGAACTTCGCCGAGACGCCCGAGCGCGCCGCTCTGTACGTCATCAACTCGATGTTCGGGACGGTGCAGTACTCGGTGATGCTGCGCAACGCGCCCAAGGAGCACCTCGCCATGATCGCGAAGTGGATCAAGTTCTCGCAGGACCATCGCGAGACGCTTCTGAAGGGCAGGTTCACGCCCCACCACCCGGAACTCCAGTATCCGGTGATCGAGGCGGAAGGCGAGAACGAGGTTGTGATCGGGCTCTACGACGACGGACGCGTCGTCGATGTCCCCTCGAAGAAGAAGACCTTCGTGATGAACGCGTCCGGCAAGGACTCGTTCGTGATCCGCCGCGACGGCAGGCTCTCCGAGGTCGCCTGCAAGTCCGGCGACTGGATCGAGCTCTGAGGCGGCAAGCCGATGTGGCGGCGGCGTCTCGCCGTCGCCGCGCTAGGCGATCCCGAGTGCCTCGCACGCCGCGAGCACGCCGTTGCGGACGCAGTCTTCGCACGAGCACAGGACCTTGCCGGTGTCGATGCCCTTGATGTCGCGGCAGACCGTCGCGCCGCAGAGGCCCTTGAACCGCGGCATTATCGCAAGCGAGTTCTTCCTCGCTTCGCCGTCCGCAGAGAGGAGCGAAGACACCATGACCGCGCCAACCAGCGCGCCGCAGGTGCCCTCCATCGTGCCCATGCCCGAGCCGAACCCAGATCCGAGGCGCTTGAGCTGCTCCTCGCCGAGCCCGAGCTTGTCCGCGAACGCCACGAGAACCGCCTGGCAGCAGTTCATCTCGCGCTTCTTTGCCGCGCCCAGCTCCATTCGTTCTTTCAAGTCCATGGTGAAATTCCTTTCGTCTGGGTCCATTCTACCAAATCGGCGTCGCATGCTGCAAGCGAAAGCGTCCGGCGGGCAAGGGCGGTCTTGTCCGCAGGCGGCGGTTATGGTAAAATCCGCAATCCAAAAGGCAAACAGGAATATCAGAAGATGACGCTGTTCGAAGAATTAAAGGCGAGGGGACTCGTCGAGGCCGTTACAGACCCGGAAGTCGGGCGCATGCTTGAGAAGCCGATCACGGTGTACTGCGGCTTTGATCCGTCGGCACGCTCGCTCCAGGCCGGCAACCTTGTCTCGATCATGGTGCTCAGGCGCCTTCAGCTCGCGGGCCACAGGGTGATAGCGCTCGTCGGCGGCGCGACAGGGCTCATAGGCGATCCGTCAGGCAAGAGCGCCGAGCGCAACATGCTCACCGTGGAGCAGGTGGAGGAGAACAAGAAGGGCATCCGCGAGAACCTCTCGCGCATCCTCGACTTCGGCGGCCCGAACGCCGCGACAATGGTGGACAACTACGACTGGTACAAGGGCACCTCCGCCATCGAGTTCCTGCGCGACATCGCGATCAACTTCCGCGTGCCGCAGATGCTCGCGAAGGAGAGCGTGAAGAAGCGCCTCGAGGCCTCCGAGGGCGCGCTCACGTTCACGGAGTTCTCCTACCAGATCCTCCAGGGCAACGACTTCCTCCACCTCTTCGACAACTACGGCTGCGCGATGGAGGTGG
>CAMORM010000005.1 GCA_946623785.1 uncultured Verrucomicrobiota bacterium
CGCCCGCCGAGGTGGCGAGAGAAAAGCACTATCCCGAGCGGTACTGCGCGGACACCAGCACCCCAGAGGCACGCCAGGCGCTCATCGCGGAGCTGTGGAGGCACGATCCTGCCGCTGACACAAGGCTCTGGCCGGAGGGGAAGGTCCCAATGAAGGCGAACGACCGTCCCATCAAGAATCTTGAGCACGAACTCTGGCAGCGCAACCTTGTGGTCACCGACATAAACGACCCGTTCTTCACCTTCTTCCCGGCCGGCGGGGAGGGCGCGAAGCCCGTGGTGGTGATCCTTCCCGGGGGCGGCTATTCGCAGCTCGGGTGGAACAAGGAGGGCACGGAAATTGCAGACTGGCTCAACACCATCGGCTTCTCGGCCGCCGTTCTCCTCTACCGCGCGCCAAACCAGCGCGACGCCGCTCTCTGCGACGTGCAGCGCGCCATCGGGATTCTCCGCCGCGATGCGGCCAAGTATTCGATCGACCCGGGGAGGGTAGGCGTGATCGGCTTCTCCGCAGGCGCGAACCTCGCGATCAGGGCCGCAACCAACTGGCGCAAGCGCCTGTACGAGCGCGTCGACGACGCGGACGACTTCTCATGCCGCCCCGACTTCCAGCTCCCGATCTATCCGTGGGACATCCGCACGCGCATCGACCCGGCTTCTCCGTCGAAGAGGTGGAAGGGCATGGACATCCGCCCCGAGTATCCGGTCGACGGTGAGACTCCGCCGGCGTTCATCGCGCAGTCGCTCGACGACTTCTGCGAAATCGAGACGACCGTTGCGTACGACATGCGCCTGCGCGCGGCGGGCGTAAGCTCCACGGCGAGGATATACGCGAAGGGAGGGCACGGATACGGACTGCGCAGGCTTGGGAACCCCACCGACACGTGGCCCGAGGATGCCTCCGCCTGGCTCGCCAAGTTCGCTAGGCCTTCGAAGAAGGTCCTCTTCCTCGGCGACTCGATAACCGACAAGTGCCATGTCGGCTGCAAGAAGAACTACTGGGGGTTCCTCGCAGACCGCTATGGGTTCAACCCTCTCGTCTACGGAATCAACGGGCAGAAGTTTTTGCACATCCCCGCGCAGGCGCAGGCGTACGTGAAGGACCATCCTGGCGAGTGCCCAGACGTTGTGTTCGTGTTCGCAGGCACAAACGACTTCAACGGGAACGTCCCGCTCGGCGAGTGGTATTCCCTCTCCGAGGAGAAGGTGAACAAGAACGGGCGCGAGGTCGCGCTCAAGAAGCGGGAGCTCTCGTTCGACCGCGGCACGTTCCGCGGCCGCATCAACATCGCCATGTCAAGGCTCCGCGAGCTTTTCCCGACGTCCCGCCTCGTGCTTCTCACGCCGGTCCACCGCGGTTTTGCAGCATTCTCGGAGAAGAACGTTCAGCCCGACGAGTCGTACTCGAATGAGCTCGGGCTCTTCATCGACGACTACGTTGCCGTCGTGAAGGAGGCGGGGAACGTGTGGTCCGCGAAGGTTGTGGACGCAAATGCGGACGCCGGGCTCTATCCCAACTCCCGCGCGCACGACGCGTTTTTCCACAACGCCGAGAGTGACCGCCTGCATCCGTCTTCAGCCGGCCACGAGCGCATAGCGGAGGCGATTGCGCTGGCCGTCGGCGGCCTGCTTGAGTAGTCTGTATGTCTGTCACTGAAAGGATAATGCAATGAATGGTGCGGTATTGCTGCTGATTGCCTGCTCTGTCTTCCTCTGCGGGTATTTTCTCTATTCGCGTCTGATAGGCAAGGTGCTCGGAACCGACCCCTCGCGCCCGACGCCTGCAGTCACAAAGCAGGACGGCGTGGACTACGTTCCCGCCCATCCTACGGTCCTCTTCGGGCACCACTTTGCCGCAATCGCGGGCGCGGGACCGATTGTCGGCCCGATTCTTGCGGCCGAGTTCGGCTGGCTCTCCGTGACGCTTTGGATCGTTCTCGGGTGCGTGTTCATCGGCGCGGCGCACGACATGATCTCGCTGTTCCTCTCCGTGCGCCACGAAGGCGAGTCAATCGGCTCGGTGATCGGGACGATCCTCGGCAGGCCCGGCAAGATAATGTTCCTTCTATTCAGCTGGTCCGCGCTTGTGCTCGTCGTCGCCGAGTTCAACCGCCAGATTGCCGGCACGTTCATCGCCGATCCTGCGATCGCGACGGCGTCTATCCTCTTCATAGCCGAGGCCGTGCTCTTCGGTCTCTGCGTCTACAAGTGGAAGATGTCGGTCCTCTGGGCGTCGCTTGTCTTCGTGCCGCTCATGTTCGCGTTCGTGTGGGTCGGCAACGCGTTCCCGCTTGATCTCGTGAAGCTCTTCGGCATGTCGAAGGAGGCAACTGCCACGCTGTGGACGCTCGTGCTGATAGGCTATTGCTTCTTCGCCTCCACCTGCCCCGTGCAGTACCTTCTCCAGCCGCGCGACTACCTCAACGCATACCTCCTCTACGCCATGATGATACTCGGCTTCCTCGGCGTGTTCGTGGCTCACCCGCCGCTCAACACGGACGCATTCGCCGGATTCGTGGTGCAGGGCAGCGCAGGGACGGACATGCTCTTCCCGTTCCTCTTCGTGACAGTCGCGTGCGGGGCGTGCTCCGGCTTCCATGCGCTCGTCGCCTCGGGCACCAGCTCGAAGCAGATCTCGAGCGAGAAGTCGATCCGTCCGATAGCCTACGGCGGCATGCTCCTCGAGGGCGTGCTCGCGATGATCGCACTCATCGGCGTAGCCGGAACGTACGCCAGCCAGGGCGAGTACGTCGAGACCATCAGGGGCATGGTCCCCGTCCAGATGTTCGCCTCCACGATCGCCGGCTTCTGCGTGAAGGTCGGCATCCCGCAGCGCGCCGCCGAGAGCTTCATGCTCCTGTCCGTTGCCGCGTTTCTCATGACGACCGTCGACGCCGGCACGCGCCTTGCTCGCTTCTCCTGGCAGGAGCTTATGCCGAAGAAGTCCGTGGCGCACAACATGTATGTGGGGACATTCATCGTGTGCGCGCTCGCCGCCGGTCTGCTCCTCGGGAACCCCGAGGCCGCGAAGCAGCTCTGGACGCTCTTCGCCTCCGCGAACCAGCTCCTCGCCTCGCTCACGCTCCTCACCGCCACGCTCTGGTTCTTCATGAACCGCAGGGGCCGCTGGAGCTGGATTACCGGCGTTCCGATGGTGTTCATGTTCTCCGTGTCATCTTGGGCGCTCGGCGCGATCCTGGTGAAGTCGTGGAAGAACGGGCAGATGATCCAGCTCGTGTCGTCTGGCTTCCTGCTCACGCTCGCGGCCGCCCTCGTCGTAATAACCGCGCGGCGCGTCCTTGGCGGGAAGGTCTCCGCACCGGTCGAGGTTAAGTGACATGTCGTTCTTCAAGGCGTACGACATGCGCGGCACGTTCGGGGTCGACTTCGGCCTCGACACGGTCTACAAGGTGGGGCTCGCGCTTCCGAAGGTCGTGAAGGGGAGGCGCTGGCTCGTGGGGCGCGACTGCCGCACGACTTCCGGCGCAGTCCGCGACGCGCTGGTGAAGGGCCTCTCCGAGGCAGGCGCAGAGGTCTGCGACCTCGGGCTCTGCACCACGCCGATGGTCTACTACTTCACGGCGGCAGACAACTTCGACGGCTCCGTGATGATAACGGCGTCGCACAACCCGCCGACAGACAACGGGCTCAAAGTCTCGAAGGCTACAGCGCTCCCCGTGGGCTACGCGGACGGCTTGAACGAGGTCGAGCGGCTGGTCTCCGGTTCCGGATGTCGAGTGTCGGGGGTTGAATGTCGGGTTCCGGATGGGACAGTCGACGATCGACAGCCGACAACCGGGGCGACTTGCGGCATTTCGACTTCCGACCCCGCCTCTTCGCCGCTTTCGCGCTACGTCGATTGGCAGCTCAAACACTCAAACACCCAAACACTCAAGAACTTGTCCTTCGCCGTCGACTGCTCGAACGGAATGTCAAGCATTCTGGCAAAGGAGATGTTCCCTGGCGCTGTTCTGCTCAACGACACGCCCGATGGATCCTTTCCCGCCCATTCCCCCAATCCGCTCAAGGCGGAGGCTCGCGAGCAGATCGCCAAAGTCGTGCGCGAGAAGCGGCTCGACTGCGGCGTGGTCTTTGACGGCGACGCAGACCGTGCGATGTTCGTCGACGAACGCGGCGAGTTCGTCCAGCCCGACTACCTCATCCCCGTTGTCGCCAGGGCCACGAGGGAAAGTTTGAAGTTTGAAGTCGAAAGTTCAAAGTCGCAGGCGGGCAAGGCAAAGGTCATTCACGATGTCAGGACTAGCCGCGGAGCGATAGAGACTCTGCGGGAGGACGGCTTCGAGCCGGTGATGGTTCCCGTGGGGCATGCGTTCGCGAAGCCCATCATACGCAGCGAAAAGGCGCTGTGCGGCGGAGAGCTTGCGGGGCACTACTACTTTTCGGAGTTCTTCGGGTGCGATTCCGGCGTGCTTGCCGCAACGCGCATCCTCTCCGAGATCGCGAAGGCCAAGGCCGAGGGCAAGACGTTCTCCGAGATGATGCGCCCGATCATGTCGCGCTATGCGAACTCCGGCGAGGTCAACTTCAAGGTCGAGGACAAGGACGCGGCGATTGCGCGCGTGCTCGAGACGGCGAAGACGCTCGGCAAGGAGGCGTCGCGTTCGGAGATCGACGGAGTGCGCCTCGAATACGCCGAAGGGTGGATCTCGATACGCAAGTCGAACACCGAGCCGTATCTGCGCCTCATCGTCGAATGCGACGCACGCGACCGCCTTGACGCCTGGCTCTCCGCGCTCAAGCGCGCGATAGGTTGAGGCTTGCCGCCTTCTGCGGTAGGGCGCTTTCGCCGTTTGAACTCTGAACTTTGAACTTTCCGAAGCCACATTGGGTAATGGCGGCGGAGGCGGTTTTTTGATATAATCCCCCGCGTTCAGGAGAAAAGACAGATGGACAAGCAGATATCATTCGATCCGCCGCGTGGAATGCGCGACTTCTACCCGGCCGACATGGTGTGGCGCAACAAAGTCTTCGGCGCATTCCGCGAGGCTGGAGAGGCTGCCGGTTTCGAACAGTACGACGCGTGCGTCGTCGAGAGCTACGACCTTCTCGCCCGCAAGAGCGGCGAGGAGGTGGGTGACCAGATATACCACTTCTTCGACAAGAGCGAGCGCCACATCGCGCTCCGTCCAGAGATGACGCCAACGCTCGCGCGCATGGTCGCGGCGCGTCAGAAGCAGCTTTCGTTTCCGATCAAGTGGACGACCGTGGCGCAGTGCTTCCGCTACGAGCGCATGACGAAGGGACGCAAGCGCGAGCACTACCAGTGGAACCTCGACATCATCGGCGAGGAGTCCGTGATGGCGGAGGTGGAGGTCATCGGCACGGCGTGCGCGGCGCTTCGCAGGATGGGGCTCTCCCCCGAAGACTTCAAGGTGCACGTGTCGAGCCGCGCGCTCCTCGGCGAGCTTCTCGGCGCCTCCGGGATCCCGGCGGAGAAGCACGCCGCCGTGTTCCTTGCGCTAGACAAGCGCGGCAAGATACCGGACGAGGAGATCAAGTACATCCTCTCGCAGGGCGGGCTCGACGAGGCCGGCATCGCGAAGGTGTTCGAGATGTTCGCTGTGAAGGGGCTAGACGAACTCCCCGACTCGCCCGCCGTGGCGAATCTCCGCGAGCTCTTCCGCCTTGCGGAGATCGCAGGCTTCGCGGACTGCCTGCAGTTCGACATCTCGGTCATACGCGGGCTCAGCTACTACACCGGCATCGTGTTCGAGGCCTTCGACACGAAGGGCGAGTTCCGCGCCATCTTCGGCGGAGGCCGCTACGACTCCCTGCTCACCACGATCGGCGGCGACCCTACCCCGGCAGTGGGACTCGGATTCGGCGACGTCGTCGTCACCGAGCTTCTCAAGGCTCGCCTCGGCGAGAACGCCGCGGCCGAGAAGCGCGGGATTGCCGTGGGGTTCATGTTCCCCGAGCAGCGCGACGCCGCGCTCGCGCTCGCCGCGAGGCTGCGCGCGAAGGGCGAGTACGTGAACCTCTCGCTGCGCAACCAGAAGCCCAAGCAGTTCTTCGCGCGCGCATCGGAGTCGACGTGCGCCAAGGCCGTGTTCATCGGGCCGGACGACGTGGCGAGCGGCAAGGCCAAGATGAAGGACCTTGCGACGCGCGAGCAGTCCGAGTTCGACCTGTAGGGCGTGCGGGAGGTGGGCGCATGAAGGGTATCGCTCTAGCGGCGGCTGTCATTGCGGCGACTGCGGCCTTCGCGGCGAAGAAGGCCGAGGAGCCCGTTGGACGCCCGGAGGCGGTCGTCGCGATGCTCAACTCAAGCGTCTCGGGAGCGCCAAAGGCGTATTCGAAGGCAGTGGCCGCGGTCGTGGAGGACGCCGCGGCGGGATGCACGCTCCAGAAGTTCGTAGTCGCGCTTTTCAACGGCGAGAAGTCCATGCCCGCCACGCTGAAGGTCCCCGAGTCCGTCCGGGCGGAGTACTACGAGACGGGGCGCAAGCGGATGGAGGAGCTGGCGGCGCAGTCAAACCCGCTCGCGCTGTACCTGCTTGCAATAGACACGGGCGACACGAACACGCTCCGCCGCGCTGCGGAAGGTGGAAACGTGCAGGCCGCGAACGCGTGGGGCATGGCGCTGATGTCGGAGGTGGACGGCCCGCTGCCGGACGAGTCCGCGAAGGGCACGATGAAGAGGGCGTTTGGCTTCTTCCGCGACGCCGCCTCGCTGGGCGACGCCAACGGGCTGTACAACATGGGCACGTGCTATGCGCGCGGGCTCGGGACTGACAAGGACGACAAGCGCGCGTACCAGTGCTTCAGGTCTGCTGCTGACAAGGGCCATCCGCAGGCCATAAACAATCTCGGCTGGTGCTACCTTAAGGGGATGGGCGTCAAGGAGGACCACGCTGAGGCGGCCAAGTGCTTCGCGAAGTCCGCGGACTACGGCAACGCGGAAGGGCAGCTCAACTACGCTCTTGCGCTCATTTCCGGAGACGGCGTGGCGGTCAACTACAGGACGGCCGCTTCGCTGCTGCTGGACTCGGCGCGGCAGGACAATCTTGACGCGATCAACGCGTACGCCGTGTGCATTTCCAAGGGCCGCGGCGTGAAATGCGACCCCGCGCTTGCGGCGAAGTGGTTCCGCGCCGCGGCGGAAAGGGGGCATCCGCCAGCGATGGACAACCTTGCGGCTTGCTACGAGCTTGGCGAGGGCGTCGAGAAGTCGGAGAAGCTTTCGGTCTACTGGCACATGCGCTCCCTGGCTGCGCGCGGCGACGCCTACGCGGTCCAATGGCTGAAGGACCATCCAGATGGAAATTTGTAAGTTGTGAGTTATAAGTTGTAAGTGACTTCAAACTTCAAACATCAAACTTTAAACTTTGAACTTTGAACTTTAAACATCAAACTCAACCCATGGAGAACCAAATGAACACCAAATCCGCCATCGCGGCCACGATGATCGCAGGCGCGGCTGCCGGGCTTTCCGGATGCGCCAGCACGTCTTCCGAGGTCATTTGCTATGCAGGCTCGAACGCAGGGTCAAAGCTTCCGCTCGAGGAGCGCGAAGGCTTCCGCACGCTTGCCGTCAACACAGAAACGGGAGCGTTCCGCGAGCTGGCGATCGAGAAGGGCGTGGAGGGAACCACGTATTTCGCGCTGAACCGCGCCAACACGCTGCTCTACACGATCCGCAAGGGCGACGCCCCTGCAGGGGCGTCTGGCGTGCTGATGTGCTACCGCATCGCAGGCGACAAGGTCGAGAAGGACTGGGAGCTGGGCCTTCCATGCGAGGCGCCGTGCCACATCTCGCTGTCCCCCGACGAGACGAAGGTCGCCTTCGCGGCGTACGTAAGCGCCACGGCCGGCATAGTTGACGTTGCGACGAAGAAGGTCGCAAGCGTAGTCCACGAAGGCAAGGGGCCGAGAGCCGACCGCCAGGATAAGGCCCATGCGCACTGTGCGTTCTTTACGCCCGCGGGAGACCGCGTTGGGGTCGTAGACCTGGGCATCGACCAGGTCCGCTTCTACGACCTCGACATGAAGCCGGACGCGGCGATGACGATCACCGTTGAGCCGGGGCTCGGGCCGAGGCACGTGGTATTCTCGCCCGACGGCAAGCTGATGTTCATCGTGCACGAGCTGGGCAACGCCGTGTCGTCGTACCGTTTCGACGGGAAGCGCTTCGAGTTCGTCGAGACGAAGTCCATGCTCCCCGCCGGCTTCGACGGCAAGACGAAGGCCGCGGCGATCAAGCTCACGGCCGACGGAAGCATACTGATGGCGTCCAACCGCGGGCACGACTCCATCGCGTTCTATGCGGTGGACGCAGCTACGGGCAGGATGGAGCTCAGGAACATAGCGAAGCTCACCGGTGCGTTCCCGCGCGACTTCGAGCTCGTGCCGGGCGAGAAGTTCATGATCGTCGGGCACAAGATGAGCGACGAAATCCAGATGTACGCGTTCGACCGCGCGAAGTGCACGCTCACGCCAGTAGGCGCGCCGATGAAGGCGTTTCGTCCGCTCTGCTTCAAGTTCGGCGCGCGGCGCTGACGCGCCGCGGCGCCGGAGCGCGAAATTTCTTTCATTTCGCGCTTGCACCGTCGGGGTTTTTTTGGCATACTACACCGCGTTTCCACCACGGGGATATAGCTCAGTTGGTAGAGCGTCTCAATGGCATTGAGAAGGTCAGGGGTTCGACTCCCCTTATCTCCACCATCAGAACGAGGACTGGCCGCCAGCCCTCGTTTTTCGTTTTCGCATATCGGCGGAAGGCACTGGGAGTCGAAGCATGTTGAGAAGGGCTGCAGAGACGCTGGCGTTTGCGGCCGGCGCGCTTTTCGCGGTGGCGGAATGCTGCGCCGCGGGCCATGCGCTCGCCGTTGGGCCGGACGCCACGAACGCGCTCGCGCTTGCGATGACGGCTGAGTATTCCTTCGCCAGCAACGGATGCGGCGGGATTGCGTATTCCGGGAGGGGCGGACGGTTCTTCGTGCTGCAGGACCATGCCGGCGACGGCTTTGCACGGGTCCATCCCCTTTCCCTCGAGATCGACCCTGACACTGGCGCGATTCTCTCGCAGTCGCTCGGGCCGTCGTTCGTTCCGGCGCGGCTTCGCAACTCCGAGGGCATTGCGTACGATCCGCGCATGGGCACGCTGTGGATATGCGACGAGGGAACGCCTCCTTCGATCGCAGAGTTCCGCGTCGACGGCAAGGCCACGGGCCGGACCGCGCCCATATCCGCATTGCAGCGCGGCAAGCCGCGCTACAACCTTTCGCTCGAGTCGCTGACCATCTCCCCGGACGGGCTCACGATGTGGACGGCGAACGAGCAGGCGCTCAAGTGCGACGGCGGCTCCTCGAGCGGCAACACGAACGTGAACACCGTGGTGCGGCTGACGCGCTACAGGCGCGGGGCCGCGAAAGCCGGCTGGTCCGCGGCGGGCGAGTGGGCCTACTCGTGCGACAAGTGCGCGGGGACGGCATGCGCGCAGAGCGGGCTTTCGGGGTTGTGCGCGCTGCCTGACGGTTCGCTGCTGGCGCTCGAACGCGAGGTCAGCATAGAGACATGCGGAAGGTGCCGCATCTACCGCATCACCACGGGAGCGCTTGCGGCCGCCACGGAGGTTTCTGGCATCCCGGCGCTTACAAACGCCACTTATGCGGCTGTTGCGAAGGGCGATCCGCTCGTAAGCTTCACCGGTCCGCGCCCGAGCGGCATACTCGGGCCGTACGAGCTGATCGTGTACGAGGGCATCGCGCTCGGACCCAGGCTGAACGACGGCTCGTATTCCGTGTACCTTGTTTCCGACGGCGGCGAGTCCGTGTCGAAGAAAGTGGGCCCGTTTACCGTCACGGCCACGGCGGCGAGCCGCATCTGCGCGTTGAGGCTGTCGGGCCTCCCGACGGCTTCCACCCCCAAAGCCAAATAATTCACACGGGCGGGGCGGGTTTTTGGTATAATCAAAGCCAACCGGCGGGAATGCCGTGGCTGAAAGGAATGCGTACGGAGATGGCAAGGAAGGTTGTGATCGGAGTGACCGGCTCGATAGCGGCGTACAAGGCCTGCGAGCTGGTGCGCCTTTTCGTGAAGGCAGGATGGGACGTGCAGGTCGCGATGACCGCGCACGCCAGGGAGTTCGTCACGCCGCTCACGTTCCGCACGCTTTCCAGGAACCCGGTTCAGTGCGACATGTTCGAGGACCCGCTTGCGTGGAAGCCGGAGCACATATCGCTCGCCGACGCTGCGGACGTTCTTGTGGTCGCCCCCGCAACCGCGAACGTGATCGCGAAGATGGCGCACGGCATTGCGGACGACCTGCTCACCTCCGTGGCGCTCGCCACGAAGGCGCTGGTCTGGGTTGCGCCGGCGATGAACGCCGGCATGTGGGAAAACCCCGCAACGCAGGGGAACGTCGCCGCGCTCAAGTCGCGCGGGGTCCGCTTCGTGCAGCCGGGCGAAGGCGAGCTCGCGTGCGGCACGTCAGGCCCGGGGCGCATGGCGGAGCCGGAGGAGATTTTCAGGGCCGTGTCTGGCTCTATGTCTTAATGCACAACAGGAGGTAATGAACGATGGACATTTGCATATTCGCAGGACAGGGCGCGCAGGTCCCCGGAATGGGGCGCGACTTCGCCGAGGCGGACGCCGAGCTGATGGCGCTCTTCGACAAGGCGAACGCCGTGCTCGGGTTCGACCTGAAGAAGACGTGCTTCGAGGGGCCGGCCGAGGAGCTCACGAAGTCGAACGTCTGCCAGCCCGCGATTTTCGTGACGAGCTACGCGGCCTACCTGGCGCTGCAGAAGAGGCGCCCAACGTCCTTCGCCGCTGCGGCGGGCCTTTCGCTGGGCGAATGGGGGGCGCTCTGCGCGGCCGGGGTTCTCGACTTCGACTCCACGCTCAAGGTCCTTGAGGCCCGCGGGCGCTTCATGCAGGAGGCGTGCGAGGCTGCGCCGAGCGGGATGATCGCGATAGTCGGCGCAACGCAAGGGCAGCTCGAGCAGGTGTGCGCGACGAGCGGCTGCACCGTTGCGAACATCAACTCGTCCGCGCAGCAGGTGCTCAGCGGGTCGAAGGACGCCATCGCGGCCGCTGCGGCCATTGCGAAGGAGATCGGCATCAAGCGCGCGATCCCGCTTGCCACGGCAGGCGCGTTCCACTCGCCGTTCATGGCCCCCGCGAGGGAGAAGCTCGCTCCGGTCCTCGACGCTATCGAGTTTTCCGCGCCGAAGTTCCCCGTGCTCTCGAACGTCACGGGCAAGCCGCATTCGTCCGACCCCGGGGCGATCAAGGCCATGATGCTCGAGCAGGTCACGGGCACGACGAACTGGGCGGCGGACGTGGAGTCCGCCAAGGCGCTCGGAGGCACGCGCTTCGTGGAGTTCGGGCCGGGCAAGGTGCTCTCGGGGCTCGTGAAGAAGATCGACGCCTCGCTCGAGACGTTCAACGTCGGCGACCTTGCGTCGCTGGAGGCAACCGCGGCGGCGCTTGGCTGAGACGCCGGAGGGAGCCGCCATGCAGAAGCTCATCGAGGCAGTCAGGGGCGCGCGGCACGTTGTTGCGATGACCGGCGCCGGCGTGTCGACGCTCTGCGGGATACCCGACTTCCGCGGTCCGCAGGGGCTCTACAAGCAGCCCGACGCCGAGCGCATCTTCGACATCGACTGGTTCGACCGCGACCCCTCGATCTACTACCGCGGCGCATTCGACATCGTCTACGCGCTTGCGGACTACACGCCGGGGCCGGTGCATGTCGCGCTCAAGCGCCTCGAGGACGCCGGGAAGCTTGACGGCATCATCACGCAGAACATCGACATGCTCCACCAGAAGGCAGGGTCTTCCCATGTGTACGAAGTCCACGGGTCGGGGATCCTCCACCACTGCAGGCGCTGCGGCGCCGAGGCGACTTTCGGCGAAATCGTCGCGATGCTGAAGAAGGGCGGCAGGCCGGAGGGGAGCGCGGGCGTGTTCGTGCCGCGCTGCAAGTGCGGCGGACCGTACAAGCCGGACATCACCTTCTTCGGCGAGGCGCTTCCGGAGGAGGCGTTCCTGAAGGCGCAGGAGCTTTCCATTTCGGCGGACGTGATGCTCGTGCTTGGGACTTCGCTCACTGTGTTCCCCGCGGCGGGGCTTCCGCGACTCACGCTGCAGCGCGGCGGGAACGTGTTTGTAGTCAATGCGCAGCCTACGCCGATAGACGATTTCTGCGCGGGGCGGTACGAAGACCTGTCGGAGTTCGCGGACGCGGTTCTCGCCGCGTTCCCCGCCCCCGCCGGGGAAAAGGAGTCCTGAGGTCGCCGCGGTGAAGAGGCCCTGGTACGTCCTGCATGTGAAGCCGAGGACGGAGAAGAAGGTCGAGTCCTTTCTCCGGATATACGGCTGCTTCCGCTATCTGCCGTGCTGGAAGAAGGTCGTCAGGGTTCAGCGCAGGAAGGTCGTCACGGAACTCCCGCTGTTCCCGGGGTATGTGTTCACACGCCTCTCGCCCGACGAGCGGGCGAAGATGCTGCGCACGAATCTGCTCGTGAGGGCGATTCCGGTGGACGATTCCCGCCTCATGGTGCACCAGCTTAGGCAGGTGGCGCGTGCGCTGGCGGGCGAGCGTCCCGTGAAGGTGGTGCACTCTTTCAAGGCGGGCGACTTGGTGCGCGTGAAGTACGGCCCGTTCCGCGGTGCAGAGGGATACATCAAGCGAGAGGGCGCAAAGGCCTCGCTCGTGATGAACGTGGAGATACTTGGACAGGCCGTCGAGACGTCGGTCTTCCCGGAAGACCTGGAGAAGGCCTGAATGCCAGAGACGGGACTCGAACCCGTACACCCATCACTGAGTAGCGGATTTTAAGTCCGCTGCGGCTGCCATTACGCCACTCTGGCCCATGCGCGTATGATACCATATTTTGTCCTTCGGCGCTACCAACGCCGCCGAAACTTTGCTATAATACAACCAATGCCTTCGGCCCGCCGCATGGCGCGGCTCTGGCTCGGGGGCATGGTTTTACGCAAGGAGTGGAAATGAAGAGAATTGTCATGACTGTTGCCGTGGCGGTCGCGATGGCTGCCGGAACCCTGCTTGCGGACGCACCAGCGGCGCCTGCGGCCAAGGATGAGAAGGACGCAAAGGCGGGCGAGGCCCCGGTGAAGAAGGGCAAGCCGAAGCCGAAGAAGGCGATGTACACGAAGCTCAAGGCGGCCAAGGAGGCGGCGGCCGAGTGGGAACAGCCGATTCTCGCGTTCATCTGCAAGCAGAACGACGAAGAGTCCACCAACCTCAAGCGCAAGGTGATGAACCGCAAGGAGCTCAAGACGTTCTTCACCACGAACTGCGTCGTGATGTTCGTCGAGATACCCGTCGACCGCAAGAACAAGTTCGACCTCACGAAGCTCGGCAAGGACGAGTCCAAGCTGTACGAAGACGCGAAGTCGGCCATCACCGGAATCGAGCTTCCCGCGTCGATCATCGTCGACGACAAGGGGACGCCGAAGGGACAGGTCGGCAAGTACGTTATAGACGTCGGCGCTGGAACGTGGCTTTCGATGCTCGACGCCGCGCTGAAGACGTCGGGATATGGCGGGGCGAAGATGACAAAGGAAGCCCAGAAGCTGATCGACGACAACAAGCCGGACGGCAAGACGAAGGTCCAGAAGGACAAGAAATAGCGAATGACAGCGAACTTCAACTATTCCATCCCCGAGCGAGTCGTCGGCAGCGTAGAGGCGTTCAAGCGCGCCATCGAGCGCTTCCACTCGCAGCCCGTGGACCTGGTGGACCTGGCGGAGGGGGACGCGGGCTATTCGCCGAAGCTCACGACCATAGTCGAGCGTGCGTCCGTCGAGGGCGTCGGCACGTTTCGCGGCAAGGAAAGGCGGACCATCACGTTCGCGCCGTCGAAGAAGCCGGGCTGGTGGATACGCCGCACCGACCAGCCGGAGCAGCTTGACACCGCGGTGGACATAGCGAACCTCTGGACGAGCGCGCGCAACCTCGTGCTTCGCAGCGGATCGCCGCACAACTACCTGCGCATGGTGGAGCACATCATCGCGCTGAAGTCCGGCCTCGGCGTGGACAACATAGTGATCGAGACGAACAGCGGCGACCCGCCGCTCTTCGACGACAGTTCTCTGCCGCTCGTGAAGGCGATGAAGCGCGCGCGCATCGTCGACACTCAGGAGGACGCACACTATGTGGCCGTCAAGGAGCCCGTCGCTTTCCCGGGGCCGCGCGGTGACTTCCTGCTGTTCCTCCCGCCCGAAGATGGCCGCAGGACCGTGCGCCTTGACGTCGCAATCGACTGGCGTACGATCATCGGCAAGCAGCGGATCGTGTTCGACGTCACTCCGCGCACGTTCGAACACGGCTCGTACGCGCGAACGAACGCGACGCACCGCCAGTATCAGCTGGCGAAGACGATAGGCTGGCTTTTCGCCGATACGCGCAACCTCGGCTACGACAAGAACAACATCCTGATCCACGGCCGGAAGCGCTGGTACGGCGAGCCGCGATTCCCGCTCGAGGGCACGCAGAAGTATCTGGAGCCTGTGTGGCACCGCGCCACGCTCGACCTGCTCGCTGCGCTCTCCCTCACTGGCGGCGACCGCTTCGCAGGCACGGTAGTCAGCTACCGCAGCGGCCACACGCAGGACTGCGATGCCATCCGTCACCTCTACCGCAACGACCTTCTTGTCCGCATCTGACACGGTCGAAAACATTCGCATTTTCGCGAGCTTTCGCATGATTGCAAAGAAATCGGGCTGGTTTGCGTCTTTCGGAGGTGCTTTCATTTCGACGTCTTGCGTCGCGGTATGTCATTGTTTTACCTTTTAGGCGTGAAAAACCCGAAATTATGCGGCTGTTTTTGCAAATTCTCATTTTCTCCCTTGATGGATTGGCATGCGGTTTGCTATAATATCAACAGCGGTTGGCATGGTGCTGGCCGCATAAAACAAAAAAAAGGAGCACAACCATGAAACTAAAGAAGAAGGGTTTTACCCTCGTCGAAATCATGATCGTGGTCGCCATCATCGCCATTTTGGCAGCTGTTGCGATCCCGAACTTCGTCCGCTATCGTAAGACGTCTCAGATGAACGCCTGCATCAGCAACCTGAAGCAGCTCGTTACCGCTTCCGAGCAGTGGAAGATGAACAACGCCGGAATTCCTGACATGGCTGACCTTGTCGGAGCAGACAAGTACATCAAGGTCACCCCGACCTGCCCTGCCAAGGGCACGTATACGAAGCCGGCGACTGATACCGACGACTGGACCTGCTCGGTGACTACTGAGGCGGAGTACGCGCACATCCTGACCAAGACGACGACGTCGACTGGTGACTAATTCGTGCGTGGCGGAAGATTGGCTGAACATGTTGAGGCTAGTCACAAGGGGAGGGCGGCAGTTTGCCGCCCTCCTTGTTTCTCTGGCGGTGATCCAGATAGCCGGTTACTGGTTTGCCGGCGCTATGGTGAACGGCTCTGGCCCGCTTGCGATACCGCAGCCTGATTCGCTTTTGTATCTTCAGGCGGCGCGGCGGATTGCGGAAGGACATCCCTTTTCCTTCACTATCGACGCCGCCCCCTGTACGGGGACTACGTCCGTCCTTCATCCGTTTGTACTGGCCGTGTTTTACTTCCTTGGCGCAAAGGGCGGCGCCTTGGTTGCGGCGGGGTTTGCCCTCAATGCGATTTTCTACCTCATTTTCGTTGGCGGCTGGGGATATGCGGTCTGGCGGCGAATAGAAGACCCTGTTGCAAGGCTGCTCGCGGGCGTCGGGCTTGTGTTGTTTGGGCAGACTGCATATTCTGCGTTTGCGCAGAGCGACATCGGCATGTGGCTTGCCGTCTCCGCGCTCTTGGCTGCTGGGCTTGCCTCTGGGAAGCGGCCGCTGTTTGCCGCCATGCTGATTCTCGGTCCCTGGGTGCGTCCGGAGGGCATGGTCTGCGTGATTGCCTTTGCGATGGTCCTGGCGGCGCATTTTGCCTGGAACCGCATTGTCCCCGCCGGCGGTGAAGAGGGTAAGGCCGACGGCGGATTTGGCGGCCGCGCGGACTGGTGCATCGCCATGGCGGCCATTGCTTCCATGGCCGGCGTTTTCCTGCTCAACTGGCTGCTTACTGGCCATGCGCAGTTTGCAAGCGTGGCGAACAAGGGGTATTTCACGCATCATTCGTTTCCAACTGCATTCCACATTGCCGCCAGCGACTTCATCAACATGGTTCGCTCCCTTGCGTTTGGCGTTTCGCTTACGTCGCCTAGGCAGTTCTACTTCATACCTGTCATAGGGTGTGCTTTCCTGTGGCTCGGCGTGTTTGCGCATTCCTGGCGCCGTGAGACTTTCTGGCGTGAGTCGATATACCTCCTTGCAGTCGCAGGCGGCGTTTGGACCGTTGCGTCCAGCGGGTGGCAGAATACGAATGTCGACAGGTACATCGCATGGGTGATGCCGCCTATAGTCGTGTTCTCGGCCGAGGGGGCGGCTTTCCTTTTCGGCAAGCTCCGCGACAGGCCGGTGGCCGTCATTGTGCCGATCGCGCAGATTGCGTTTGCTGGATGCGTGTCGGTGTGGTTCTGGGCGCTTTTCCACTCCTCGTCCTTCGAGACCGACCTCATCATGAAGTTTGGGCGCGAGTTCGAGCGGCGGCTGCCGGATGGGGCGTCGGTCGGGCTTACCGGCTACAGCGGGCTCGCGTATACGCTGGTTAACCACAAGGTGGTGTCGGTCAATGGAATATATTCGCCGGAGCTTTTCTCGAAGAGGCGGATGGGCGCCATGGAGACGCTGAAGAACAAACCCTCCACGCGGTTCGACTACTGGCTTTTCGCGGGCGACGACAAGTTCCCGCAGGACTTCGTGGAAATGCAGGGGCCGGAGTTCATGAACGGGCCCGAAGGAATCTCGGTGCGCGCGGCGGACTGGTCTGCATTCGACCATGCTGCGGCAGTGCCCGATGCAGTCGGGAAAAAGCTGGTATGGCGCGTCGACGTTGGGTATGAGCCGGAAGAGGACCGTTCCGGGTATGAAGTGGAGACGCGGTATGGCATGCTCGACCCGGAGCTCGTCGAGCGGGTCTACGACCTTGGCGGGAAAAAGGCGTTCGACTGCGGACGCGTCATATACGGCGGCGACTCCATGTACGTCCCGCTCCTGCCGGGGAGGGACTGCAGGGTTGTGCTGCGGACGACAAGGGAGGAGACCGCGTTCATGCCCAACCGCCTTGGCTCGCATGTCGCGCGCAAGTTCGAGTTTGTCTCTCCGCTCAAGCTGAATGTCGCGATTGACGGTGAAGTGAAGCTGACCGCTTCCGTGGAAGTCGCCGAGAAGGGCTTTTCCGACGTTGCCATAGACATCCCCGGATCGGCCATAACCAATTCGCCGTGCAAAGTGTCGTTTCTCGGAGACCATGCTGCGTTCGCATACTGGTTCTTCCAGTGACGGTGCCCCTGAGCCGCGGACCTTTGGCGAAGGCGTTCAAAATTGCCAGATTTTCGCATTGAAACGGCGTGGCGGTTTTGGTATCATACGCGCCAACCATTTCAGCAGGAAAGGATAGAACATCATGAGTCAGCATCGTAGTCTCCGCGGTTCGGGGAAGATAACAGTCAAGCGCAACGTCCTCAAGCGCTTCGAGCGCGTAAGCCTTATGCAGAAGCGCGGCGAGTGGAAGGAAGACAGCCGCGGGCTGGGCCTCAAGAAGACGAAGCCGGAGGCGTAACAGCCAGGGGCGATCAGCCCCATGTGAAAAAGCTCTTCTCGAACAGTTTTCTGTAGAGGTTGAGCAGTTTGGCCGCCACAAGCGGCCATTCGTATTTTCTGGCCAGATCCAGCCCGGCCGCGATCGCGCCTTCGCGCCACCGCACCGAGATCTGCGCCGAGTTCAGCGCGCGCGCCCATTCGATTGCGTCGCGCGGATGCACGAGCTTCGCGGCGGAGCCGAACAGCTTCCGCGACACGTTCGTAGCCGCGGCTACGACAGGCACTCCGCACGCCATGGCCTCCACGATTCCCTGGCGCGCCGCAGACCCAAGCCCCGGGTCCAGGTAGAGCGCCGCCGAGGCGAACAGCGCGGGGCGCTCCTCCTCCGAGACGTCGTCGATCGCGAAAAGGCAGTCGTCCATCTTCCGCCTCTCCACCTCGCGCCTGACAGCGCTCTTCGCCTGGAGCCCCGGAATCACCAGCGGGAGAGTGGCCGTCGAGTCCATTCTGCGCATTGCCGAGACGACCGTCATCAGGTTGCGTACCGGTATGTCCGGGCCGCACATCAGCAGGTAGTGCTCGGGCAGGTGGTGGCGCCGCCTGAAGTCGGCCTTCGCCTCCGGCTCAAGCGGACGGTACAGAGCAGTGTCTACGCCCGGCAAGACGAACGTCCGCGGACGATGCAGGCCAAGCCGCTTGATGACGCCGTTCCTGTGTACGATGTCGGGATGGTATGCAAGGCGCTTCTTGAACCTCGTGAACCAGCTCGAGTCGGGCGGAAGCGTCTTTATGCTCTCGCCTTTCGCCAAAAGGCCGCGCATCTCCTGCACGAGCGTGCCAAACGCAAAAAGCTCGTGCGGCTGAAGGTCGTCGCCGTATTCGAAGAGGACCTTCATCGCACGGCTCTCCTAGGCTTCGCCAGTGCGCGCACAAGCTCCTTCTCGAAGAGCGAGCGCCAGCTGGCGTCGCCCGAAGAAACGACCCGTTCGCGCACCGCGAGGAAACGGTATCTCGCGGCGCGGAGTTCCGCCGGCGAGTAGTTGCGCGCCGCTGCGTACGCCTTGCGCAGCGCGAAGGGCGCCATTGCCACTCCCGCAGCCGCGAGGGTCTCCTGCTTCTGCACGCCGCGCGCCTGCGCGTCCTTCACCACGGCGAGCTGGCGGAAGTACCTCTCCACCGCGTTGGTGAGGCGGATTCCGTTTCCCGTGTCGTCTTCGTAGCGCGACAGCACGGCGATCGCCTTCGCCACGTCGCGCGAGCCGATGGCGTCCGTAAGGTCCCACGGCTCGGGTTCCTCGCCGCCTGGCGACGCAACCGCGTCCACCGCTTCGCGCGTGATCTTCCTCTCGCCGGGGTTCAGGTACGCCTTGAGCTTCTCGAGCTCGGAGAAAAGGGCCCGCGACTCCACGCCGGACTTCGCCACGAGCGCGTTCGCCGTGTCGGCGTCTATCTCCACGCCGACCTCCCCGGCGAACTCCAGCACGTTCGCCGCGGCCGCCGCGGCCCTGTCCTTAGCGTACTTGGGCGCGGCGAACTCGACGATCTCCGCCACGGGCCTGAGCGTCTTCACGAACGACGACGATGCGGCGCCCTGGATGGTGACCACGAGGTGCTGGTTTTCGGGGAACGAGTCGGACGCGGCGCTTTTCGCGAACGACTCCAGGCGTTTCTTTACGGCCTCCGCCGGGCCGCGCTTTCCTGGCACTGGCAGGAACGAGACTCCCTGCCACCATGTGACCTTGAAGGGTTCCAGGAAGGGCGGGGTCTGGACGGACGCCTCGCACTCCGCGACCGACCTTGTCTGCGTCTCCTCGTTGCTGCAGTCGCCGTCTATCTTCTCGACTAGCGCGTCGCCGCGCAAGTCCGCCGGGACTACCCTCTCGATGATCGCGCGAGCCGCGCGGTCGGTCATGAATTCGTCCGGTCCCGTGATGATGTGTATGTTCTGTGCCACGCGAGTATTTTACCAAAAAACCGCCCGCGCGTGCGCCGATTTTTGGTAGAATACGCGCCATGAGCTATGAGACACTCAGCCTGAAGGCCGCCGCCGCCCATCTGCACATGGACGAGCGCGAGCTTCTGCACGCCGCCCAGCGCGGCGAGGTCGCAGCGGAGAAGCGCGGCGACGAGTGGGTTTTCGAGCATCGCCTGCTCGACGAATGGGCGCAGCGGCGCGTGCTTGGGCTGGCAAGGAAGCCGCTTGTCAGCGTACATGCGGAGGAGACGCGCGAGGCGCGCGGGGCCGACGGCTCGGACATGGTCGTGTCCAATCTACTGGCGAACGGGACGATAGTCGTTGACCTGCCGTCGAAGACGAAGGGCGGAGTCCTGCGGGACATCGCGGACATCGCCGACAAGACGGGATACGTGTACGATCCCGACGAGTACTACCGCGAGCTCGTGGCCCGCGAAGAGGCCGCGCCGACCGCGCTCCGCGGCGGCTTCGCGTTCCCGCACGCGCGCTTCCACGACCCCTACCACGCATCCGACTCGTTCATGATCTTCGTGAGGACTCGTCAGCCCGTGTTCTTCGGGGCGCCGGACGACGAGCCGACGGACCTTTTCTTCCTGGTGTGCTGCACCACGCACGAACGCCACCTCCACGCGCTCACGCGCCTCGCGATGATGGCGCTGCACACGGACCTGCCGGAGAAGCTCCGCGCCGCAGCATCGGAGGAGGAAGTGCGCGATGCGATATTCGCGGCGGAGAAGGAAGTGGAGAAGTCGGTATGACGGTCGGTCTCGTAAGCCTCGGCTGCGCGAAGAACGCAGTGGACCTCCAGGTGATGGCCGGGCACCTCGTGAAGGCCGGGCACTCGCTTGCGCCCGACCCGGACTGCGCCGACGCCGTTCTCGTCAACACTTGCGCTTTCATCGGCCCCGCGCGCGAGGAGGCCGCCTCGGAGATCCTGCGCGCGTGCGAGCTCAAGCGGGCCGGCGCGGTGAAGGTCGTGGCCGTTTCCGGGTGTTTCCCGCAGCGCTACCCGGACAAGTGCGCGGAGCTTTTCCCCGATGTCGACGTCTTTCTCGGCATCGACACGATAGACCGCATAGTCGCCGCTCTCGAAAAGGCGATGGAGGGGAGGCGCGCGCGCTTCTCGTGCCGCCCCGACCCGCACCGCGTGTTCGACCCGCCCGTGCCGGGGCTGCGGCTCACCGGCAAGGCGTTCGCCTACCTGAAGATCGCGGAGGGCTGCGCGCACAAGTGCGCGTACTGCGCCATACCGGGGATCCGCGGCAAGTACCGCTCGCGCTCGCCGAAGGCGCTGCTCGCAGAGGCGGAGTCGCTGCTTGCGAGCGGCGTGAGGGAGCTCAACGTAATCGCGCAGGACCCGATGCTCTACGGCGTGGACTTCCCGAGGCGAGGAGGAAAGCGGAAGGACCTCGTGTGGCTCCTGAGGCAGCTCGACTCGCTTGAAGGGGACTTCTGGGTGCGCGTCCTGTATTCGTACCCGAGCGAGATCACCGACGAGTTCCTCGACTGGATGCGCACTTCGCCGCATGCCGTAAGATACGTGGACGTTCCGGTTCAGCACACCGACCCGGCGGTCCTAAAGGCGATGGCGCGCGGAAGCGCCGTGAAGGCGACCCTCGAGGCTTCGGAGCGGATACGCGCAGCGGTGCCGGGCGTTACGCTCCGAACAACGGTGATGACGGGCTTCCCGGGCGAGACGGAAAGGCGCTTCGAGCGGCTGCTCGCCGACCTGAGGCGCATGCGCTTCGACCACCTCGGCGCGTTCGCGTTCTCGCCGGAGGAGGGCACTCCCGCGGCGAAGATGCGAGGACGCCCCTCGGCGGAGGTCGCCGCAGAGCGCGAGCGCAGGGTGATGCGCGCGCAGCGCGCCATCTGGAACTCCAAGGCGAAGTCGATGGTTGGCAGGACGTTCCGCGCGCTCGTTGTGGCCCCCGGGGTGGCGCGCATGGAGTCGCAGGCGCCGGACGTCGACGGAGTGACGCGCTTCACGGTTCCGCGCGGACGCGCCGCTCCCGCGCCGGGCGAGTTCACGACGCTGCGGATCGTCCGGCCCGACGGCTACGACTTCGAGGGGACGGTGGCCTGACGATGAACGAGAGCACATTCTTCCAGGACCTTGCGGTACTCATGGCGGTGGCTGGAATCGTCACCGTTGTGTTCTCGCGCCTGAAGTGGCCGAAGGTGATCGGCTACCTGCTGGCGGGGATACTGATGAGCAAGAACACCTTCGGGGGGAGCTTCCTCGTGAACGAGCAGTCCATCTACACGATAGGGCAGCTCGGGATAGTGTTCCTCATGCTCACGCTGGGGCTCGAGTTCAGCGCGTCCGACATGAAGCGCTCGCGCCGCGTGGCGTTCCCGACGGCTCTCTTCGACACGGTGATGATGGTGTGGCTAGGGTACACTGTGGGGCGAGACATTCTGGGGTGGGGCAACGTGCCCTCGCTGTTCCTGGGCGCCGCGATATGCGACTCCGCCACGACCCTGCTTGCGAAGACGATCGACGAGATGAAGTGGTCGCACCGTCCGTTCGTGCGCTACATATTCGGCACGACGATCTGCGAGGACATCCTCTGCGTGGGCGTGATCGCGCTCATAACCGGAGTCGCCCACGGGCGCGGCATGAGCGCGGTGTCCGTTGGGGTGTCGCTTGGCGGGCTCGGGCTTTTCTTCGCGGGCGTGCTCGTGTTCGGGCTCCTCGCGGTTCCGCGCATCCTCAACTACGCGGCGAAGTCACAGGACGACGAGACTCTTCTGCTCGCGCTGCTCGGCTGCTGCTTCCTCGTTTCGTGGGTTGCGTTCCGGCTCGAGTACTCGCTTGCGCTTGGCGCGTTCCTGATGGGCGTGCTCGGCGCGTGCTCGGATGTGCGGATGCGGCTCCACCGGCTCGCGGAGCCGCTGAGGTCGATGTTCTCCGCCGTGTTCTTCGTGACGATCGGGCTTCTCGTGGACCCACTTGCGCTTGCCGCGAACTGGGGCGCCGTGCTGCTGCTCGCCGGAGTCGTGGTGGGCGGGAAGTTCCTCAACTGCTTCGCGATGTCGATACTCGCGGGGCAGTCGGTGAAGAACGCCGTGCAGACCGGCATGGGGCTCGCGCAGATAGGGGAGTTCGCGTACATGGTGGCGCTGCTGTACGTCACGGAGACGGGCGACAGCGTGAGCCCGATGTACCAGATTGTCGTCGGCGTGTCTCTCGTGACAACGTGCCTCAATCCGGCGATGCTGCGTCTCTCCGACCCGTTCGGGGACTGGTGCGAGCGGCACACGCCCGCGTTCGTGCGCGGCTGGCTGTCGGCATACTGCAGCTGGCAGGACCGCTTCCGCGAGCGCTTTGCCGCGTCGGGGCTCCGCGAAAGCATCCGCTCCCACCTTGCGATCATGGGCTCGATAATGGTGCTCGAGGTCGCAGTTGCGATCGGCGCCTCGATGCTGCCGATGCGCGTGTTCAGGATGCTCGGGGAATTCTTCGTGGAGCACAAGGGCGTGTTCCTCTGCGCGGTCGTGAACCTTTGCTGCGTGATAATGTTCGCCACCTACATGGGGGTGTCGCGCATCCTCGCGAAGGAGGTTGCGGAGGTCATCACGCGCCATTCGGAGAAGGGCGGGCGCTGGCGTGCCGAGGCCGCGCGCTTCGTCCGCTTCGCCGTGCGCAGCGCGGCGTTCGTGATCGGGTTCGCGGAGATCCTGATGATCAACGTGAACTGGCTCCCGCAGGAGAAGTCGGTGCGCATAGTCATAGGACTCGTGCTTGCGGCCGTGGCGCTCGTCTTCTGGAAGCGCATGAGGGAGGCGGGAAGGCACGCGGGCCGCGAGCTCAAGGCGGCGCTGGATTCCGAGCGGCGCGCGCCTTCCGGCGGCGATGCGCCGGCGCTTTCCGTCCCAGGTGACTTCTACGAGTACCTAACGGTCGCCGCCGGGTCGAACGCGGTGGGGAAGGACATCCGCTCGCTCGACATACGGGCGAAGACGGGCGCTTCTGTCGTCGGGGTGGAAAGGAACGGCGAGAAGAGCCGCAATCCGGGCCCCACGTGGATTTTCGCGGAGGGGGATGTCGTGGCGGCGATCGGAGAGCCGGCGCAGCTCGACGCTTTCAGGGAGTTGATGAAATGAGGTTTTCTGCAGTGGCTGCGGCAATGTCCGCGGCAGCGCTCGCGGCGGCTTCGCTCGTGTCGGGCTGCGTGGTTACGGGAGACGACGCAGTCGGCGTGATGGGGTGGACCGTCGACCCGACGAACAAGGTGACCGTGACGAGGTGGGTGTTCCCTGTCTACCAGTGGAAGAGGAGCGGACGCAGCGCGAATGCGTCGAAGACGCATGTGCTCGCCGGCATCGGTGGGTGGAGGGTGAACCGCTTCGGCGAACTTGCGGAGACGTGGCTCCATCCGCTGTGGTACCGCGACTGCCGTTCGATAGAGTCGTCGAGCTCAGACACGATAACGCGCACGACAACGGTGTCCGCGCTTCCGCTTGTCTTCACGGAGAACGTGAAGACGATGCGCGTGGAGGATCCGTGGGACGCGAGGCCGCTCTCGGACCGGACGTCCGTGAAGGTGCTGCCCGTCTTCAGCTATTCGCGCATGGACGACGAGCCTGCGGACGTGAAGATCCTGATGGGGCTTTTTGAGTACAAGGTGAAGTGAGCGCCGCAAGTCAGCCGCGCTGGCGCAGCATTTCGTAGAGGCACACAGCCGCCGCAACGCCGGCGTTGAGCGACTCGAACCCGCCGGGCATCGGAAGCTCCGCTATGAAGTCGCAGTTCTCGCGCACGAGCCGCGAGATGCCCGGTCCTTCTGCGCCGACAACGAGGCCGCACCTTCCCTTGAAGTCTATGTCGGTGTACTTCTTGGCGTCCTTCCCCCAGTCGAGCCCGGTGAACCACGCGCCGGCGTCCTTGACCGCCTGCATCGCGCGCACTACGTTCACCACGCGCGCCACCTTGAGGTGCTCCGCGGCGCCTGCCGACGCGCGTACGGCCGCGGGCGTTATGCCCGACGCCCTATCCTCGGGGATTATCACGCCTTTCGCGCCCACGGCGCAGGCGGTGCGGAGGATCGAGCCTACGTTCTGCGGGTCTTCGAGATGGTCCAGCACCACGACGATCGCGTTTTCGTCTTCCTCGACGTCGCGCACGATTTCGTCGAGCCCGCAATACGGATACGGCGAGACCTTAAGGGCCACGCCCTGGTGGTGTCCGCCGCGAGTTATCTGGTCGAGGCGCTTGAAGTCCTCGTGGCGGCACACTATCCCGCGCGCCTGCGCCGTCGCGCGGAGCTGCGCTATCTCGTCCGACTCGCGCTGGTCGAAAGGCGGCAGCACCATTTCGCTCACCGTCCTGCGTCCGGCCCTGAGGCATTCGATCGCGGGATTGCGTCCGTATATCCACTCTCCGCCGGAGCACTGCTCGCGCGGACCTTTCCTGTGAAAGTCTTTCATGGGCACTATTGTACCGAATCGCGCGCGCTCGCGCAAGCGGGCTGCGGGAGATTCTGATGCATTACTCCGTCAGGCTGGTGCCCCATATCGTCCCACACTTTGCCCCACATGACGGGTGCATGGCTGGAAACGCGCGATTTTTTCGGGGTTATTTCGCTGTAATAGCCTGGCTTCATTGTTAGAAAAAAACACCTCCCCCCATGGCGAGGCTGCGACAGAAACAGCGCAGAAGACCGATAAACGCCTTTTTTTATTTTTTTTCAACTTTTTTCCGTTTCCCCCTTGACGCCGGTGGGGCAAAGTGGTAAAGTTTGGGGCGAAGTGTGGGAGAGTTGTAACAAGCACCCCTGAGTTTTTGAGACTAAATGTCAAGGAATCAGACAGAATCAATCGAAAAGGACAAGATAGCGACTGGTGGACCCACCGGTAGGAGCTATCATGTCCTTGACGACAAGTATCGTCTTACGATTCCTAGCGGCTGGCGCAGGGCCTGGGGGGATCCAGAGTTCGTCTATGTCTACACGGATCTTACGCGCGACTGTCTCATCATGGTTCCGCCCGCGGAGATGGACAAGCTGAGGGAGAAGCTGGATTCTGAGTCGATTCTCGATTCGGAGGCGCTTGCGGTGTGGAGCGACTTTTTCGACTGCACGCAGCAGATCGCGGTAGACAGCGCTGGCCGCGTGCGCATAAACAACGACCTGATGGAGTTCGCGGGGATAAAGTCGAAGGTGACGATGCGCGGCTCGCTGCGCAACATCGAGATATGGGCGGGCGAGAAGCTGCCCGAGCCACAGCCCGGCAAGAGGCTCGACGTGGGCAAGGCGCGCGAGGCCATGCGCAAGATCATGGCGATGAAGTGAAGAACGGAGTTTTTGAGGAAATGACCGAAACGCACAAGCCAGTGATGTTGGAAGAGACGGTGGACGCCCTTGACGTCAGGGCGGGCGGCGTCTATGTAGACGGCACGCTTGGCCGCGCGGGGCACACTCTCGAGATTCTCCGCCGCGGCGGGAAGGTGCTGGGGATCGACAGGGACGGGCAGGCGCTCGAGGAGTCGGCGCGCCGCGTGAGCGAAGCGGGCTTCAGGGTGTCCGGTTGCGCAGGCGCGCAGGACGGCGAGTGGGACCTCAAGGTCGTCCACGGGCGGCACGGGGAGCTTAAGGAAACGGTTTTAAAGGAAGGTCTGGGTGACGTTGATGGCATTTTGCTTGATTTGGGTGTTTCGAGTCCTCAGCTCGACGAGGCCGCACGCGGGTTCAGCTTCCGGCAGGAAGGTCCCCTTGATATGCGGATGGACAGGTCGCGCGGGGTGACTGCAGGTGATTTGGTGGCATCGCTGGGCGAGACGGAGCTGGCAAGCCTGCTCCGCGAGTTCGGCGAAGAACCGGCCGCACGGCGCATCGCGAAAGCGATTGTGTCGGAGCGTGGAAAGCGCGCAATCTCGACCACGGTTGACCTAGCAGCCGTGATCGAGAGGACGGTGGGGCGGACTGGTCCGCACCATCCGGCCACGCGCGCCTTCCAGGCTCTGCGGATGGCGGTTAACGGCGAGGCAGACGATTTGCGTTCGGCCCTCGCAGGAGGGTTGGACGTCTTGAAAGCAGGCGGCCGGTTCGTCATCATTACGTTCGAGAGCATCACCGACAGGATCGTGAAGCGGTTCTTCGCCGCGCACGCCGGGAGGATGGTGTCTCTCCAGCAGGGAGGAGAGAGGTGGGAGGGCGAGACTCCCAGGGTAAGGCTGGTGTGGAGACGCGCGGTGACGGCTTCCGAAGGCGAGCTGTCGCGCAACCCGCGCGCAAGAAGCGCCAAGCTAAGGGCGGCAGAGCTACTGGCAGGAGGTGCGGAATGAGGCGTAACAGAAGACTCACCAAGCGCTGTTCTTCGCTGTACACTTACACGGCGTGCGCCGCCGGGTTCCTCATGACGCTTCTCGTCGTGACGATGATCTACTACTTCGTGGACTCGAAGTGCAACCAGCTCTCGCAGTCCATAGGCCGCGAGAAGGCGAGGCTCGCCACGCTCGAGAAGGAGCGCAAGCGCGAGCAGGCGCGCTGGGAGCAGATGAAGACGCCGGGGCTCGACGAGGCCCTCCGCCGCCACGGGCTTGCGATGGACATCGCCCGTCCCGAGCAGGTCGTCAGGATATCGGCCGACGGCAAGGTCGTGCCGGGGCAGATTTCAGTGGCAACGATCATGCAGAAGAGGACGGCCGCGGCGCGCGTCGCGGCAGCGAACAACAAGCCCAAGCGAACGGGCGCGGCAACGCGAAGGCGTTGACGGCTGGAGGGACGAACCATGATAGGCATCACCCGCCAGAACGCATTGGGAAGGAGCTCGAAGCTGTGGTTCGTCGTGGTGCTGATCGCGGCGGCGGCTGTGGTTGTCTGCTGCAAGCTCGTGCGGCTTCACCTGTTCACCGAAGTCCAGGAGCCCAAGGGGTACAGCCTTTCCAAGGTGATCCCCGCGGCGCGCGGCGCGATCTACGACGCCAACGGGGACAGCTGCCCGCTCGCCGTGTCGATCCCGGTGTGGGAGTACCGCATAGACCCCAAGGCGATCAACGCGCAGCGCAAGCACACCCCGGAGACGGTGTCCTCCAACGTTGCGGCGGCGCTTAAGCTCCCGTACGACGAGGTCCTCGCGAAGTTCCTCCGCACCGACTCGCGCTACATCCCGCTCGCCGTGTCGTACGACGACGAGGCACACTCCGTCATCGGCGACCCGAAGCTGGTGTCCGGCGTCTCGATAGAGGAGCGCCAGGTGCGCCGCTATCCGCAGGGCAGGCGCATGTCCCACGTGGTCGGGTTCGTCAACGCGCTCTCCATAGGCTGCGCCGGGATCGAGCTTGCGCAGGACAAGACGCTCACCGGAATCCCAGGCACGGTGGAAGGCGTTCGCGACGCCAGGAACAACGAGATATACGACAGGCGCAAGCTCTCCACCGAGCCGATACCGGGCGCGGACGTCTACCTGACGCTCGACCACAACATCCAGCGCGAGGCCGAGATCGCGATATGCGACCAGGTGTCGCGCCTCAGCGCGAACGCCGGCTGGGTGATAGTCCAGCGCGTGAAGGACGGTGCGATAGTGGCGATGGCCAGCTGCCCCGACTTCGACCCGATGCACTACAACGACCCTGGCGCGGAGAACCGCACGGCCGAGGAGTGCTGGAAGAACCGCGCGGTGTCGTTCAACTACGAGCCCGGGTCGATGATGAAGTCGCTTACGGTGGCCGCGGCGCTCAACGAGAGGATCGTCACGCCGGACACCGTGTTCGACGCGTACATGGGGAGCTGGGAGTACGCGGGCCGCATTATCCACGACCACCCGACGGGGAAGCTCACCGTGCGCGAGGCGCTCGTGAAGTCCTCGAACATCGTCACCGCGAAGATCGGTCTACTCCTCACGCCGATGAAGCTCTACACGTACCTCAGGGCGTTCGGCCTCGGCGGACGCACCGGGATCGACCTCCCGGGCGAGGAGAGCGGAATCCTGAGGAACTGGAAGAACTGGGACAACGTCACCTGCTCGCGCGTGCCGTTCGGCCAGGGCGTAACGGTGACCGCTATCCAGATGTGCAACGCGTACACCATGATCGCAAACGACGGCGTCCTGCTCAAGCCGTTCGTGATCTCCAAGATCGTCGACTCGAAGGGCGAGGTCATCCGCAGCCAGGGACGCGAGGTTGTCGGGCGTCCGATCCGCGTGGAGGTCGCGCGCCAGATGCGCGAGATGCTCTCGGGAGTCACGCGCCGCGGCGGCACGGCCACGCGCGCCCAGGTCAAGGGCTACACCGTTGCCGGCAAGACCGGCACCGCCCAGAAGACGATCAACGGCAAGGTGTCCTCCACGGACTACTACGCCTCCTTCTGCGGCATGATCCCAGCGTCCCGTCCCGAGTTCGTCATTCTTGTAACCCTCGACGCCCCCGAATTCAAGGGCCCACACACCGGAGGAAACGCCGCGGCGCCTGTTTTCCAGATAGTCGCCGACTACCTCATGCGCTATTACGAAATCCTTCCGGACGTGCCCGCCGAATTCGAGGAGCGGAGGAGATGAGGGTATACGGCATCACAGGGACCAACGGAAAGACCACGACTACGTGGATAATCGGGCGTTTCCTCGAGGAGGCCTCTCGCCGCAGCGGAAAGAAGTCGAAGACGGGACTCGTAACGACCGTCCTCGTGGAAACAGGCTCGCGCCGTTTTTCGTCCGGCTACACGACCCCGCCGCTCAAGGCGCTGAAGGCGATATTCGCCGAGATGCGCCGCAACCGGCTCGCGAACTGCGCGATGGAGGTCTCAAGCCACGCGATCCACCAGCGCCGCACGGGCGACACGCGCTTCGCGGGGGCCGGATTCACGAACCTCACGCAGGACCACCTCGACTACCACAAGACGATGGAGCGGTACTTCCAGGTGAAGGCCGACTTCTTCCGGCGTCTCGCGAAGTCTACCCCCGGCGCGCCAGCGGCGGTCTGCACGGACGGCGAATACGGAAAGCGCCTCGCGCGCATCTGCCGCAGGCTTCCGCTTAGGCTGATAGAATGCGGCTTCGGCGAAAAGGCGGATGTCCGCGCCTCGCGTCCCGAGGTCTCGCAGGACGGCTCCGAGTTCGACTTGTCGATTGCCGGCAAGACCCGCCGCGTGAAATGCCCGCTAGCCGGAGCGTACAACGTCGAGAACGTCCTTGTCGCGGCGGCGCTTGCGTTCGGCGCCGGCGTTCCGCCTGATGTGATATTCAGGACGATTCCGAAGCTGAAGCCGCGCTGGGGACGGCTTGAGCGAGTGAAGTGCGGCTCCAAGGCGGCTGTGTTCGTGGACTACGCGCATACCGACGACGCGCTCGCAAACGTCCTTTCGACCGTTCGTTCGTTCACGCCCGGCAAGGTGTGGGCCGTGTTCGGCGCTGGAGGTGACCGCGACCGCACGAAGCGCCCGAAGATGGGACGCGCCGCGGCGGCGAACGCCGACAGGATCGTCGTGACGTCGGACAACCCGCGCAGCGAGGATCCATTGGCGATAATCCGCGACATCCTCGCAGGCGTTCCGAAGGGGGCGCGCAGGAAGGTGCTTCCAGACCGCGCGGAGGCGATATCGTGGGCGCTCGCCCACGCGAAGAAGGGCGACAGCGTGGTAATCTGCGGCAAGGGCCACGAAAAGACTCAGACGATCGGCCCGAAGAAGATTCCCTTCGACGACCGCAAGGTTGCCGCCGCATTCGGGAAGATGCAGGCAACGTGACAGAGGGAGGCAAAGTGAAGCCACGGTCTGGATATGACGGGATGAGGTTTGGGCAAAGAGTGCTTGTCTTGAACGGCGGCATTTGAGTATAATGTCGACATGCAAATGGATGTGTGGACTATAGCATGGACTCTAGTGGCGGTAGTAGCTTTGACCGTCGCCGCTGTGCTGCTGTTTGCGATGCGGACGGAGAAATGCCACGCCGGAAGCAGTTTGCGCCGTGCTTTGTCGGCCGTCCCCCCCAACGCGCGTATGTCGCTCGCCGTCCTCTCCATTGCCTGCGCTGTCCTTGCGCAGAAGGGGACGAATGAGCCCCCCCGCGGAGTGTCTGCGCCGTATTCCAAAAATTTCGATTCAGGCCGGGACACTCGTCCGCGCTCAGGCGGCGACACGCCCGTGCAAACGCTGACAACCGCCGACTATGAGGCGGGATTCGTGCTTGCCGAGGCGCGCTATGGCGATCACCACGATTTCTCGCCTGCCGAGGGGGCGGAGATATGCGGAGACTGGCGCGCATTCGGAGCTGCGTGCGACTGGTTCAAGACAGACATGGGCGGCTTCTCTTTCCCGCTCGGCACCAACGTGATCAGCTCGCTCATGATATACTCCTTCGGTGAGGCGCGTGCGGCTCCCCGCGATTTTTCGCGCTGCATCGCGCCTTTCCGCGCACCGATGGAGATAGCGCCCGAGTCAAACTGGCCGCAGCTGACCAATTCGCAAAGCCTCTTCTGGCAGAAGGCCACTCCGACGAACACATATCTGATGACATGGCTGAACGTCTCTCTTGACGGTTCCCCTGATCATCTTGTCAGCTTCCAGGCGGAGCTATATGCAGATGGATGCGTGGAGTTCCGCTACGATCTTGCTCTCGCAGGGTGCGATGTCGTGACGAACGCGGAAGCCGCGCTTCTTTCCGGCTCCGGCGGGTTTTGCACCAATGGGATTCCGGCTGGACTCACCACTCTCAGGTTCCAGCGGCTGGACCCAGCAGGTGCGTCAGACCCCGATCCTGACGGCGACGGTATATCCACTGACGACGAAGTGTTCGTATACCGCACCAACCCGTATTGCGCCGATACGGACTATGACGGCCTGTCTGACTACGAGGAGATATTTGTCTACAACAACGATCCGCGCGACCCGCATTCGCTTGGTTCAATCTATTGCGATGGCCTTGCCCTGAAGCTTGGCGAGCTTGATCCGTTCTCTTGTCCCGAAGGCTCCACGAACACAGTCCTCGAACATATATTCTACTCCGGCACGACGAATGGTGCGTTCGCCTATCCGCAGTCGTCTGCAGAAACTGGGGTGCTCCGTGTTATGGTGACGGGAACCGGCGTGGGCGAGATGATTGTCGGCGACGAGGTGGTGCCCCTTGTCGCGCCCCCGCCGAAGCGAAGCGGAACAGTCACGAACATCCTCCTCAAGACAATAGGCAAAGGCGTCCGAAAGGAGGTCTGGTTCCGCAAGCCGGAAGGACTGGACGTGGCGATAGATGCCGACGACATGCTCATAGGCGAGATGCCGACCTTATATTGGGCGCATGGATGGCTTGCGTTTCCGCACACTGAGGCGACGGTGCCATGCATACACGATCTGCATGCAAAGGAGAAACTTCTTACGCTCGTGCATGGGGAGGAGTTTCCCGGACTGACTGCGACATGGACAAATTTGGAAAACGGTGTTACGATCGAGGCGCAGCCGCCAGTTTCCGCGAAGGTCACGGCAAACTTTTCCCCGTCAGCCACACGCGAAATTTCTTATACGGTCAATCACCCGAAGAAGCTGAACAGCCCGCCAACTGCATTCGCCCAGACTCTTCGCTTCTGCCCGCCGCTCTCGGATGAAGAGATGGAGGACTTGTTCGCCACTGGCTGTGATGACGAGAACGAGTGGGGTCATCCGGATGACGAGCAGGAAGGACCGGATACGACAAGCGAGGACGAAGCCCGTACGGCATACACGAACGCATGCGCAGCGGTTGGCATGTCCGGGGTGCTTCAACTCTATGGCAGCGACGGCCGGACGCTGCCGGTCCATCTTGAAGTTCCTGATGGAGCGCTGGTCCGTTGCTGTCCGTGCCCGGAGCATTGGGGGTCGAACCATGTGGCGGTCGCCTATCTTTCGCCACGACTTTCTGTGAAAAAGCAGAATGGCGACAACTTTACGTCATCCGTCGTTCCATGCACTGTCATGATTCACGGGTTGAGCCCCAGCGTGGATGCGGGAGGGGACAAGGCGCATTTCGCTACGAATGGTGCGACTAGCGTGACGGTCTCCTGCACGGTTCTTGGCGTGAATATCGAGAATGTGGATGGTGTAGGCCTTTCGCGGTACAATGAGCTGTCTCCGTCGTTCGGCTTTCCCGTCACGTTGAACACCAATCTTTCGCATGCTGCAAGACTGAGGATAAAGACCGATGTCTGCATCGAGGGAGGGGTTTATCGCGTGGGAATCGACGATTCCACTTGCGACGGGTTCGAGATATGGCTGCCGGAGAAGGTCCATTACAGCTACGACGGCGAGGACCTCCAGATCACGGTGTTCCCCGCCGAGAGACTTGTCGGCGGCGACGGTCCAAGTGAACGCTATTTCACTGCGCGCCAGTGGCATGCGATGCTTTCGCGATATAGTGATGAGTGGAGGGGTTTGGATGTAATGGTGCTTGCCGCTTCGACCGGACGATGCGACCTGGCGGTTTCGTATGCAAAGCTGGAGCAGTCCGGCAAAATAGTCTCGTCGGCTCGCCAGCGCTTGACGGCGGTCGCTCCTCCGCTTCTCCCCGACTACAACGGCGACGGTTCGATAGACAGCAGTGACACTTCGTGCTACATGCAAACGCGGAGGTTTCTGTTCTGGTCCAACAAGGAAACGACGAAGGGAAGGTATGTCGGAGACGTGCTGTTCCCGCTTGCGACTACCAATTCCGCAAATGATACGGTTGACGGGGATTACGACATGCTCAACTTTTTCCCGCTGGCCTTGGACTTGCGGGCGTTCCCGCTCGCCTGGAGAAACCGGCTCTCTTTCAGGCTGGTTGCGCCAGGTTGGAACGACGCGTCGTTCAACTACTGCCTCTGGCCTGGCGAATGGATGTCTGCTGGGGAAATGTACACAAACGATGTGCAGCTTGCCGACGGGCCGCTCAGTTCGGCGCATGTGTCGCCGGTCGGATGGGATGGCGCCGAATTGTCGATGTCGGCAATCGGCGGTTTCCCGGACGAGTGCGGCATTGTGGTCGCGGAGGCCAGGAGAGACGGAGGTCGTTTGTGCCTTGTTGTCAAAGACCAGGATGAGCGAGCGCTCTTTTCGTTTGCGCTTCCGATGCAGATCGCCGATGTGGGGCAGCTGTATCGCTGGGCGAATCTGCGCTGGGTCTGCGGCGATGGTTCTGGCGAGCCGTCGATGCTGGAGGAGCCGCTTTGGAACCCCGATTCGGAGAGCGACGGGCGGCACTTCGTGTTCGTGCATGGCTACAACGTCAACGCGGAGGCCGCTCGCGTCTGGGCGAACCAGATGTTCAAGCGCCTGTGGGTGGCGGGCTCGCGTTCCATGTTCACGGCCGTGGACTGGTGCGGCGACTCGTCGCAGTACTTCTCGCTCATTTACATGGACACGGTATCGCCCGACTACTACGCGAATGTCATGCATGCGTTTGCGACCGCCTCGAATCTTGTCGACACGGTCGCGTCTCTTCCCGGCACGAACAAGGTGATGCTCGCGCACTCTCTCGGCAACATGCTCGTCTCTTCTGCCGCCGTTGACCATGGCCTCCAGTACGACCGCTACTACATGCTCAACGCCGCCGTGCCGATGGAGGCGTACACGACTAACGTTGTGTCGGCAAGTGCTATGGTTGATTCGGCGTGGAGCGACGCTCCACCGAACTATTGGGCATCAGGTTGGCACGGCCTATTTGAAACGAACGATTTCCGTTCGATATTGTCATGGCGAGGGCGCTTCGCTGGCATCGCAAACGCCGTTAACTGCTATTCGCCAACTGAGGATGTGCTTCAAAATGCGACAGAACATGATTATGGCGGCTCTTGGTCGAAACAGGAGTTGCTGAAAGGGACGTCGGTCTGGCACGGGTTGAATACAGTCCTGTTCTTTAACGATGACGTTTCGTGTGAGGGCGGTTGGGGTGTTAATACATACTATGCAGCAAATCCGACATATTACGTCCCTCTTGTTGGATTCGATGCTTCTGTGTCAAACCTAACCCGTGACGCTGTGATTGAGCATCCTCTTTTTACCCCATTTAGAGTTGAGGCCGGCTCGATGCGATCGACTAATCTGTTCACGATAGCGGATGCGAACTATCGTGCAGAGCTTCGCGCAAAGTTTCTCGCCGATGCGATACCGGCGACGTCTTTTGCGGCAGGGGCAAATGCGATTCCGTCAAGTGCGGTATGTGGAAACATCAATTATAGAACATGCGAGGTAGACGGGTGGCCGCGAAACAACGGGCAGTGGCGACACTCTGACATTAAAAATGTTGCGTATCGCTACAACTGGATGTTATATCGCAAAATCATTAACAATGAAGGAGGGACGGACAATGGGAATCTGCCATAAAATTAATGGCCTATTGTTGGCAATTGTAGCCGGGTGTTTTATCGAGATGCCGTTAAGTGCAGCAACCGCAAAGTTTGGAGTTCAGTTGATTGACGCAGACACTTTGGCCCCGATTGAAGGAGCTAAGGTTGTTGGATACTTTGAAAATAATAACGGTTGGAAGGCTTGGACCGAGGCTGCGCCAGAGTACACGGACGAGCAGCGCACCGACAAAGAAGGGTTGTGCTGGCTAAAAGGCGAGACAAACAATGGCGATGTCGGATTCCACGTGCGCACCCCCCCGGTTGGTTATTATCCGAACAATGGCATTGGCTATCAGTTTGCTCAGAAACCATTGTTGCCTCTTATGCATTGGCGGCCAACTGATCTTGTTATAACGGCAGTGCTGTGCAAGGTTGAACGCCCTATTCCGCTTTTCGTGAAACGCGCGTCTTTCCTCCCTGGCGTGGATGAGATTGCGCGCAATGGCGACAAGGTCCTGTACGATTTGATAAAGGGCGATTGCCTTCCCCCGTTTGGCAAGGGCGAGGTGCCAGACATTGAATTCACAGTGCTTCCACAAGAGGCGATGGAAGCAGGAAAGAATGTCTTCTATACGCAAGACAGGAAGAAAAACATTGTAAGAATGTCGTTTGTCGGCGACATCGACAATGGGTTGGTGGTGACAAGGCCACGTGGAGATGCGTATCTAAGGGTTCGGTCTGCGCCGCTTAGTGGATATGGCAAAGATTTTTTGTTCAGCGAATGGTATGCGTACAATCTTGAGCAGAAAGAGGGGCATGACCAGAGCCGATGCTTTTCGTTTAGGATACGGGTGAAAAGGAATCTGCAAGGTGAGGTTGAGAGTGCCATATACGGGAAGATATATGGAGATGCGAGGTTCTTGTATCGTGGCGATGACTATGCAGCGGATAGGTGGAGTCGCAAAGTCGACGGGTTATCTTTCCTCTACTACCTCAACCCTACTCCGAACGACCGCAACCTTGAATGGGACAGGAAGAACAACTTCTGCGACCAGCCAGGAAATTTAAAAATGGATACAACCCATATACCATCCTTTTTGCCTTAAGGAGCTCCAACGATGAAATCTTGGAATGAGATACGGAAGGCGGCGACGGCGTTCTCGAAGCGCTGGAAGGACGCATACGACGAGAAGTCGCAGGCGCAGAGCTTCCTGAAGCGAAGACTGCTCTTTGTTGCCGTTTGTCTGGCTGCCGTCAATGTCTGCATCGCGGCGGGAGTCACTGCGCCGAGGCTGCCCGAGCCGGTGTCGGTTGGCACGGAGGTCTCGACGAACATCGCCTTCGCGTCGACACGCAGCGATTTGCGTTCGCTGGAGATCGGGATGGAGTTTTCGGGGACTGCCTCGAACTGCGTTCAGATGGCGTTTGGACGCGATGCCGACGGCGATGGCGTACTTGCGCCGGAAGAGACTTCGCTTGCGCTTGGATGGCGGGGCGGGCGTTACTTCATCGAGGATGCAGAAACGGGCGTCCGGCTTTGCGAAGATGCCGCGCCGCAGTCGGGGGCCAGCCGTTCTCTTGTTCTGCACGTCTCATACGGCGGTGATTCCGAAGTGAAGTCCGCCACTTTCCGGGATGAGTCGAACAATGCACTCTTTGCCGCCGCGCTTGTCGCGCGCCCGGAGTGGCTTCTAGGAACGGATTGGGATCTGTGCCGCGTAACCCGTCGCGGCGTTGACTCCACGTCCGAACTATGCTATGTTTCGCGCGGCTATGGATACTTTCATGTGTTTTTGAAATAAGGAGTGGTTGTAATGAAACTGGTTAGATTGGCGGCGGTGGCTGTCGCGGTTGCGGCGGCTGGGTGCGAGACGCTAGAGAAGGAGTTCCTCGACCCGTTTCGCGACAGGATCACATGGGGGCTGCCCAAGGTCTCGACGCCTTTGCCGGCCGACGCCACAATCTACATAGAGCGCCCGATGGGCGCCGCGTCGAAGGGCGTGTACGCGCGCAACGGAATGTCGCTCGTCAAGGCCTTCGAGAACGAGTTCAAGAGCCGCGGCGCGAAGCCGGTGGTTGGCGAGAAGGCGATCGAGGACTTCTACAAGACCATGGAGAACGCGCAGAAGGCGCAGTGCAAGTACGCGCTGCTGATAGACATAGTGCGGTGGGAGTATTCCGACGCCGGCTGGTCCGGCGCCGGAAACCGCGATGACGTGCTCTTCGACGTGATGCTTGTAAACGCCGAAAGGCGCAGGGTGATGTCCAGGGCCCAGGTGGAGGTGACCAACGGAGTGCTGCGAAGCTCCCCCGGCGGCGCCGATACGGACGAGGCCGTGGCGCCTGTCATAAAACGCTACGTCAACAAGCTCTACAACCCGTAACGCATTTACGCGGCAAACACAATGCGCCGAAGCCGCGCGGCGCAGAAAAGAGGCAAACAATGAAGAAACCCGGAACACTGGCCTGGCTGGCGATGGTCCTGCCGGCCTCAATCGCAGTTTCGTACTGGTGCGGGAGGTGCAGTAGCTCCCGGCCATGTGCCACGGAGGGGCTAGCGGCGCCCGCCGCCGAGCAGCCTGCCGAGAAACGGGCGAAGACGAATCTCGTCGAGGCGGTTGCGGACCAGCGCAGGACATATACGGTCAAGGATGATGACGACCTGTATAATGTTGCGATAGCCAACGGCGTGAGTGCGTCCGACCTGAAGGCGGCCAACAACCTCACGGACGACACGTTGACTCCCGGACAGGAGCTGGTCATCCCGTCTGACGAGGAACCGGCCGAGCCGCACGCTGCGGCGAAGGCAGCTCCGGCGGCTGCGACCGCGCGGGGAAACCATCCGCCGAAGGAAAAGACCGAACCTGCCCCAGCAGTCGAGCGCATCAGCTGGGACGCATGGGATGGCGAAGCACAGGTGGACTTCAACTTCAGGCCCGACCTCGCGAAGGCCCGCGACTTCATCCGCTTCGAGCCTGCAGCCAAGGACTTCTCCGTGCGGGGCGTGTACTGGGACGAGACCAGGATGGTCGTGGCGATCAACGACGACTCGCTTCGCGGCACGAACATTGTCCTTACGATCAAGGCCGGAATGCCTGATGTCAAGGGACGGACGCTTGGCAGGGACTACAGGCGGGAGTTTCATTTCAACGACGCCATGCCAAGGGTTTCCTTTGCCTCCGGCGGACGGTATCTTGCGCCGCTCGGCGCCTGTTCCGTCGGAGTGGAGTGCATGAACGTGAAGGAGGTCGAGTATTCTCTTTCGCGCGTTCCAGCGCACAACATAGTGCAGCTGCTCGCCCGCGAGGAGTGCAACTACGGCAGCTGGTACGGTTCCGTGGATGATGACGACACTCTAGAGCTTGCCCAGAAGGCCGTTGCCGGCAAACTTGCGGTGAACTCCAGCCACAACGAAAAGAAGTTCGTTCCCGTGCCGATCCGCGACGCGGAGGGCAAGGTGATCTGCGGTACGTATCTGCTTTCCGTGAAGGTGGCGGACAAGCTTCCGGAGGACGCCAGCTGGCAGGAACGGGACAGCCGTAACCCAGCCTACAGGCTCGTCTGCACGACCGACATCGGCGTTTCCGCGCGTAACGCCGACGGATGGATATACGCGTGGACGACTTCGCTTGCAACGGGCTATCCCGAAAGCGGCATAAAGGTCGAGGTGTTCGCCTCCAACGGCGACGTCATCGCCTCCGACGTTTCCGGCGCGGACGGCCTTGCGGCCTGCGAGCTGCCCAAGGAGAGCGAGCCCTTTGCGGTCGTTGCGTCGCGCGAAGACGGGTCCGACTGCGCCTTCCTCGCGCTGTCCAATAAGATGCTCATAGACGAGACCGTGGCAGGCCCCGGCGGCGAACGTGCCTTCGTGGACGCCGACAAAAACGAGGCGTACGTCTGGACCGACCGCGGCATATACCGCCACGGAGAGCCGATAATGGTTCAGGCGATCGTCCGCAACGGCGCCGGCAATGCGCCGAAGCCTTTCCCGCTCACGCTCCGGCTGAAGGATCCAAAGCGGCGCGTATATGCGAAGGCAACCGGGATCATCGACGAATTCGGCAGGTTCACACATGACGCGTTCTCGGTGCCTGAGAGCATGATGTCCGGCACATGGTGGATCGAGGCCACCGTTCCGGGTGGGAAGGATGGCGAGGACATCGAACTTGGGTGGACGAGCGTGAAGATCGAGGAGTTCGTGCCGCCGAAAGTGCGTGTCGCCATTGCCGAAATGCCGGAGAGCGGCGTCCTTGCGATGAAGTGCGACGGCAACAACTGCGCCACCGCCGAACCCATGGCCTTCAAAGTGAAGGTTTCCGGCGAGCATCTCTTCGGCGGTCCTGCGGCAGGCCTGTTTGCGGACGTCGCCTATTCGTTCGAGGACGCGCCGTTCGCGCCTGAGGGATGGAAGGGATGGAACTTCGGCGACTCGTCGCGCAAGGTCGCGCCAAACTTCGACAAGGTGGACGGCGTTCAGCTCGACGAAAACGGAGTCGCCGAATTCGCCATACAGCCCGACTGCGTCCTGACGCCTTCCGCCGCGGTGAAGCTCACCGTGCAGGGCAGCGTGCGCGAAAGCGGAGGGCGTCCCGCAACGGCCCGCAGGAGCGCCGTCCTGCACGTTCGCCAGTTCTACATCGGGAGCACTCTCGGCGAGAGCGTGGCGCAGACGAACGGAGGCGCGAAGCGCAAGGTCGCGCTTGTGCGCTTCGACGGCACCCGCTTCGCCGAGAGGAAGAAGCTCGACGTAAAGTTCGAAAGGGTCGAGAACAACTATACGTGCGTGAGGACGGAAGAAGGCTTCTACACGTGGAAGTGCGAGAGGCTCCAGTATCCGCTTTCGAAGTCGAGCGTTGAGACAGACGAAAACGGCGAGGCCGAGATTGTGTGCCCCGCGGACGGCTGGGGCGAAATCGCCGCGACGGTTTCCGATCCGGCGACGGGCGCTTCCTTCGGCACGACGTACTGGGTCGAATGGGCGTCCGGCGGAGACGACGTACTCCGCGCTCCGATGCGCGACCCGACCGCGCTTACCGTCGTTCCAGACAGGAAGGTGTACCGTCCCGGCGACAAGCCCGTCCTCACGGTGAAGTCTCCCTTCGCCGGACGTGCGTGGATAACCGGCATGCGCAAGGGCGTGATAGTCAACAAGGTGGTCGCGCTCACGAACCTGACGTCCGTTGTCGAGCTCGGCGCGGTCGAGGAGGACTGGGCTCCTGGAGCCGATGTCGCGGTAACCGTGGTGCAGGCGGTGAAGTCCGGGGCGAAGCACCGCGCCTCCCGCGCCCGCGGAATCGCGCGGCTCAAGATCACTCCCGCCGATAGGATACTCGACGTCAAGGTGGCTTCCACTTCCGGGTACGTACCCGGCGCAGGCTCGAAGCTCAAGGCCGAGATAACCGTTGTCGGAGAAGTGGAGCCCGGAGCCGTTGCCACGGTGACTGCCGTCGACGAAGGGATAAACATCTTTACGGACCAAAAGGTCCCCGACCCCGCCGGATGGTTTGCGGAGACCCGCTTTGCGTACCACCCGCTCTACGACATCTACAACAGGCTTCTGCCGGTCTTGGACGATCCGCTCAGGGCGAACGGCGCGAAGACCGGCGGCGGAGCGGACGCGGGAATGTTCGGACGCGTTAGCCCGGTGCCTACGCGCCGCTTCAAGCCGCTTTCGAAGTGGCAGCGCGACGTGAAGCTCGTGGACGGAAAGGCGAGCGTGGAGTTCGACCTCGGAGAGTTCACGGGGGAGATACGCGTAACTGCTGTTGCCGCGAACAAGACGGGAACCGGCGCAGGCGCTGCGCAGCAGAAGGTCTCGCCGAAGCTCGTAGCCCAGCCCGATGCTCCGCGCTTTGCGGCGCCTGGCGACACGGTGACCCTCACGTACACCCTCAACAACAGGGGCGGGGAAGCATGCACCGCCGAATACTCGATTTCCGCCGCCGGAACCAATCTGACCGGAAAGGTCGAGCTTGCAAAGGATGCATCCAAGACGCTCGAGTTCCCCGTGAAGATCGGCAACGCAGTTGGCGAGGAGAAGATATCGTACGTGGTGAAGGCGTTTGGCGAAGAGCACGCGGAGGAGATACTTCTCCCCGTGCGCCCTGCAGTCGCGTGGGAGAAGACTGGCGAGACGGTCATCCTCAACCCCGGCGAGGAGCGCGTGTTCGAGCTGCCGCAGAACGATCTGTTCCGCGACATCGCGGAGCGCACGTTCACCGTCTCTGGATCGCCGCTTTCGGAGCTCGTCTCTGCGTTTTCGTACCTGGCGCACTATCCGTACGGCTGCCTGGAGCAGACTACTTCGCAGGTGTTCCCGCTTGTCGCAGCGGGAGGCATTCTCAACAAGCTTGACGTCGAGCGCACTACGATAGCGAATGATGCCGAGGAAGCCGTAAGGAACGGAATCGCAAGGGTTGTTTCGATGATCCGCTACGACGGTTTCGCCATGTGGCCGGATTCGAACGTGGAGGCATGGAACGACGACGTTCCGGTATACGCATCGCTGTTCCTGGCGGAAGCCGCTAAGGCCGGATTCGAAGTGCCTAGGGACGCGCTCGAATCCGTGAAGAGGTTCTGCCGCGACTGGGTTCACGATGGCCCTGCTCGTGCCAACAGCATTGGATCTGCTCTTGTCCTTGCCGTCTGCGGCACGCCCGACAAGGCTACGATGTACGACTGGCTTGATTCGCGCGACAAGATGGCCGACACCGCGAGATGTCGGCTTGCACGCGCGTTCGTGCTTGCTGGAGACCGTGTCGCTGCGGCAAAGCTCCTTGCGGACGTAAAGCCCGCCGGCGGCGCAACGCAGCTTTCCGAGGCGATCATGGCGCTGTGCGAGCTTGATTCGTCCGATCCGCGCCTGCCTGGGTTTGTCGCGGCGCTTCTGCGCAAGCGGGATCCCAAGCGCGGACACTGGCTCACGACTGGCGAGAACGCGCGCTCCCTCATGGCGCTAGGCACGTACTACCGCATCACTGGAATCGGCGGCGGCAAGCCCGAGGCGGTTCTTCTTTGCGGCGGCAAGGAACTGAAGCTCGAGGACGGCAAGCGGAAGTCCGTGAAGGGCGGCGAGACGGTGAAGGTTGCGAACAGGGGAACTGGCCCCGTCTATCTCGCATTCGAGACGAGGCGCCTCCCCGACCAGTCGAACGCGTCTGCCTATTCGAACGGCATGACCATAGCGCTTGAGACTCGCCGCCTCGTCGGAAAGCAGGAACCGGTCGATCCCTCCACGCTCAAGCGCGGGGACAACGCGCTCATTGCGGTAAAGTTGACGGTCGCCGGCGCGCGGTCCATGGCGGACTACGTGATAGACATGCCTCTCCCGGCGTGCTTCGAGCCCGCCGACGCGAGCAACTTCACGCAGGCGAGCAGGGAGTACGAGTTGAGGCGCGAGGCGCGGGACGACCGCGTGGTGATCTTCACCCGGCCCTACGATGCGAAGGCCGGCGAGACGCTCGAGTTCCTCGTTCCGGTTTCGGTTGTCACTTCCGGCGAGTTCGCCTTCCCGGGAGCCACGGCTGAGGCTATGTACATTCCTGAAGTCAACGCGCGCAGCGCGTCCGCAAGGATTGCCATCGTGAAATGATTTCCGTGGGGGTCATCAGTCGTTACGCGCGGCGGCTTGCGAAAGTCGCCGCGTGGGCGCTCGCGATTTGCGCCGTCGCGTTTGCCGTGTCGTGGATGTTCATCGATCCCGTGGACGAATCGACCGCCGGGGAGTATCCGGGAGGCGTCGTGCTGAGGGACGCCGGCGGCAAGGTGCTGCGCGTGTCTCTCGGCAAGGACGACACTGACTGCCGTCCATACTACTCGGCGCGTGAGGACGACTGGATCGTGAAGGCGCTTGTCGCTTCGGAGGACCGCCTCTACTGGCATCATCCCGGCGTCAACCCGTGGAGCGTTGCGCGCGCGTTGAGGCTAAACGTGTTCGGCGGGCGGCGCATTTCCGGCGCGTCCACGATAACCATGCAGGCTGTGCGCCTCATCTCGCCTCATCCGAAGAGCTACTGGTGGAAGTACCTCGAGGCGTTCAAGGCGCTGAAGCTCGAGCGCGACCACGACAAGCTCTGGATCGTCACGCAGTACCTGAACCGCGCGCCGTTCGGGTCGAACCTGATCGGAATCGAAGCGGCGTCGAACGGCTGGTTCGGGAAGGGGGCGCACGACCTCTCGATAGGCGAGGCCGCGCTGCTCGCGGGAATCGTGCAGCGCCCCACGAGGTTCCGTCCCGACCGCCATCTCGACGACGCCCTGAAGCGCCGCGAGTACGTGCTCGGGCGGATGCTCGAGCTTGGCTACATAACCGAGGAGCAGCTGAGGTGCGCCACGGCCG
>CAMORM010000006.1 GCA_946623785.1 uncultured Verrucomicrobiota bacterium
TCTGGGCGCGTCCGCTCGCGGACGGCTCCATTGCGGTCGGTCTTTTGAACTATGGACTGGACGAACGCGAAATCGCCTTTGACATGGCGGCGGCGGGCATGGAAGGCGAGTGGAAAGTCCGCGACTGCTGGCGCCAGAAGGACGAGGGGACGGCGAAGGGCGTCTATAGGACGCGCGTCTATGGACATGCGACGCATCTTGTCCGCTTCATTCCGGGGAACGGGGAACGGGGAACGGGGAACGGGAGACTGCGCGTCGCCGACATTCGCGAAGGAAGATGAAAACAAGGAGATTGGAAATTGGCATTGGCAATACTGCCAGCACTGGCAACATTTAACGCGGCGCTTGCTGCCGCGCAGCTTGTCGCGCTGCCGTTCGAGAAGGACGTCGGAGTCAGTTCTCCCCGCCACGATCCCGTCGGCGCGGGCGTTATAGAGGTTGCCGCGCCGAGGCCGCGCGGCGGAGCTGTCGTAAAGGCGGAGAACTACGGCTTTGCGGTGACGAACGACGACAACGGCGCGGCGATTGCCGCCGCCGTGCGCGAGGCCAAGCGCGTCGGCGCGGCGAAGGTCCTGCTCGCGCCAGGCGTATACAGATGCTTCGGCGACCCCATCGCGATTGACGGACTTGAAGACTTCGAACTTGACGGATGCGGCGCGGAGCTTGTCTTCCGCCGTGCGCCATCCTATCCGATCGAGCCTTCCTGGGACCATGACGGGTCAGGCGCGAACTTCGTGATCCGCAACTGCCGCCGCGTGAAGGTCGGCAACATGACCTGCGACTGGGACTGGCATACGATGCCGCTGGCCACGTGCGCGAAGGTCGCGGCGACGCATGTGGATGATGCCGACAATGAGTCCTATATCGACTACGACCTCGTCGGATGCGGCGAGCGGCATCCCTACTACGGCAAGGCGTTTCCCGTGCAGCGCACACAGCCGATGACTGAGGATTTTCGCCGGTTCGACCGCGGTCCCAACATCTGGCACGGCACGTACGAGGGCGAGATGGGCTGCAAGACGCGTTGGCTCTCCCCGACGCGCGTCAGGGTCTACCCGTTCGTCGAGGACCCCGGACTCGTTCGCTGGACGGGACCGAACAAGCGCGAGTTTTCGCCGAAGCTCAACAGGGGCTCAGTCCGGCAGCACAAGGTCGGCGAGACGTACCGCATCGCACACGCCTACTACGGGAAGGGCGGCTTCACGCTCGTTTCGAACGAGGACTTCGAGCTGCACGACGTAGAGATCCCGGCGTGCTTTGGCCATGCCGTCTACGTCGGCGGGAAGCAGAAGAACTGGCGCATCAAGAACGTCACCGTAGCGCCGCGCGACTGGCGGCATCCGATTTCGTCTTCGGCTGACACCATCCACTTCGTCCGTTCGCACGGCAACGCGGTCATCGACAACCTTACCGTGAAACTCGAGCAGGACGATGCCATCAACGTCCACGACCGCTTTACCGTGGCGAAGCGAATCGCGCCGCGGACGCTGCAGGTCGTTCTGGAGCGCGGCGCGCGGTATTTCCGTCCTGGCGAGGGGAATACGGTCGAGCTTCTTGACCCCGGCTACAACACGACGGGGTGGAAGGGGAAGTGCGTCGGGACGGAAGGCGAGACGATTCTGGTCGACCGCGATCTTCCTGCATCCAACCCCGAAGAAGGGTATTTCCTCCTCTTCGACCGCACTGCGTCATCTGACGGCGTGATCATCCGCAACTGCACGTTCGAGGACATGGAGATGCGCACGCTCGTCAACGCGTCGAACGCGACGATTGAGGATTGCGTGTTCCGCCGGACGAACGGCGACGCCTTGCGCTGCATCGCCGACTACACGCTCAAGTGGTGGGCCGAGGGAATGGGCACCACAAACGTAGTTGTGAGGAACTGCCGTTTTGAGGGGAACTGCGTGAGGGAGCTAGTCGGGTCCTACTATTCGCTTGGCGCGGACTTCGTGACGTGGCTGGGCTGTCCGGAGCAGGTGAAGCCGGAGCGCCTGAACCGCCGCTTCATCTCCGACATCCTTGTGGAAGGCTGCGAGTTCGTCGACTCGCTTGGCTATTTCGCAGACCTGCGCTTCGGCACTGGGCTCACGTTCAGGAACAACCGCATTGTCCTCACGGGGAAACGCGACCGCTGCAGGGCGAACTCCGGCTTCGCCCGCGTCGAGCGCGTGACGGACGTTGTCTTCGAGGGCAACGTCTTCGAGCGTCCCGATGGCGCGCCCGCGCCGTGCGTCGAAGTCGCAGACAACGTGAAGGGGCTCGTCTTGAAGGGGAACCGCTGACCGGTCGTTCGGCCCAGATGTTCTACAAGCACACAATCGGGATTGCGCAGTAGCCGCTATCCCGTAATCAAGCCGAGGTTGATGGCGGCTGACACGGCCTCCGCGCGCGTGCTTGCCCCGAGGCTCTGGAAAATCTTCATCACGTGGTCTTTCACGGTCACGGGCGAGACGCCGATTATCTGGGCGATTTCCTTGTTGGAGAAGCCCTTGGCCACGAGATTGAGTATCTCCAGCTTGCGGGGGGTCATTTCCGCCATGAACGAGAAGCTTTCGAGCGAGTGGCGTATTTCGTCGCTTACGACATTCCCTCCCTCGGCGACGCAGCGGATGGCGTCTATTATCTGCGGACACGACGAGTTCTTCTCCAGCGCGCCGGATGCTCCTGCGTCCATTGCCCGCTTGAGCTCCACCGATGTCGCGAACGAAGTGAGGACGAGTATCTTCACCTCGGGGTTCTCCGCGCGAATCTGCGCGGTCGCCTCGGCACCGCTTAGCTCCGGCATCTGCAGGTCCATCAGCACGACGTCGGGCTTGAGCTCCCGCGCGAGCCTCACGGCTTCGAGCCCGTTGTCTGCTTCGCCCGCTACCTCGAAGCCGTCCGAATAGTTGAGGACCGTCGCTATGCCCATCCTCACGACCGTGTGGTCGTCGGCCAGCAGAACACGTATGTTTTTCCCTTTCATGACTTCACTCCCCCTCCGGAAGGGTTATCGTTGTCTTTGTGCCCGAGCCCGGAGCGCTCTCGATCTTTATCGTCCCCTTGGCGGCGCGGACGCGCTCGCAGACGCCCCTGAGCCCGAAGTGGCCGTCGTCAGGCCCGGGAGCTGCAGAGACGTCGAACCCGCATCCGTTGTCGCGCACCGAGAACGAGATGCGGCCGTCGCTGCATTCGCCGGCTATCCATATCTTCGTGGCCTTTCCGTGCCGCACGGAGTTGACGACGAGTTCTCTTGCGATGCTCAGTATGCAGTGGACCTTTGATTCCGAGAGAAGGCTGCGCTGGACATTGAACCTCACGGTCGCCTTGATGTCGCCAGAATGCGGCGCGATCGCGCGGCTTACGGCCTCCGTCATGTCCTTCTCGTCGAAGGTCCTGCTCCTGAGGTCCCAGAGGCAGTCCCGCAGCTCGCGCCTGCAAAGGGCGAGCATCTGCCTCGCCGTCGCGAGGCATTTCGTGAGCGCCGGGTTGTCGCCGCGGTTCACTATGTTGGCGGAGTCGATCTGCAGCGCGATTCCGGTGAGGGACTGCGACACGGCGTCGTGAAGCTCCGTGGCGAGGTGTGTGCGCTCCTCCGTCTTGGTCTGCGCGCGGACGTGCGCCACGCGCTCGTCGAAGAGCTGGCGTCCGCGGCGGTCGTATCTGGACTTCAGCACGACCCATGCAAGCGAGACGAGGCCAATCACGAGGAGAAGGTGTATCACGATTGTCGTCAGGACCTTGACTGTCAGCACTGGCTTTGCCAGCACCGTGAGCCCGCCCTGCGGAAGAGGGACGATCGTCACCCCCATGAACCTCGGGAACGTCGTCACCGCTGGGTCGCTTTCGAACACCGATTCGCACACGCCCGTAACGCGGACTGTCGCGCCGATGAGGCCGCGCGTGTCGATTGAGCTAGACGACATGTCGACTGCGACGAACCGTCCGCGGTCCTCTATCCAGAGGAAATCCCCCGAGAGTACGATCTTCGGCGCGACCGCGACCTTGCCCGTTACCGATACGACAAGCCTCGTGAATCCGTTCAGGTGGCGCGCCCTGCCGCGGATCGTGTCGAGGTCGGACATCCACGGCTTCGGCATCGCCACCTCAGGTGCGTCAGGTGCGGTCGAGAATACGGCGTCGTGCATCCTGGGGCCGGCGCAGTCGTACGATACGAAACCTGACGCCCAGACCACAGTGCCGGGCTGTGGACGCTTGGCGTCCGTCTGCGGGATGACCTTCGCTATTTCGTCGTGCGAGGTGTTGATGTATACGGCCTGCTCGCATTCGGCCACGACTAGGCCCCTGATCCTGACCTTGTGCCTGAAGTCGCCCCGCCGCTCGCGCCAGGTGAAGGTCTCCGTATCGCGAGGAGGGTCGTCGAAAACCGGCGCGACCGCAGGCGGTGGAGTTATCGTCCTTATGCTGTTTTCGCCGGCCAGCAGGAAGTCTTCCGAGAATGTCATGCGGCGTGTTTTTGCCGCGACAATGGCATGCACCTCGACCTCTGCGTCGGTCATGGCGAGCAGCCGGTCGAGGGGGTGCTCTGAGGATGATGTCGAAACGCGGACGTCGCCTGACGGCGTTCGCAGCACGAACCAGTTCACGGCTGGGTTCGACTCGTCCTGGATCACGGACGAAACGATGCCCCTGACCCTGACGAACTCGTGGTGGCGCCTGCCGGAGACGATTTCGCCGCCTGTGGCCTCCGCCCCGGGTGGGAATGGCTCGTGTCCCAGAATCTCGACGCTGTATACGACGTTTGCCAGTCGGGTAAGGATGTCGGCCCCGATTTCGTCGCGAGGTTTCTCCTTCGCCGCCCGGAGCCTTACGACGTCCCCGCTTCTGACCTTTGGATGCGCTTCCGGCTTTTCGATCCAGAAGGACACCGGCCTGTAATGGCCGTCGCCTCCTTCCGGCACAAGAACCGAAAGCTTCACGGACTGCCTGGTCCTTACCTGTGCGACCTGCCCGGTGCACTCGACCTGCTCGTTGGTTCCACCTGCTGCAGCAAGTGCCACGGCTAGCGCGGCAAGATGAAGTACGGTTTTCACATCTAATAGTTTCTCATATTTGCCGCTCGTGCGCAAGAGCCTCCGTGCTTCTGCCGACCCTCCGTTTGGAGGGTTGCCTGGTTTTCTCAGCCTGTTGTATACTCCCCACCGACACGAGCCCCAGGATTTTTTCCGCAAATGAACAAGACAGCCATGAAGAAGTTTTTCGCCGTTGCGCTCGCGCTCTGCGCCGCGCAGTCGCTCGCCGCGCACACCGAAGTCGCGAAGGCCCCGCGGCTGCCGTTCATGCGCGGAATGGGCTTCGACGGCTACTACGACGAACTCCAGGGCGCGGCTCCGTCCGTGGCCGATCCGGCGGACATCAAGCTCAAGGCCGCTACGGACAAGGCGAACCCGATCGACTACGTCGAGGGCGAGACGATCCGCTTCGACTTCCGGCTCGACGGCGTGGGCGAATGTGCGCTGCCTGCGGAGCTGACCCCGGCCTACGTTGTCTGGGAGCGCACGGCGGACGACGGCATCAGCGTGAAGGGCACCAACACGATCTCCGCAACCCAGGGGTTCTCGATCACTACCAGCCTCGCCACCAACGGCTTTGTGCACATCCAGGCGTACCTCGCCGGATCAGACAAGAAGAAGTATGCGTATACGGACGCCAGCGGGAAGACGGCCAACATCGCGTTCACCGGCGGCGCTGGCGTCGCGACTGAGAAGATGAGGCTCACCACCGCCGAGCCTGCCGACTTCCAGCGGTTCTGGCGCGATGCGAAGGCGAAGCTTGCCGCCGTGCCGCTGGACGGCGCGGAGCTGGTCGAGGTGTTCCCCAAGTCTTCTGTGACAAACACCTATCGCTACTATGCGGCAAAGATTCCGTGTTTTGGACCGCATCCTGTGACAGGCTGGCTCACGATCCCGAAGAACGCGCATCCTGGCACCCTCAAGGCCAAGGCAGCCTTCGACGGATACAGCGTGGCCATCGCCCAGCCGTCGCTCCCGACCGACAAGCCCGGGACGGATACGATGCTCTTCCACGTCAATGCGCACGGTTATGACATGGTCGGACGGGACGCGCAGTACTACACGGACTTCACCACTGAAGTCAACGGTCCCTACCATCCGGTGTTCCCCGGCTCCAGCAGGCCGTATTCGCACGGACTCGCCCCGCAGGACTACGACAACCCCACGAACGCATACTTCTACTACATGGCGCTCAGGGTCGTGCGCGCGTTCGACTACCTCAAGTCTAGGCCCGAGTGGAACGGCGCAGACTTAATCGCCGAGGGCGGAAGCCAGGGCGGTCTCCAGACGATGTGGGCGGGCAGCCTTGTCGACGGCATTTCCAAGATCAGGCCCTACATCACCTGGGGATGCGACATCGGCAACTACCTAAACACGACGGGTCCTCTCCTCTCCAACACATGGGGCATGCCCAACGTGGCTGGCGCATACTATTTCGACGCGGCCCTGCACGCGAAGCGCGTCCCGCGCACCTGCGTGGCCGAAATCACGCGCATCGGAATGGGCGACTACACGTGTCCGCCGCGCGGCGTGCTGCTCAGCTACTACAACATGAAATGCGCGGCGTCGGCGAAGCTCGTACAGGGTTCCGACCACAGCGAAAGCTCCGTGCCGCCGCAGCCGAACCAGGAGTTCACAATCTCAAAGGAGGTTGAGGTTGAGCCGCCCCAGGTGTCGGCCTCAGATGCGCCGGGATTCGACTACACGAACCGCGTTGTCACGGTGTCGAACGTTGCGGACGGCTCCAGTCTGACGCTTACTGCGACTGCGCCCGACGGTTCGGCTGTGTCCGCAACGGCTACGGTCGACGCAAATGGACAGGCGGTGTTCGACATCGCGACTGTTCCCGGAACGCCCTACAGCTACGTTGTCTCTTCGAACGGCGGAATGGTCGCGGCTGGCGGGTTCCTCGCCGGCGGATGGGACGCCAAAGGCTCCCTCTTCTCGGCAGCGCCCGACGGCTTCGGCGGCTCGACCGAGCGGAACGGGGTGTGGATCGCGGCGCCGTCCGGCACGAACGCCGAGCACTACGTGGTGGGGTGCGCAGCGGACTTCGCGCTTTCGCAGGATGCCTCCGCCGCAACGGCGGAAAGGCTTGTATGCGTGGACGCATCGGTGCAGTACGGCTTCTTTGACAAAGCTGACGACCTGCCAGACGGCAGAATCGGCGCGTGCATCGGCGCAATGACCGCCGCTGAGAGCGACGGCGCGGCGGTTTGGATGGTAGGGACCGACGACGGATGGGCGGCCCTCTTCGGCGGTCCCGCACCTGAGCTCGACACGCCGTACGTGCTGCGCATGGAGGCCGACTTCAGGAACGCCACGCCGAAGGTCCGCTGCTCGGTGAGCAACGACGGAGGCGCGAGCTTCGCGGTGCTCTCAGACGCGCTCGGCAACACCTGGCACGCAGCGTCCAGGACCTCGCTCGCCGGCGTTGCGCTCGACGGAAGCGGGCTTGTCGGCTCCATCGGCGGCGCTCTCGCAAACGCGGACGTGGCGCAGGCCGATGACGTTGGGTATGCGTCGCTTGCTGACGCCATCGCGGCGTCGACCAATTCGCTTGCGCTCCTCACGAACGCGACTTGGCCGCAGGGCGCGCCGGTCGGGACGATAGCCCTGGACTGCGCCGGTCATGCCCTCGCGGGAGTTTCGCCCGACGGAAGCGGCAGGGCCGTCGTTTCGAGCGGCTACTCGGCGATACCTGGCGAGGGAAAGGTCAACATCACGCTCGCGCAGGCGGCTCAGCTTGGCGTTGCCACGGAGGGCAGGACGCCGGCGCAGATTGCGTCGGCACTAGCGGCGAATGGGGCGAACGGAATCCCGCTCTGGAAGAGCTACGCACTCGGGCTGAACCCTGCCGACGCCACGGCAAGGCCCAGGGCCGCGATTGCGGTCAACGGGGAGACGGTCGAGCTCAGGCTCGTCGGCATAGCGGTCAACACGGAATCGGGCGCGACAGTCACGTACAGGGTGTGCAGGTTCAGCGACCTTGCAGACATCGACGAGCAGATGGTCGTCGGAGCCTTTGCGGCCGGAGAAAAGGCGGAGATCCCGAAGGCGGATGGCGAGGACCGGATGTTCTACCGCCTCGCTGTGGACATCAGAGGCTATTGACAAGTTGGATTTTAAACCATACAAAAAACAACAACACCTGGAGGCGAAAACATGAAAATCAGTGCAGTTGCGGGATGGTGCGTCGCAGTCATTGCGATTGCATCGACTGCTGCGGCGAATGCCGCCGACTTCTACTGGACCGGCAACGGCGGCGACGGCAAATGGTCGAACGTGGCCAACTGGGCTATGGACGCAGCAGGAACTGTCGCCGCAACTGAGGTGCCGGTGCGGGGCATGAAGCCGAGCTGCCACTTCGACGTTCCCGCGGAGGGGCTGGTCGTCACTCAGGACTACAAGACCGGCAACACCAGCACAACGGGCGTCGTGCTCTCCAATCTCGTCGTCACGACGTCGGCATCCGCCCCGGTCGAGTTCAAGATCGTATCCTCCGAGGATGCCGCGTTGCTTGATTTCACGGCCGGCGCGTCGATAACAGTCGGCGCTGGCATAACCTGCACGCTGAACGTATCTCCGTTCAACGGCTCGACGACGCAGAACCTGCCTAAGTACGGTGCTGGCACGCTCGCCGTCGACTATGTCTTCAGAAGTCCCAACTCTCCGCGTCCGCTCGTCGTCTACGATGGCCGTGCGGTTGTGCTGTCGACAAGCAAGGACCCGCGGTTTGTCGTGAGGATGGCAGGAACCGACAGCGCCAATCCGCCAGTCTTTGAAAACCACCTCGAGAACGGGCTGTATTCGCACCTCAGGACGACGGGTCTCGGCGGCATCAAGCTGAACGGCAAAAGACTCCGAGTCGGCGACGAGTCAGACAGCTTCAACGCCACAAACACCATCCCCGAGGTTCTGGACGCGGGAACGCTTGCCTATGGCAACGAGCGCGTCGCGCGCATAGCCGAGGAGTCCCCGAAATACGACATAGAGCTCGACCGCGCAGACGTGCTTGTTCCCGACAACGACACTCCCATCATCAGCTGGACTTTCGACGACGCGTCCAATCCGAAGAAGGATGCGCGCGGACAGGGCGGACGCATGACGACCATCGGCACGCCGTCCGTGGTCGCGGATGCCGCCCGCGGAAACGTCCTCTCCCTGGACGGGAACTCCGGCTTCAAGGCGCAGGGCGCGGGCGACTGGCCTAGCGGATTCGACCCGAAGAACGGCTTCACCTTCGCTTTCTGGATGAAGCCCGACTCAAGCGCCGCGGCAAGGGCCAAGATTCTGTGGTGGGGTGCGTTGGCCAACGGCAAATGCGCCGCGCTGCGCCTGCACGACGGAACTCAGGGGGCCTCTTCTTCAACATCAATTCATCCGGCTCCGATGCCTGCTATTTCCCCGTCTCCAACCTGCGCGACGGGGAATGGCACCATGTCGCAGTGGCGTTTAACGCCGTGCAGAACAAATTCTTCTACTACTACGACGGCGCTCTCGTGAAGACGGCGGAATTCGGCGAAACATACGATCCGTCGAAGCAGGCCCTCTACGTCGGCAACATCGACGGATCGCCCTGGGGCACCGGAAACAGCTACAGCGGCCTGCTGGACGATTTCCTGCTCGCCGCGCGCCCGCTTTCGTCGGACGAGGTGGCGGCAGTCAAGGAAAACGGGATCGGCTCGTTCAAGGACACGGCTACCCTCAAGTCCCTAACCGCGAACTCGAGCGGCGTGCTGTCCGTTGCGACCCCCGGAGCCTCGCTGAAGACCATTTCCGGAACGGCGCTCGCAGGCGGCGTCGAAATGACGAAGGATGGCTCCAGGCTTACTGTCGGCACGGACGCCGGCGAGACGGCCACGACGTTCTCCGGAACGATCTACGGCAATGGATCGACGCTCGTCAAGGCTGGCTCGGGCTACGCGCTAACGCTTTCCGGCGCCACGAGGGGCGTCACGAACGTGGTTGTCGGCGAGGGGTCGCTCACGCTGAGCCGTCCGCTCGCCTCGGCGAACATGCCCGCTCCCGTCGCGCGCTGGACTTTCGACGGCGAGAATCCGCTTGCGGAGGCGAGCGGAAACGAGGCGCTGACGCTCTCGCAGGCCAGCAGCAACAATACGTTCAACGTCGAGTTCGTGGCTGGCGACGCCATCTGCGGCAAGGCGGCGAAGTTCAGCACGAAGACCGGCAACGGGTTCCTCAGGCTCGACACGTTTCCGACTGGCGTGATCCCCGCGGGCAACAGCGCCTTCACGGTAGTCCTCCGCTACCGTCCCGACACGGCTCAGATCAACGACGGCGCCCTCTCTGCCGTTGGATGGGGCCGCGCAGGAGGATTCAGTGCAGGTGAGCTTTTCCGCATCGGTCCTTTCAACGGGAACAGCGAATCTGCCAGATTCGTCATCAGGAACTCCGGTGTTTCGGCCGACGGCTCGTACCGCACGGCGTACGGCAACGACCGCACGCGCTGGTATACGCTGGCCGTGGTGCACAGATCAAACAGCGCCAGGCTCTATGTGGACGGCGTATTCGCCAAGGCAGTCGCGCCGAACTACAACATCTCGGCTCAGGACTTCGCGATCGGAGCGTCCATCACGGGCAACAAGGCCTTCAACGGACTCGTCGACGACGTGCAGATATTCAATTCCGCGCTTTCGGACGAACAGGTCCGCACAATCGCCGACCGGCTGGAGGCGTCAAAGGGCAATGCGGCGACTGACGCAGGGGCGTCTGCCGGAGTTCTCCGCGGTGCGCCGGACGTGACGGTAGCGCAGGGTGCCACGTTTTCGGTTTCGTCGGTGGAGTCCATCGGAGGGCTCTACGGAGCCGGCACAGTCGAAGTCGCGTCGCAGGGCCGCCTAAACGTCGTCACGACGTCCGGGTTCTCCGGTTCCCTTGCCGGCGAGGGCGCGCTCGGTTTTGCGGACGGCGCTACGCTCGACATAGGCGATGGTTCGGCGCCGCTAGTGTCCGTTGACTTCCCCTTTGCGGTCGGGACCAACGTCACGGTCAGCACCACGGCCCGTTCCGGCAGGTACCTGATCGCCCACGCCGCGTCGTTCGCGGATACTGCGAACCTTTCAACCTGGACGGCGACGATCGTCGGCGGGCGCAAGGGCAAGTTCTTCGTCGCCAGCGCGAACGGCGGCGGCAAGGACCTCTACCTGGCGGTGGATTCAGGGCTTATCTTCGTCCTGCGGTAAAAGATTTTACATTGCGACCCAGTCCGGCACCCGGTCGACATACGGCCGGGATGCCTTTTGCATATCACAGTCGCTGTGATTTTGGTATAATCCCGGCCATGAAAACAGGCAAGGGAAGGCTTAAGAAGGCGCTTGCGGTCGCGGCGCTGCTGGTTGTGGCGCTTACCGCCGTGGCGGCGTGCATGATCGTGGCGGCGATACCGGACGTCTACGAGGAGATGGTGCCAATGCGCGACGGCACGAGGCTCTATACCTGCGGGTCGCTTCCGCGCAAGGGGGAGAAGCTTCCCGTGATCGTCGTGCGGACGCCGTACGTGGAGGAGCTGGGCGGCGCGGACAAGTCGCTGGTCAGGAAGATGGCGATCGGCGCGCGCATGCGCGGCTACCTGAGCCTTCTCCAGCACTGCCGCGGATGCGGAAGGAGCGAGGGCGACTTCATCCCGTTCGAGTCGGAGCGCGAGGACGGCCTTGCGCTTCTCGACTGGATAAGGAAGCAGCCGTGGTACAACGGAGAGATATTCCTCGTCGGCGGGAGCTATCATTCGTCGGTGCACTGGGCGTACCTCGACACGAACCCGCCGGACGTGAAGGGCGCAATCCTGCCGGTCATGGACGTCGACCGCTACGGCATCGACTACCGCAACGGGGTTTTCAAGATAGGGCTCTTCGGCGCATGGTCGAAGCTCGTGTACCGGCGCAGGGACAAGACGCTCAAGCGCGACGAGTCCGTGAAGCTCACCGACTTCCCGCTCGCCGACTGGGCGCGGCGCTACTTCGGCGTGGACGAACCGACGTTCAACAACGTGATGGCGCACCCGGGCGGCGACGATCCGTTCTGGAAGTCGGGCGAGCCGGGTAGCGGCGCCTCGTACCGGCGCGGTTTCCTGGATTCGAAGATGCCGATCCTCCTCATTACCGGCGCGTACGACATGTTCTGCGAGGGCATGTGCGACATGTGGCGCGAGACGCCGCGCGAGAGGCTTGCGAACTGCTCGTTCATCGTCGACGCATACGACCACGACGGGCGGCTCGCGGACGACCTCAAGGGCACGCGCGGCGCGTTCCCGAACGGCGCGCGCATGTCGAACCCCATGAAGATGATCGACTGGTTCGACTACTGCCGCACGGGGAAGCCCTGCGACTTCGCGCCGCCCGGCAAGGTCCGGTTCTACTCCCTCTGGGAGGACCGCTGGCTTGGCGAGGAGGCGCTGAGGGAAGGGCCGCGCCGCGTGGAGCTCGCGCTCGGCGGCGGCGAGCGGAAATGGACCTACGACCCGAAGCGCCCGCTTCCAGATTTCCCCGGCTCGGGCGGAATGAGCTTCGGCGGCATGAGGGCACAGCCGGAGCCCGGCTTCCGCGACGACGTTGTCTCGTTCGTGCTTCCTGCGGCCGAGGAGAACCTCGACGTCCGCGGGCACATGGAGGCTTCGCTCGCCGTCAGGAGCGACTGCGAGGACAGCGCGTTCTTCGTGCGCCTGAGCGTCGACAAGGGAGACGGCCGCTGGTATTCGCTGCGCGACGACATCACCACGCTGTGCGCCGACGGCTCTGGCTACACGCCCGGTACGGAGAAGGTCCTGCGCTTCGAGTTCTACACGATTGCGTTCAGGCTCGAGAAGGGCGACAGGCTTCGCGTTGACGTCTCGAGCGCGAGCTCGCAGTTCGCACCGCACGGCAACGTGAAGGGGAACCAGAACTACGTGAAGGAGCCGAAGGTCGCGCACAATTCCGTGGACGCCGGCAAGTCCAAGATAGTGCTGCACGTCGAAAAGGAGGAAGACAGGTGAAGCAACTGGCGATTTCCGCATTTGCGGCAGCGTGTGCGCTGTGCGCATCCGCCGAGGTGAAGCTGGACAAGTCGGCGGGCCGCGTCAGGACGCCGCTCAAGGTCGCGCTCAGGCGCGTAGGCACGATCAGGCCGCGCGCGGCGGGGGAGATAGAGGCTTCGAACTGGACGCTCGGCTGCGAGACGCTCGACCGGGACTTCGCTGACTTCGACGAGTACAAGAGGTTCGTGGCGCCGCTCGGCATAAAGACGATCCGCCTGCAGGCCGGGTGGGCGAAGTGCGAGAGGGAGAAGGGGCGGTACGACTTCGCCTGGCTCGACTCCATCGTGGACTACGCCGTGGCGGAGGGGCTGAACGTGCTGCTTGAGACGGACTACGGCAATCCCGTGTACGAAGGCGGCGGCGGATGGGATCTCGCCGGCGGCTTCCCGACGTCCGCGGAGGCGCTTGAGGCGTGGGACGCGTGGGTGGACGCCATTTCGAAGCGCTACAGCGGGAAGGTCCGCGACTGGGCGATGTGGAACGAGCCCGACATCGGCGAGCCGAAGAAGACGCCCGAGGCGATTGCCGCGTTCAACGTGAGGACCGCCAAGACGATAAGGCGCAACATCCCAGACGCGCGCCTTGCGGGGCTTTCCCTGGCGCAGAACTCCGCGGAGTTCCTCGATAAGTGCCTTGCCGCCATGGGCGAGGACGTGAAGCTCTTCGACTGGTTCATATACCACGGCTACGCCGCTGCGCCCGAGTCGTCGTACGATTCCGTGGAGAAGCAGAAGGCGGTGCTCGCGAAGTACAACCCCGCTGCGAAGATGCGCCAGGGCGAGAACGGCTGCCCCAGCGAAATGGCGACGCGCTTCGCGCTCTCCGGGGTGCCGTGGAGCGAATACAGCCAGGCGAAGTGGGACATGCGCCGCATGCTCGGGGACCTCGGGCACGACGTGGAGTCGAGCGTGTTCACGATCTGCGACTTCAACCACAAGGGGCGCGAGATCAACCTGAAGGGGCTCCTGCGCGCCGACGAGGGCAAGAAGGTCATAGCGGTGAAGCGGGCGTACTACGCAGTGCAGAACGTCGCGACCGTTTTCGACTGCACTCTGGCGCGTGTGCGCGACTCGAAGTTCGGCACAACGGACGAGACAATCGTCACCTACGAGTATCAGAAGGCGGACGGAAGGCGTCTCTACGCGTTCTGGACATACGCGAACATGTCGCGCAGGAGGAAGGAGTCCGCGACTGAGAGCGTGCCCGGCGCTGGAAGCTGGATTGCCGACCCGGTGCGTCCCGGGGACTCGTTCGAGACGCGTCCTGCGGTATTCAAGGTTGCCGGGCCGCCGCTTTCGAACCCTGTCTGGGTTGACCTCTTCACCGGCGCGGTGTACGAGATTCCTGAGGAGAACGTAGTCCAGAGCGGCGAATTCACCCGCTACATCGACATACCGGTGTACGACTCGCCCTGCGTCATCACCGAGCGTTCCGTCGTCCTGCCTACAGGACGCGGCGTCCGCTGAAAAAAACATGGCGGCGGCGTATTGCGCAACCGCCCCGTTTTTGGTATTATATGCATTCTTCCGCCCAATTACGGGGGAAGCGCGGCAGAAAACCGCGATCGCAACAAACCAACAAAAAGAACACAAAATGGCAATCCGCAAACCCACCGCGCCGGGTGCGAAGTCTCAGGCAATGGCCGAGCTTCTCGCAGGCGTCGGCACGAGCCGCGGGGCGAAGTTCGTCCCTGGTTCGATCATCAAGGGCAAAGTCTCCGCCGTCAAGGGAGACGACGTATTCACCGACATCGGCTACAAGAGCGAAGGCATCGTCCAGCTTTCCGAGTTTCCCGACGCGTCCGTCGTGGTTCCGGGCTATGAGTTCGACGTGATGCTCCGCGAGCTCGAGAACGACAAGACCGGCATGGTCTCGCTGTCCAAGAAGGCGGCTGACGAGAAGATCCGCTGGGACAAGGTCCTCGAGACGTATGTCGAAGGCAGCGTATTCAAGGGCACGATCCGCACGCAGGTGCGCGGCGGCCTGATCGTCGACATGGATGGCGTCGAGGCGTTCCTGCCCGGCAGCCAGGTGGACGTTTCGCCCGCGCGCGACCTCACGCCGTACATCGGCCGCGAGTTCGACTTCAAGGTCATCAAGATCTCGAACGAGCGCCACAACATCATCATTTCCCGCCGCGAGCTCATCGAAGGCACGATGGCCGCGAAGAAGAAGGACCTCCTCGAGACCCTGGCGAAGGGCGAGATCCGCGTCGGCCACGTGAAGAACATCACGGAATTCGGCGCGTTCATCGACCTCGACGGCCTCGACGGCCTCCTCCACATCACCGACATGAGCTGGGGCCGCATCAAGCACCCGAGCGAGATGCTCAAGGTCGGCCAGGAAGTCAGCGTCATGGTTCTCGACGTCGACCGCGAGCGCGAGCGCGTTTCGCTCGGCCTCAAGCAGACGACGCCGAACCCCTGGAGCTCGATCGCCGAGCAGTTCCCCGTGGGCAGCCGCGTCACCGGCAAGGTCGTCAACCTCGCCGCGTACGGCGCGTTCATCGAGATCGCTCCCGGGATCGAGGGTCTCGTCCACATCAGCGAGTTCAGCTGGACGAAGCGCGTTGCGCGTGCGAGCGACATGCTCAACATCGGCGACGAAGTCCAGGTGGTCGTCCTTTCGGTCGACTCCGAGAACCAGAAGATCGCGCTCGGCATCCGCCAGACCCAGGCGAACCCCTGGGACACGGTGCAGGACCGCTATCCGGTCGGCAGCCGCGTGAGCGGCAAGGTCCGCAACTTCACGACCTACGGCGCGTTCATCGAGCTCGAAGAGGGCATCGACGGCATGATCCACGTCTCGGACATGTCCTGGACGCGCAAGATCAACCACCCGAGCGAAGTTCTCCAGAAGGGCCAGCTCGTCGAGGCGATCGTGCTCGACGTCAACCCGAAGGAGCAGCGCATCTCCCTCGGCCTCAAGCAGGCGTCCACCGATCCGTGGGCGGAGATCGCGAAGAAGTTCGAGGTCGGCTCGATCGTCAAGGGCAAGGTCTCCAAGATCGCCTCGTTCGGCGCGTTCGTCGAGCTCGAGGATGGCGTCGACGGACTGGTGCACATCTCCCAGATCTCCGACCAGCGCGTCGAGAAGGTCAAGGACGCGCTCCAGATCGGCCAGGAGGTCGAGGCCCGCATCGTCAAGGTCGATCGCGACGAGCGTCGCATCGGTCTTTCGATCCGCGCCGTCAACATGACGGAAGACGAGATCAAGGCCCTCCAGGAGGAGGCCGCTTCCGCTCCCGTCCCGAGCATCCCGAAGAGCGGCGAGCCGCTCGGCGGCCTTGCCACGGCGTTCGACGACGCGTTCGCGTCCACCGAATGGACCCCGGGCGAGAACAACTGATCGTCAACGACTGAAAGGAGATAGCAAAAATGTCCAGAGTCTGCGATATTTGCGGCAAGGGCCCGTCCACGGGCAACGTAATCGTCCGCCGCGGTTCGCCCAAGAAGAAGGGCGGCATCGGCCTGCACACCACCGGCATCTCGAAGCGCCGCTTCCTGCCGAACCTGCAGTCCGTGCGCGTTTCCGACGGCAAGGGCAACACGAAGCGCATGTGCGTCTGCGCGCGCTGCATAAAGTCGGGCAAGGTCTCCAAGGCCTGATTCCCGCAGGGAAAGTCCGCGCGTCGCGCGGGCCTACTGAACGAGGGTTCCGGGGCGTCCGCCCCGGAACTTTCGTTTTTTCTGAAATCACTTTTGTTAGTGCAGTTGGCGGCCGTTTTTGATAAACTACATTCAATAATTTCCACTTAAGGAGAAGTAGATGTTCAAGGCAGTGTCAAACAAGTCGCAATTCCCGAAAATGGAAGAGGAAATTCTCGGTTTCTGGGAGAAAAACTCCATTTTCGCGAAGTCCCTCAAGAAGAACGAGGGGGGCGAGCGATACAAGTTCTACGACGGCCCCCCCTTTGCGACAGGACTTCCCCACTACGGCCACCTCCTTGCCGGGACCATCAAGGACATCGTGCCGCGGTACCAGACGATGCGCGGCAAGTACGTTGAGCGCCGCTTCGGATGGGACACGCACGGCCTCCCGATCGAGGCGCTGGCGCAGGACGCGCTCGGCGTCTCGGGCTCGCACGAGATCAAGGCGCTCGGAGTGGACAAGTTCAACGAGCAGTGCCGTTCGATGGTGCTCAAGTACGTGGGCGAATGGCGCAAGACCGTGACGCGCATGGGCCGCTGGGTCGACTTCGACAACGACTACAAGACCATGAACCCCGACTTCATGGAGACGATCTGGTGGGTGTTCAAGCAGCTCTGGGACCAGGGGCGCGTGTACAAGAGCCACCGCATCATGCCGTACTCCTGGAAGCTCTCCACGCCGCTGTCCAACTTCGAGGCCGGCTCCAACTACAAGGACGTGCAGGACCCAACTGTCACGTGCCGCGTCCGCGCGACCTCCATCACGAGCGCGGACCTTGCCGAGAAGGCCGCCGGAAGCGTCGTCTACTTCCTGATCTGGACAACGACTCCCTGGACCCTTCCCGAGAACCTCGCGATCTGCATGGGCGCGAAGATCGACTACGTGGCGGTGCGCGACGTGACGGACGGCGCGCGGCCGGTCTACGTAATGGCCAAGGCGCGGCTGCCGTTCATCTTCAAGAAGGCCGAGCAGTACGAACTCGTGTGGGAAGGGAAGGGCGCCGAGCTGAAGGGGTCGGAATACGAGCCGCTCTTCACGTACTTCGAGTCGAAGCGCGCCGAGGGCGCGTTCCGCGTGCTGAACGACGACTACGTCACGACCGACGACGGCGTTGGCATAGTCCACATCGCGCCGGCGTACGGCGAGGACGACTTCCGCGTGTGCAAGGAGAACGGCATAACGGCGTTCGCCGACCCGCTCGACGACGCCTGCGCGTTCACGTCCGAGCTGCCCGAATACGCCGGCCGCTTCTGCAAGGACTGCGACAAGGACATCATCAAGCGCCTCAAGGCCGAGGGCAAGCTCGTCCACCAGGCGACGATCGTCCACTCCTATCCGTTCTGCGACCGCACCGACACGCCGCTCATCTACCGCGCGATCGACGCGTGGTACGTCCGCGTCGAGGACCTCCACGAGCGCCTCGCGAAGAACAACGCGGGCGTGCACTGGACGCCTGACTACGTGGGCGAAAAGCGCTTCGGCAACTGGCTCGAGGAGGCGCGCGACTGGAACATCTCCAGAAACCGCTTCTGGGGCAGCTGCATCCCCGTGTGGGTCAACGACGACGACCCGTCGGACATGATCTGCGTCGGCTCCGCGAAGGAGCTCGAGGAGCTTTCGGGCGAGAAGGTGACCGACCTCCACAAGCACTTCATCGACAAGATCGTCATCAGGAAGGACGGCAAGACCTACCACCGCACGCCCGAGGTGCTCGACTGCTGGTTCGAGTCCGGCTCGATGCCCTACGCGCAGCAGCACTACATGGGCGGCAGGGACGGCAGGCCCGACATAGCGAGCTTCGCCGACTTCTTCCCGGCCGACTTCATCGCCGAGGGGCTCGACCAGACGCGCGGCTGGTTCTACACGCTGATGCTCCTCGGCACGATGCTCTTCGGCGAGTCGCCGTACAGGAACGTGGTGGTGAACGGGCTTGTCCTCGCGGAGGACGGCAAGAAGATGTCGAAGCGCCTGAAGAACTACCCCGACCCCACGAAGATGCTCGACACCTACGGCGCGGACGCGATCCGCCTGTACATGATCTACTCGCCTGTTGTGCGCGCCGAGAACCTGAAGTTCTCCGAGAACGGCGTGAAGCAGCTCCTGCGCGACCTGCTCATCCCGTGGTGGAACGCATACTCCTTCTTCGTGACATACGCGAACGTCGACGGTTTCCACGATCCGGAGGTGGTGACGCCCGACTCGGACAACGTGCTGGACCGCTGGATCTGCAGCTCGATGGAGACGCTCATCGCCGACGTCACCGCGGCGATGGACAACTACGACCTCCAGCGCTCGGTGCGCCCGTTCGTGAAGTTCATCGAGGACCTCACGAACTGGTACATCCGCCGCAGCCGCAGGCGCTTCTGGAAGTCGCAGAACGACGGCGACAAGCTCGCCGCGTACCGCACGCTCCGCTACGTGCTCGTTCAGCTCTCGAAGGTCGCCGCGCCCTTCACGCCCTTCATCGCCGAGGAGATATACCGCAACCTGAAGGGCGAAAGCGACCCCGAGTCCGTGCATCTGTGCGACTTCCCGACGGCCAACGCCGCGGCGCGAGACCTTGCGCTCGAGCGCGACATGGACGCCGTGCAGCAGGTCGTGAAGCTCGGCCGCCAGCTCCGCGTGGACAACGACCTCAAGGTCCGCCAGCCGCTTCCCGCGATCAGGATCGCCGGCGCTGGCGAAGGGTGGAACGCCGAGCTCGAGGCGCTTGTCATTGACGAGCTCAACATCAAGAAGCTCGTGGCGATAGCCGACGAGACGGAGCTCTGCGACGTAAGCTTCAAGGCGAACTTCAAGACGCTCGGCAAGAAGTGCGGACCGAAGATGAAGGCCGTTGCGGCCGCGATCGCGGCGATGAAGTCCTTCTCCGGTTCGGCCGAAGTCGAGGGCTTCGAGCTGACGGCCGATGACGTTCTCGTCACCAGGACGCCGAAGGCCGGAATGGTCGTCGCGTCAGCAGGCGCGGTAGTGGTGGGGCTCGAGACGTCGCTAACGCCCGAGCTCGTCGCGGAGGGACTTGCGCGCGAATTCGTGAGCCACGTCCAGGCGATGCGCAAGGAGGCCGACTTCGAGGTGGTCCAGCGCATCGTGGTAACCGCAACTGTGGACGACGAGCTCAAGGCCGCTCTCGAGGCGCATGCGGACTACGTGAAGGGCGAGACTCTCGCCGATTCGCTCGTGTTCGCCGAATGCGGCGGCGCGGAATGCGACCTCAACGGCCACAAGGCTAAAATCGAAGTAGCGAAGGTCTAGGCAATGCCGGAGGAAGGAAAGAGCGGTTCCAGCGCGAAGGTCGCGGCGGTTCTTGTCGGAGCGGTGCTGCTCGGGCTTGCCGGCGTTTTCGCCGTGGGCGGGCTCCTCTTCAGGAGCGCGCCGCCGCCGAAGCCCGCCGAAGTCAGGGAGCCGGCAGCCGCCGAAAAGCCGTTGCCAAAGCTGCACCGGCAGGCGAACTGGGTGTATTTCCGCGGAAGCATGCAGGCCGAGATGGAGCGGCTCGCGGACTTCGACGTCGTGGTGGCGCCCCTTGCGGACGTCGCGGCGGTCAGGTGGCTCGAGTCGCGCGGCTGCCGCGTAATCGCGGAGGAGCCAAGGTTCGGCGGGCTTCTCAAGGACGGACGCGGCGAGAAGACCGTTGGCAAGGTGAGCGGCGCGGTTTGCTGGATCGGGGCCGACTTCTCGGACTTCTCGAACAAGATACTGCTGCAGGAGAACAGGAAGACCCTCGAGTCCCTGAAGGAATATGCCGACGAGCACCCCGGCGAGAAGGTGCTCGTGTTCGCGGCGGGGCTTCCGCGCGGGCAGTGGATCCCGTTTCGAACGCTGATGATGCGGTTCGGGTTCGTGCCGTGTGCGGGACCTGCGGACGCATCGGCAATCTACGACTACGTCCACGAAGCCGCGGCGGCAGTGCCGCGGCCGAAAGCGGAGGGATGACAGTGCTTTACTGGCTTTCGTTCAATCTCGAGCAGTACTGGGGGCCTTTCCGCCTCCTGCGCTCGTTTGCCTTCCTCATCGGCGGCGGCGTGATGCTCGCCGCGCTGCTCACGCTTCTCCTCCTGCCGAGGCTCTGGGGCTTTCTGCCGAAAGACCACGGCAAGGCGATCCTCGGCAAGGACGGGATGACTTCGGCTGGCAAGCCGACTGGCGCGGGGCTGTGGATGACGATCCTGGTCCTGCCTGTCGCGCTTCTCGTGATGCCGTTCAAGATGCCCGACCTTGGCGTTGTCATGTGCCTGTACCTCTCGATGGTGTTCGGATACCTCGACGACAAGAGCACCGACCCATGGGGGCAGCTCAAGAAGGGGCTTCTCGACTGCGCGGTGTCGATCGGCGCGGCGGCCTTCATCTACGTGGGCTACGCGCAGGGGACGGGTATCGCCCACTACGTGCAGATATGGGTGCCGTTCTTCAAGGGCATGTACGCCATCCCCTGGTACATCTACATCCCGTGCGCCGGCGCGATGCTTTGGATAATGCTCAACGCCACCAACTGCTCCGACGGAGTGGACGGCCTTGCGGGGACGCTCACGCTCGTGATGATACTCATAATCGCCGTGTTCCTCTACATGGTTATCGGCAACCTGCCCAAGGCGCAGTACTTCTTCATCTTCCCGCCCGAGGTTAACGGCCTGCCGTTCGGCGGAACGCATGCCAGGATAGCGGCTCGCTGGAGCGTCATGCTCATGACGGTCGCGGGGTCCCTCGCAGGGTATCTCTGGTGGAACGCCGAGCCGTCCAAGGTGATGATGGGGGACGCAGGAAGCCGCTTCCTCGGGCTGCTCGTCGGCGTTGGCGTGCTCGTCACCGGCAACCCGTTCCTGCTGCTCGCGGTGGCGCCGGTCGTCCTCGTGAACGGCGGGACGGGCCTCGCGAAGCTCGTCCTGCTGCGCACGTTCGGAAAGCTCGGGCTGGAGGTCAGGCCGCCGTCCGTCCTCCCGCCGGAGTCCGCCGGCAAGGAGAAGTGGTTCGTGCGCGCGCTGCACGGCGTGCGCTTCCCGCTGCACGACCACTGCAAGAAGACGCTCCACTGGTCGAACGCGCAGGTCCTCATGCGCTTCACGCTCCTCCAGATTTTCCTCACCCCGATCCTGTTCTTCGTGTTCGTGAAGATCCGCTAGCAGTGAAAACGGCCGCCGTCATATTCGCGACAATCACAGCCTTCGCCGCATTCGGCGACGGCTCTGCCGTGCACGTGCCGAAAGGCTGGGCCGACGTGTCGGAATTTGCGCCCCCGCCCGGCAGGCGGCACGTTTCGGCCGTGGCAGTCCCGCCGTCCATGCGGAGCCTTTCCTCGCGCGACAACTTCGTGGAGGTGTTCTCCGACGAAACGGACCTGGACGACGGCATGGGGTTCAGGGGGCCCGTGTTCAAGGCCGCCGTGGACGCCGTGGAGAGGATCTCCGCCGCAAGCGGCCTGGAGATGCCGCGAGGCGCGGCCGGCCTGGTGATACACGTGGGAAACGGCACCAACGAGGACACGAGCGTCGTATGCCGCGTGGAGCGCAACAGCTCGAGGCGGGTCGTCACGCGCCTGTACCTGCCAAGCCCGGCGTTTTCCGACCTGGACCTCTTCGGCAGGCAGATTGCCGCTGCGTACCTGCGCGCATGGGCGTCGCGCAAGGCGGAAGCTGCTGCCGGCGCGGCTGCCGCGCCGTACAAGGAGCCTCCGGAATGGGTGGCGCACGGGCTCTCCAGGGCGGCGAACGAGCTTTTCGCGCTGTTCGACAGGCTCGACGCCGTTGCGTTCTGGCAGGGCGGAGAGATGCCGTTTTTCAAGGACCTCCCGGCGAAGCTCGACCCTGCCACGGAACGAGGGTCCTCGCTCTGCGGGTTCATGGTGAAGTGGATGGTCGCGCACAATCTGAAGCAGACGGCCGAAAAGGGCGGCGCCGCGAAGAAGCCTAAGGCCGGGCCCGACACGGTTTTCACGAGGATGATGGATCGCCTTGCGAAGGACGAGGAGTGGAGCTCGTCCGCCATGATCGAGCTCCTCACCGGCGAGACGGACCCGCACAGGCAGGACGACGCGTTCGACGTCCACATGTGGAAGCTCATGCACGCCGTGCTCGTTCCGGGCCAGTCGACGCCCGAGGACGTGAAGACATTCGCCTCCCGTCTCTTGCTATATCCGCCGTTTTTTGATATAAGTTTCCGCGACGGCACGAAAGCGTGCCCGTTCCGCCTTGCCATACGCAATGCGTCCGACCCGGTCGTGCGGATATCTGCCTTGATAAAGCAGCGCGCGCTGGAGCTGACGGTTATCGGCCGCGGGGAGAAGCTTGTGAAGGCGGCCGAAAGCCATGTCCGCTTCCTGCGGGCGCTTGCGCGCGGCGAGGGCAAGGAGGCGCTTACGGAGAAGCTCGACGAGGCCGAGGCGCTTCTTGGCGCGGCGTACGCGGAGGCGGTCGAGAGGTTCGGCACGTGAAGCCGTCGGCAACGGCGGAAAGGGAAGACAGGGTTTGGCATGAAAAGCAGGAAAACGATTACAGGTGCGGTCGATCCGGACGTTCTCGACTACACGGTGGGTGACGATCCGGTTCTGGACCTCGAACTTGCGGAGTGCGACTGCCTCGGGACGGCCGCGCACGTTACGATGCTGTCCGAGATGCCGGTGAAGCCGCCCGTCGTCACCAAGAAGGAGGCCGCGCGCGTCCGCGCGGAGCTCGCCGCCGTGGTGCGCATGTCGCGCGACGGCAAGTTCAGGATACTGGAAAGCGACCAGGACGTCCACATGGCGGTGGAGCGCATCCTCACCGAGAGGCTGGGCGACCTCGGCAAGAAGATCCACACCGGCCGCAGCCGCAACGACCAGGTCGCGGTTGACGTCCGCCTGCACATCCGCGAGGAGCTTCTGTCGCTCGAGATGGAGGCGCTGGACCTGGCCGCGGCGCTGTGCGAGTTCGGCGAGAGGCACGACCGAGTGCCGATGGTCGGCCGCACGCACCTCCAGCCCGCCATGCCGAGCTCCGTCGGCGTGTGGGCCACTGGCCACGCCGAGATGATACTCGAGCAGATGGCGCCGCTCGAGGCGGCGTACGAGATGAACGACCGCTGCCCGCTCGGCTCGGCCGCGGGCTACGGCGTGCCGCTTCCGCTCGACCGCAGGCGCACGGCGGACCTCCTCGGGTTCAAGCGCCCGCTCCACAACGTCTTCGGCGCGTCGATGGCGCGCGGCGAGGACGAGGCCGCGCTGCTTTCCGCGCTGGCGCAGCTGATGGCGGTCCTTTCGCGCCTCGCGGAGGACGCGATCATCTTCTCGATGCCCGAGTTCGCCTACTTCAGACTCCCGCGCGAATACTGCACCGGGTCGTCGATCATGCCCCAGAAGTACAACCCGGACGTCCTCGAGCTCGTCCGCTCCAAGTCGGCGCAGGTGCTCGGGCTCGCCACGGCGTCGCTCTCGATGTTGCACGCGATGCCTGGCGGATACAACCGCGACCTGCAGGACTGCAAGGGGCTCTACATGAAGGGCCTTTCGATCACGCGCGCCACGCTCCGCATCCTCGCCAAGATCGTTGACGGCATGGAGGTGGACGAGGCGAGGCTGCGCGCCGGGTTCATCCCCGGGGTGTTCGCCACGGACGTCGCCCTCAGGATGGTCGCGAACGGAACCCCATGGCGCGAGGCGTACCACGAGGTGCGCGACCACCTGGAGCGCCTGGAGTCGGAGGACCCGGACGCCGCCGTGGCGGCGAAGACCCACGAGGGCACGACCGGCGGACTCGACTACGGGTTCTACGACAAGGCGATCCGCGAAGCGGCGGCTTCGGTGCTCGCGCGCTCGAACGCGATAGAGGCTTGCAAGAAGAGGCTGCTCAGGGCTTGAGGAATTAAAAAGACATCCGCCGGGGCACGGCATCCGGCTCAAAGGAAACAAGAAAATGAACGAACAGGCAGTGGAACAGGGCATCACGCTGATGCAGGCTTGGCAGTATGGCGGAGACCTCATGTGGGTGCTCCTCGGGATGAGCGTCATCGCGCTCGCTCTTGTCATGTACATCCTCGTCGCGCACCGCCGCGGCGCCATCGCGCCGGCGGCGCTGCTGTCGGACGTGCTCAACGCGCTCCACGGCGACAACGCGTCCGAGGCGAAGCGCCTCTGCGAGCGCTCCGGCTCCGCGCTTGCGGACGTGGCCCTTGCCGGCGTTCTCGCCGTCACGATGCCGGGCGCCACGCTCGAGCGCGTCAACGCGGCCGTCGAGACGGCCGGCGCGCACGCCGCGGGACGCATGAGCGCAACCGTGGAATACCTCCTCGACATCGCAACGATCGCGCCGCTCGTTGGACTCCTCGGAACCGTGCTCGGCATGTTCAAGGCGTTCAGCGGCGTCGCGAACGACATCGCGAGCGCGAAGCCCGTGGTGCTTGCGCAGGGCGTCTCGCAGGCGATCATCACCACGGTGTTCGGCCTCCTCATCTCCATCCCCGTGCTCGCCGCGTACGCGTTCTTCCGCCGCCGCGTCGCGCGCAGGACCGACGAACTTGAAAACGCGGCCGCGGAGATCGTGGACGCCATGGTCTCGAAAGGCCGGTGAGAAGCCATGAACTTCAGAAAGAAGGCAAAGCCGGCGCTGCCGCAGTTCCAGATGACGGCCATGATGGACGTCGTCTTCCTGCTGCTCTGCTTCTTCGTGACGACGAGCGTCTTCTCGCAGTGGGAGTGCGAGGTACAGCTGACCCTGCCGACCGCAAAGAGCGCCGTGGCCCCGGAGCGCATGCCCGGCGAGATCATCCTCAACGTGGCGCAGGACGGCTCGGTAACGGTCAATCAGCACAAGCTTACGCCGGAGGAGCTCACCACGCGCCTCAGGCGCATCGTGAGCATCTACCCCGGGCAGCCCGTGGTCATACGCGCCGACAAGGACACTTCCTACGAAAACCTCATGAAGGTCATCGACATCTGCCGCCAGTCCGACGTGTGGTCCTTCTCGCTCGCGACGAGGGACGCCGAAAAGAAATAGCGAGGTGAACGTGGTCAGGAAAACGACACTTGCTGCAGTTGCCTTCGCGGCCCTTTCGGCCGCCGCTGCGCCGTCCCACTGGAACGGCGGAAGGAACGTGCCAGTGCACAAGATCGCTCTCCTCGACGCCGACGGGGATACGGTCAGCCCGCGCGACGCGAACGCCGCCGCGATGTCCACGGCCAGGACGTGCGCGCAGTGCCACGACCTTGACGCGATGAAGGGCGGCTCGCATTTCAGGACGGGCCTCGACAAGGACGACGCCAAGCCGTCCGTAACGGTCGAGCCTTGGTTCGCCGTCGACTACGTAACCGGCTCGCAGATACCGCTTTCCCTCCGCGCCCAGGGCGGCGCGTACCATCCGCTGCAGCTCGGCATCGGCTTCTGGGAGTGGACGCGCGACTTCGGCCGCCACTTCCCCGGCGGCGGCATCGCGAGCGACGCGAGGGCCATGTCGGAGAAGGCGGGGCCGAACAACCGCTGGAACGTCACGGGTCCGCTTGAGCCGAACTGCTTCGCGTGCCACGCCAACACTGCCGAGTACGACCACTCCGAATGGGTTCGCCAGATATACCGCGAGAACTTCTCCGGCGCGATGTCGGCGGCGCTCGGCATTGCCGACGTCGACGGGATCAACGCCCGCCTCCCGGAGCACTGGTCGCGCTCGTGCGGCGTCAACCCCGACGACCACGTGTTCATGGTCCCGCAGGAGATGCGCTACCAAACTGCGAAGTTCGACGAGAAGGGCCGCATCGTGCTGCCGATCGGACGCCCCAGGAACGAGAACTGCCTGGCATGCCATTCCGCCACGGAAAAGGGCATGGGGGCGCATGAGATCCAGGGCGACGTCCATCTCCGCGCGGGGCTCTCGTGCACCGACTGCCACAAAAACGGAATGGACCACAGGATCAAGACGACGTCCTGCGCGGAGTGCCACACGAAGGGCGACTCCAGTGGCAAGCTCCGCGGCCCAAGGCCTAAGCACACCGGATTTCCGCTCGTGCACTTCGAGAAGCTCTCGTGCACCGTGTGCCACTCCGGCGTCACCAGGGGTGGGCGCCTTGCCGAGGTGCGCACGTCGCGCGCCAACCGCATCGGCGTCTACGGAAGGGCGCGGTGGGCAACCGAGCCGCCGTACATCGTCGAGCCGGTCTTTTCGCAGGACCTCGACGGCAAGATCCGCCCGAACCGCCTGATGTGGCCCGCGTTCTTCGCGAAGGCCGGGAAGGGCGGATCGCTCGAGCCCGTGAAGCCGGAAGTCGCAGCGAAGCTCGCAGGCGACGCCCTGACGCCGTACGAGCGGGTTTCGGAGGTGCTTGCCGCCCTCAACTCCAATCCCAACAGGCCCGGCGACGCGTACCTTTCCGAGGCCGGGATCTTCTACCGCACGAAGGACGGCGACGTTCCGCTGTGGCGCGAGGAGGAGTCGGACGACCCCAAGAAGACTGAGGCCCTGAACAAGCCGCTCAGCGATGCGCTCCAGTCCGTGGCGACGCTGCTCCCCGAAAAATCCAGGGACATACCCGTGGCCTTCCGCTGCGGCAAGGCCCAGGCGTACATGTTCGAATACAGGACGGTTACCAAGAGGGATCCGGAAGGAGGCGACCTCGGGCTCCACGAACACAGGGGATTCAAGTCTGTTCCCGCGGAGGGCGACCTCAGAATCGGGTTTTTCAGGGACGGTAAGGACGAGTTCGTGCCGCTCCTTGACAAGTACACGCGCGAACAGTACCTCAAGCTTTCGCAGGACCGCGAGCACCCGCTCACCGAGGACATGGTCAAGGCCGCGCTCGAGAAGATGGGCCCTGACTACCGCTATGTCGCGCATGGCTGCATATTCGGGGTCAAGAACGGCAAGATGTACCGCTCCACTGGCGACATCGCAACGCCGATCGCCTGGCCCGTCGGACACGACGTGCGCCCTGCGGGGCAGGCCCGCGGCTCCGCACCGCAGAGGTGCGCCGAATGCCACACCGCTGACTCGGAGTTTTTCTTCGGGAAGATCGTTCCGACAGGCCCGATCGCCGGGTTCATGGACGAGGGCGCGCTTGTCGACCGCGCGGCGGCGATGGGCGTCAGGGGTATCTACCACCGCGTGTTCGGCTTCACCTTCATGATGCGGCCGGTGTTCAAGGTGTTCCTCTGGGCGGTGTTTGTGCTTGCGTGCATATTCGCATGCGCCGCGGCTGCCGTTGCCGTTCCGGCGGCGCTCAGGGGCATACGCGGCAAGGCGGCCGACTGGCGTGCCGTGCGGGTGCTTCTTGTCCTCATGCTGGCGGCGTCCGTTGCGTATCTCGGCGTGAGCGGGCTTTGGGGCTGGCTCTTCGGCGGCATGACCGGCTGGCTCCTCGTGTTCCACATGGTGGCAGGCGGGGCCTTCGCGTTCGCTGCGACATGCCTCTTCGCCCTGCGCGGCGGCGAACACGCGTCGTCGCACCCGTGGATATACATGGCGCTCGCGCTTTTCGGCGCCGCAACAGTCTTCACGGCCGTCATGCCCATGATGGCGGTGTTTGGCGACTCAGGGCAGCGTTTCCTGCTCGCGTCGCATCGCTGCTGCGCGTTCTGCTGCGCGCTTGCGCTCGCTCTGCTGTGCGCGGCGGCGTGGCGTGGAAGGAAGTCTAAGGCCCGCGGGAAGGCCTGAACATCTTAAAAATGGAGAGGAAGACATGTCCGAAGAAGAGATCAAGGTTTCCGAAAAGCGCGGTTGGACCGTGGCGGCGGGCATTGGCCTGCTGGCGCTGCTGGTGTATTCGCTGACGCTCGCAGACTATGCGTTTCCCGGCGAGTCCGCCGCGGCCATCACCGCATGGACGGGGATGGACGTCCTGAAGAGCCCGCTGCACCCTGTCTGGGGAGCGTTCGTAAGGTTCGTCGGCGGGCTTTCCTTCCCGTCGTCGCTTGTGGTCCGCGTGAACATGTTCTCGCTTGTGTGCGGAGTGCTTTCGGCTCTCATGGTCTGCCGCCTCGTCCGCGCGTTCGTGCTCGCGATGGTGTCCCACGAGGACGTGGCGCCGAAGGCCGGCCTCGCTGCGGACGTGGCCTCGCTCGTCGCAGGCGCGGTGTTCGTTTTCGGCGTGCCGGTGTGGCAGGCGTCAACGCACCTCGAGTGCCGCATCTTCGACGTCATGTTCGCGCTTGCGATGTTCTCGCTGCTGCCTTTCGTGTTCCGCAACGAGAAGCTGGCCTGGCCGCTCGCGATGCTCGCGGCGGTGATGCTCGGCGTGGGCGCGGTGGAGTCGGTGATATTCCTGCCGCTCGCCCCGATCATGGGCATATTCGTGTTCGCGGCGTTCCGCGGCCGCGGCAGGGTGGCGATTGCGGCGCTCGGCGCGTTCGCGCTAGTCGCGGCCGTCTCGTTCGCGCTCTACACGCGCCACGTTATGCAGGGCTTCGCGGCGACGCCCTACGCCATGGCGTGCGGCGAGTCAGGCATGACGCCGATGGAGGTGGCGGTGGACTTCTGGCGCCAGCAGACGGCCGAGGTCCGCTCCTGGTACCAGCGGCCGGCGTGGCTGTGCGTGATGCTGACAGCGGTGCTGCCGTTCGTGGCGTGCGGCTTTGCGGCCATACGCGGCCTGAGCAGCGAGCGCTCGATGAGCCAGTACGTGTTCCACCTTGCGATGACGGCGTGCGTCATCGCGGCCACCATGACGCCCGCCTCGCCCAACGAGCTCATGAGGCTCTCCGAGAAGGCTGGCCTTGCGACTTCGCTCCCGGTCGCGATGGGTACGATCAGCGCGATAACGGCTGGGTACCTCGCGGCGTACTGGATGCTTCTCTGGCGCGTAAAGGTCAAGGCCGACGAGTTCGACGGCCCGCCGGTCGTCGCGCAGATCGCCAAGCCGCTCGGCGCCACGGCGATCGTCATCCTGTTCGCGGCGGTGTTCTTCGGCTCGATCGTAAACGCGTTCAAGTGCGGACGCGACCGCGGCGAGTTCGCCGACCTCTGCGCCGCCGAAGTCCTCGACCGGCTCGGCGACCGCAACTGGTTCGTTACACAGGGCATACTCGACGACCATCTGCGCATCCTGGCCGACGTGCGCGGCACGAAGCTCAACCTGGTGTGCCTGCAGCGAGAGGACGACGAGTCCTACCTCAAGGACCTTGGCGCGAAGATCGCGGAAGCCGGACTCAAGAGCACCAAGGGCGACCTGAAGTCCACGTCTCTGCTCGGCGTGCTGCCGTTCGTCCAGGACTGGTTCGCCGGCGACCCTGACGTCAACTCCAAGGCCGCCGTCTTCGGAATCCCCGACTTCTGGTACATAGCGCAGAAGACGCCTGTTCCGGACGGCATCTTCTTCACCGGCGTCAACGACGTGAAGTCCTTCGACGGCAAGAAGGCGTTCGCCGAGTTCCTGGAGCTGTGGAAGCGCATGGAGAAGCCGCTCTTCCGCAGGCGCGGCGAGTCGCTCGCCGAGGTCGACGATCCCGTTTCCCGCGTAAGGCTCCACCTCCGCCGCCACCTCGGGTTCGTGGGCAACAACCTCGGCGTCACGCTCCAGGACATCGGAATGGACGACGAGGCGTTCCAGCTCTACGAGCTCGTCCGCAAGACGATCGACCCCGACAACGTGTGCGCGCTGTTCAACGAGTTCGAGATGGCCCGCTCCGGCGTCAAGTCCGCCGTGGCGCGGAAGGGCGAGATAGAGAAGGAGATACAGTCGCTCGTCGACAACCCGGACAAGCGCTACAAGCTGTGGTCCCTCTCCAGGTTCTACGGCTACATCCGCTCGCCGGAGATATTCGCGCGCATGGGCTATGGCTGGGCGCGCTCCGGCCAGACCGGAGCCGCCATCACGCAGGTGCGCCGCGCGCTTCCGTTCGTCCCGGCAGACCGCCAGTCAGGCCTCGGGAACATCATGGCGGCGATCTACGCCATGGGCGGCGAGACGCAGAAGTCCCGCGACGCGTACATGAAGGTGCTGGATGACGACGGCGGGAATCGCGACGCGCTTCTCGGCCTCGCGCGCCTCGCGATGCAGTCCGGTTCGCTCGACGAAGCGCGCGACTACATGACGAAGGCCGTTGACCAGTCCCCCAACAAGGAGACCTCGAACGTCGAATGGGCGATCATCCACCTGATGAACAACGACCTCGACCAGGCCAGGCTCTACCTCCAGAAGGCGACGGACCTCAACCCGAACGACCTCCAGGCCTGGGGGCTCCTCTCGCACGTCATGCTCCAGCAGGCCGATGCGGCGAAGGACCCGAAGGAGAAGGGCAAGATAATCGACGACCTCGAGAGCGTGATCATCCCGCGCATGGAGAAGATTGCAGGCGGACCGCACAACTACTTCGTGCAGGTCTCCCGCGCGCTTGTGCTGCTCCAGCGCGGGAATGAGCGCAGGAAGGATGCGCGCGACGCGCTCCTCGCCGCGTTCAACCTCCGTCCCGAGGTCACGGTCGTTGCGAACATGGTCCTCCAGCAGGACATCGCGCTCGACGACAAGGCGCGTGCGCGCGAGCACGCTCGCCTCGTCCTACGACAGGACCGCAAGAACCAGCTCGCCAACTACGTCCTCGGGTCGCTCCACCTCGGGCAGCGCGAATACGGCAACGCAGAGACGTTCCTGCGCCTTGCGGTGTCCGACCAAAAGCCGTTCGCCGCTGCCGAGAACGACCTCGCCGAGGTGCTCCGCCGCGAAGGCCGCTTCGAGGAGGCCGAGCACTACGCCAACAAGGCGGTGACGTCCGACCCCGAGCTCTACGTCGCGTGGGAGACGTACGCCTCCACGCTGATCGACCAGAACAAGGACCTCGGCAAGGCGGAGGAGTACCTGCGCAAGGCCATCGACCTCTGCAAGAAGAACACAAACCAGGAAGACCCGCGCATGCAGATCACGCTCGTCAAGGTTCTCCTCAAGAACGGAAAGACGATGAGCGCGAAGGGCACGCTGAGGTCGCTCCAGTCGCGCCGCAAGGAGCTTTCCGACTTCGACCTGGAAGAGCTCGACAAGGTCGCCGCGGAGGCCGCGAAGGCCAAGTGACGAGGGGGAAAGAGAGGCGTTCGGTGAACCGGTCCGCGAGCATGAAGCTGGTTTTCGCCGCCGCAGCCGCGGCTGTGGCGGCTGCGGCGCGCGCATCGGACCTGACGCGCGTCACTACAACGGCGCCCGCCGAGTCGCAGTTCCGGGTCCTGCCGTTCTACGAGCAGCGCTTCGTGTCGTATGGCGAGGGGCGGCCCGAGGCCTCCTTCTTCGCCGTGAGGCCGTTCTACTCGCAGGTACGCGACCCTGTTTCCGACACCAGGATATGGGACGTCCTCTGGCCTGTCGCAACATGCCACAGCCACAACGACGCCGCCTGGTGGCGCGTGCTCAACTTCTACGGCGACAGGCGGTATAACCCGGACGGCTCCGTGCTGGACCATTCGTTCTGCATCTTCCCCGTGTGGTTCAACGGTCGTACCCGCGAGGGGACGTCGTACTGGGGGCTTTTCCCGTTCTACGGGACGCACCCGCACTTCCTCTTCATGGACGACATCCACTTCGCTTTCTGGCCGTTCTACATGGACTATTCGGTCAAGGGCGTGCGCACGCATTCTGTCTGCTGGCCGTTCATATCGTGGAAGGACTCGCCGCGCGAGTCGCTCGGCATCTGGCCTTTCTACGGCCACACGCGCAGGCGCGAAAGCGACCACCGGTACGTGCTCTGGCCGCTCTTCACCTGGGCCTCGTACGAAAGCGACCGCGACACCTCCGGCGCCGGCAGCTCCTGGATGTTCTGGCCGCTATGCGGAGGGGTTTCGCGCGAAAGGGAGTTCCAGGCACTCTTCCTTCCGCCGTTCTTTTCGTATGCGCGCACCGACGACACCCGCCGCTGGCGCATGCCGTGGCCGCTCGTGGACGTTGAGTTGGGACGCGAGCGCAACCGCGTGTCCGTGTGGCCGCTCTACGAGCGCATCACGGGCTTTTCGTATCTGCCAGGAGAAGGCGGAGCCGATGCCGCCCCTCCAGCCGAGGAGCATACCTGGCGCATAGGGTGGAAGCTCGTCGAGCGCACGCGCCTTGAGACCGACAGGTCGCTTGAAAAGCGCTTCTCGTTCTTCCCGTTCTACACCGACGAGGACCTCTGGTCGAAGACAAAGCCCTCGGCCGCGGGGGACGGCGAGACTCCAGCTGTCACGCTTGCGTCGTCATACTTCCGCATCTGGCCGTTCTACGCGTCGGTGACCGAGAACGGAGAGACGCGCCGCCGGATCCTCGAGCTCAACCCGATCCGCCACTCCGGCGGCACGGAGCGCAACTGGGCGCCGTTCTGGACGTTCTACACGAACGAGACGCGCAGGGACGGATCGACGCGACACACACTCTTCTGGGGCCTTGTCAAGTTCACCACAGGCAAGGACGCCCATTCCGAAAAATGACATAAACATGGGAAAGGCAGTAAGGCATGGATATCCGATTCGGGTTTTGCAATGGAAGTGCGCTTTCGCGGGCGGCGATCTGCCTGGCCCTTTCGGCTGCCGCGGCCACAGCAGGGGCGACCACATGGCATGTGGACAGCGAAGGAGGCAACGACTCCGCTGCCGGCACGAGCCCCGAGACCGCGTGGAAGACGCTTGAGCGCGTGAACGGCGCGGCAATCGCTCCTGGAGACAGCGTCCTTTTCAGGCGCGGCGGGCTTTGGCGCGGAACACTGCGTCCCGCGAGCGGCGAGCCGGGCAAGCCCGTGAAGTACAGCTGGTACGGCGAGGGCCCGAAGCCGATCCTGGAGCAGTCCGTCGACAGGTCGAAGCCGTCTGACTGGGTCGAGGAGGCTCCCGGACTCTGGACCACGAGGGTCGCAGTGCCGGAACTGGTAGAGCAGGTCTGGGACGGCACGTCGTGCGAAGGCTGGACTTCATCGTGGCAGGAGGGCGTGAAGGGAACGCTCAGGCGGGTGACCGAGGATGGCGAGGTCTTCCTCAGGGCGAACTGCACGGAAAAGCCGGCGAGCAAGCCCAGCCTTGTCCAGCTCTGGGGCCCGAAGGTCGACGTCAGCGCCGATTGCGCGGTCCTGAGGCTGAAGGTCAGGTCCACGAAGCCTTTCCGCCTCGTCCGCGCCGAACTGATGCTGGCCAAGCCGCCGTGGCCCCATTCGATGCAGGGCGACGTGCCTCGTGCCGACATTGGGCCTGAATGGCAGACTGTCGACGTGTTCCTCTCAAGGAAAGGCGCGGTGGACAATGCCTCGGTCCACCTGCCGATCGGCGACGTTCTCCCCGAGGGCGCGGTGTTCGACTTCGTGCCGGTCGGGATTTGGAGCGCGAAGTACGACGCTTCGCTTGCCCTGCCCTATGACGTCGGCATTTTCATCTGCGACCACGGCAGACGCTGGGGCGTGAAGAAGTGGCACAATCCGGAGTGGATGGTCCAGCCGCTCGAGAAGCCGCTCGACTACGCCTACGACGCCGACAAGAAGCGTGTGCTCGTGAGGTTCGACGGCAACCCCGCCAAGTCGTTCTCCTCGATCGAGCTGGCGTACACCAGGCACGTCGTGAACCAGGGGAACCGGCACGACATCGTGTACGACGGCCTTGCCGTGCGCTACGGCGCCGCACATGGGTTCGGCGGCGGGTCGACCCGCAACATCACCATCCGCAACTGCGACATATACTGGATCGGGGGCGGACTCCAGTTCTGGAAGAAGGACGAGAGGACAGGCAAGATACGCAATCCCGTCCGCTTCGGGAACGGCATCGAGTTCTGGGGTGACGCGACAGGCCACCTGATCGAGCGCAACCGCCTGTGGGAGGTGTACGACGCGGCGGTCACGAACCAGGGCAAGAACGACACGGAGACCGACATCGTGTGGCGCGACAACGTGATCTGGAATTCTGAGTATTCGTTCGAGTACTGGAACGCGAAGCTTACCGCCAACATCACGTTCGAGCACAACACGTGCGTGGACGCTGGCTACGGATGGGCCCACACGCAGCGCCCGGACAGGAACGGCGCGCACCTGATGTACTACCACAACCGCGCCGAGACCTCGAACTTCGTTGTCAGGGACAACATCTTCTGCCGCGCCACGGAGTGGACCATCCGCACCGGGCTCGACTGGCGCAAGTCGCTCGTGCACGACAACAACCTCGTCTGGAACGAGGGAAGCGTGCCAGTCATTCGCTGGCTTGAAGGCAAGGACCGCCTCATTCTCGGATGGGACGGCTACCGCGAGCTTGGGTTCGACCCCCACTCCGAGTTCGCCGAGCCGAAGTTCGTCAACCCCGCGAAGCGCGACTATCGTCTCGCCCCCGGTTCGCCCGGCCTGACGCTTGCGAGCGACGGTGGTCCCGTTGGCGCGCGCAACATGCCCGGTCTCGACGAAGACCAGTCGCTCCAACGCTGACGCCTGCTGCAAATGTCCACCCCTTAGGTTTGAGTTATGAAAATGCGGTTGATCACTTTTGTTGCGCTTGGAGTTGCCTTTGCGGCGCACTGCGCCTTCGCGCTTGACGCCATGCTCATGGCGGATGGTTCCGTCCGGTTCGGACCTGATGGAAGCTATTCGCTAAAACCGGTTCTTTTCCTGCCCGAATGGAAGAGCACGACTTCGGCCGGAGGATACGCTGTCAGGGACCCCGGCGTTGCGACGTTTCGACTTGAGAGCGGCGGCACGGTCATTGCCGATGCCACGACCACCATTAGTCAGCTCGACGGCGGAAAGTCCAAGGTTGTCTTCTCCGTCACTCCGCGCAAGGACACCAAGACGATCAGCTGCTGCTGCACCGTCGGCATGCCGATAGCCGAGGTCGACGGAAGGCCCTGGGGCATCGCGGGGAAAGAGGGGGCCTTCTGCAAGCCCGAGAAGGGGATAGCTGTCGCGAGGGGCAGGACTTCGTTTGTCTCGTTCCCGTCCGGCGCGAAGGGCCCGCTGGTGCGTGTCGAGGCGGCGGAGCCATTCGACTGCCTCATCCAGGACAGCCGGAAGTGGGGCGACACGTATTCGATAAGGGCCGGCGACCTCTCTGCCAGGGTCCTGAAGGCGGGCGAGAAGATCTCGTTCGAGTGCGTCGTCTCGGCCGGAGAGCCTGTTTCCGCCATCTACCAGAAGCAGTACGTGGTAGAGGCGGGCGCTGACTGGGTGCCGATCGTCGAGCACCGCGACATTCTGGAGGGGAGCGCGCTTGACTTCTCCAAGGCTGGCTTCACCGACGCGCCGGCCGGGAAGCACGGGTGGGTTCGCAACGTTGGCGGGCACTTCGAGTTCGAGGGCCTGCCGGGCCGCCCCCAGCGTTTCTACGGCGTCAACCTCTGCTTCTCGGCGAACTTCCCGGACCACGAGCTTGCCGACAGGCTGGTCACGCGGCTCAAGCGGTTCGGCTACAACGCGATACGCATACACCACCACGACGGCGAGACTGTGAAGGGGAGCGAAGACGGGCTTACGCTCAACCAGGACAGCATGGACCGGCTGGACTACCTCGTGTCGGCTGCGATCCGCGAGGGGCTGTACATCACGACCGACATGTACGTGTCCCGCGGCGTCAAGTGGCGGCACGTCGGGATCGATCGCAACGGCTTCATGGAGAAGTCGCTGTTCAAGGCGCTTTGCGCCGTGTACGATCCGGCGTTCGAGAACTGGGCCGCGTATTCGAAGAACTTCATGGAGCACGTGAACAAGTACACCGGGCGCCGCTATGCCGACGAGCCGGCCCTTTCGCTCGTCTCGCTCGTCAACGAGGGCGGGTTCTTCATGGGCTGGACGCGCGGAGTTTCGGACGATCCTCGCATCGCCGACTCATGGCGCGCATGGATTAAGGCAAGGCGCGAGGCGGATCCCTCGTTCGCCGAGGGCATCGACTCCGAGATGCCGCCGAAGAACTACTGGGACGCCAAGAGCCGCCCGTTCGTCGACCAGTGGTGCGCCGGTCTGGAGACGAAGATGGTCGCGCGCATGAAGGCGTACCTGCGCTCGCTCGGCGTGAAGGCCCTCATAACGAACGACAACAACGGACAGCACTACGTCGCTAGGAACGGCATGGCGTCGGAGTACGACTACATCGACGACCATTTCTACGTGGATCACCCGTCGTTCCTCGAGAAGAGCTGGCAGCTTCCAAGCCGCTGCCCCAACGTGAACCAGCTTCTCGGGAGCAAGCCGGTCGTGCCGGTCGACAGGGATTTTGCGTTTGTTAAGGGCAAGCCGTTCACCATCACGGAGTGGAACTTCTCCGGTCCGGGACGCTACCGCGGCGTCGGCGGGATACTCACCGGCGCAACCGCGGCGCTCAGGGACATGGATGGACTTTGGCGCTTTGCCTATTCGCACAGCCGAGACAGGCTCGGCGACTCTGACATTCGCCCGCCATCGTACTTCGACCTCTCCGCCGACCAGCTTTCGCTCGCAAGCGACAGGGCTAGCATCTGCCTCTTCCTGCGCCGCGACATCGAGCCTGGCGCGGAAGGCGCGCTCAAGATGGACCGCGCGCGCGGCTCGTTCACCATCGACACGCCCCGGACCGTTGGCGGCTTCGCCCCGGAAGGCGCGATAGAGGCTGGTGCGCTGAAGGCCTCGCTTTCGGGCGCCCCGGCAACGGTCTGCGTCCATTCGCTCGACGGCGAGCCAGTCGCGAAGTCCGGACGGATGCTCCTCACCCACCTCACGGACGTCCAGGGCGAGGGCGGGACATTTGCCGACGAGTCGATGAAGATACTGCTCAAGTGGGGAAGGCGTCCGCTCGCGAGGAACGGCTCCGCCGCCGTTTCGCTTGCTCTGGAGTCGCCTTCCGGCTACGAGGTGTGGGAGCTTGCCGCGAACGGCGCGCGCGTCCGCAAGGTAGACGCCCGCGTGTCCGGCGGGCGCCTGGAATTCACAGCTTCAATCTCTGGCCCGGACGGCGCCAGGATGATGTACGAGATCGTTAAGAGGAATCGCTAAATAGAAAGGACACAACAAAAATGAACCTAAAGATCGGACTCAAGCCCTCGCAGGGCTACAACAAGGTATTCGATGTCGGCGAATACGGGATGAAGCTCACCAAGTTCGGGCTGATCAAGCTCGCCGGCGGAACTTCCTACGAAGGCGACACGGGTGACAGCGAAGTCGCGCTCGTGCTCATCGGCGGAAACTTCGCCGCAAAGGGCGAAGGCTGGAACTTCGAGGTGACGAACGGACGCACCTCTCCCTTCGCCGGCAAGCCCCACTGCCTCTATCTCCCGCGCCGCACAAAGTACACGATCACGGCGCTTTCGGACGTTGAGCTCGCCTACAACGGCTCGCCCGCCACGCGCGACACCGCGAAGCCCACGCTCATCAAGCCCGAGGACACGCGCCACATCGCGCTCGGCAAGGACAACTGGACCCGCACTTCCGAGATCATCCTCGACGAGAAGTTCGACTCCGAGCACTTCTACATCGGCGAGGGCATGATCCCGAGTGGAAACTGGTCGGGTTATCCGTCCCACCGCCACGACGTCAACAACCCGCCCGCCGAGCTCGACATGGAGGAGACGTACTTCTACCTCTTCGACCCGCCGCAGGGGTTCGGGTTCCAGTCTGTGTACAAGCCCGACGGCTCGCTCAATGAGGCCTACCGCGTGCAGAACTACGACACGGTCGCGATCGCCGAGGGATACCATCCGCTCGTCGGGGCGCCTGGATACCAGATGTACTACCTCTGGACGATGGCCGGCGCGCAGGGCCGCGGCCTCATCAGCTCGATGGATCCTGACCACGCCTGGGTCAAGAACGCCTGACATCTCCAGACCATGAAGCACCGTCCTTCTCTTTCGTGCGTCCTGGCGGCTTTCTTCGTCGCGGCGGTTTCCACGGCAACGGCGTTTGCAGGGTTGCCAAAGCCGACGTTCGAAAGAGATGGAATCAGGTGCTGGCACGACATCGCGTACGGGCCGCGTGCCGACCTCCCGGACGAAGGTCCGGGCTACAAGGGGAAGTCCGACTCCAGCAATGACTTCCCGTGGAAGCGCTTCCACAGCCACAGGTCCGGGCAGTTCATGGACGTCTACGCGCCTGCGAAGGGCGTAGCCACGAACGCCACAATCGTGATGTTCCTCCACGGGGGGTCGTGGTCCGAGCGGTACGACAAGGACTGTCCGCCGTGGGACATCATGAAACGCGTCGTGCATGCCGGCGGCGTGTTCTGCACGGCGGACTACATCCTCCAGTCCGATCGCTCGGCGAATATGTTCGGCCAGGCGCGAACCGAGGCGACATTCGCCAACATGCTGCGCGACATAGACCTTGCCGCTGCGAAGTTCGGCGAGATCGCCTGCGAACTCGGCGCAACGTCGCCGCGGTTCGCGATCACCGGCGAGTCGGCTGGCGGACATCTGGCGCTCCTCTACTCATACGACCAGGGCAATCCCGACGTCAACAAGCTTGGCCTCAGGCACAGCCCGCGCGTCGACAAGGTCGTCAGCATAGTTGGCCCCACCGATTTCACGGCGAAGGAGTTCACCGACCTCGGGAAGGTCAACATACTTGGGTTCAAGTTCACGGTTCCGTTCTTCAAGTCGCTCATGAACAGGCTCATGGGTCTGGACGGCGGCGCGTCGTTCGAGACGTGCATCAAGGAGGCTGCCAAGTGGTCGCCTGTGCAGATCGTGAACACCAACTGCCCGCCGACCGCCGTTGCGTACGGCGCGGTTGTGGGCGGTGTTTCGGACGGCATCGTGCATGTAAAGCAGATGACGGACCTCGAGGCCGCGCTGAAGGCCGTGAATGTGCCGTGCAAGATGAAGAAGTACGCCAGCCTGAACCACGGAGAGGTCACGTGGAAGGGCGCGGAGTGGATTTCCGAACAGCTTCTCCGCGATGAGAAGGTCTTTGGCGCGCCGGTGCGCGTGAAGGGCGTTGCCGCGAAGGGCATGGCGGTTGCGCTCGACGGAAAACGTCTGTTCGCCGGCGCGGGCCCAAGGCTCTATGCACTTGACGCGACGGATCCCCTCAATCCCGTTGTTCTCGGCGAACTGAACGGCTTCGACAACCTACGCCAGATACGCGTCCGCGGCAACTTCGTGTACGTTGTTTCGCGTGAGACAGGCATGCGCATCGTCGACGTCTCCGATCCGGCGCACATGCGCATACGATCGCGCTACGACTCCGTGGAGTTCGCGACTGGCATAGACGTGGTCGGTTCCGTGGCGTTCCTCTCCGAGCGCATCTACGGCGTCGAGGCGGTAGATGTCTCGGATCCGGACAACCCGGCGCACATCGCGATCAGGAAGACGTTCGAGTCGCAGTCCAACCGCTACCGCGACGGCTGGCTCTTCTCCGGCGAGTGGGGCTCGGGCGAGCTGTCGGTGTTCGACGCGCGCGACATGAAGTCGTTCCGCAAGGTCGCGTCCGCGAACCTCGGCGGATTCGGCGACGGGATTGAGCTTGACGGCAACTACATCTACTGCTCCACGGGGCACGACTCGCTCCACGCCGGAAAGACGGCGTTCGAGGCGCATGGCGCGGGACGCGGGCTCGACATATTCGACATCTCGGACCCCGCGACCCCGCGCCATGTCTCGCGCGTGGACTTTCCCGTCTTCAAGCCGCGCGACGACGACTTCTGGACGCCGCGCGTCGCAAACGGCTGGGCCTTCTGCTGCGACTCGCACAACGGGCTCTTCGCGGTGAACGTGCGAGATCCGGCGAAGCCGAAGATCGCAGACAGGCTCTGCATTCCAGACCCGAAGAAGCCTGACTGGCCGTCCGGCGCCATAAGCTCGCTTGAGGTCGGCGAGGGATGCCTCTACATGACATGCGCGCCTGGCGGTCTCTATGTCGTGCCGGTGGAGGGCGTGCGTCCGCAGCCGCGTCCAACTGGCGAGCCGCCGAAGAACATAGCGTACCGCGAGAGGTACGACACGGACGATGGCAAGTTCTTCGTCTATCGTCCCGCGGCCTCCGGCCAGGCGAGGTCCGTGGCGATGCGGGGCGATGTGGTGTACTCCGCTTTCGGCGACGCGGGGCTGCACGTGCTGCGCATTGCGAAGGACGGCGGGTTCGAGAAGCTGGGCGAGCTTCCAGGCAACCACCGCGTTACCGACTGCTGTTTCGCGGGGGACAGGCTGCTCGTGGCGGAAGGGCTGGACGGTTTTGCGCTGTACGAGCTCGACGGCCCCGCGAATTTCCGCGAGGTCGCGCGCCGTCCGAACGCAGGGCCTGGCGGAAGCGTGGCGTTCTGGTGCTGGGCCGTTGACGCGGAGACGGTCGTCCTTTCCGCTAGGTACGGTCCGTATGCGGTCTACAGCATCGCCGACTTCAATGCATCGGATCCGCTCTGCGACATCCACGGGACATGCAGCTGGGACAGGTATGCGTCCGATTCGGGCATCGACGGCATGTATCCGATCGTCGTTCCGTACAGGGGACTGTGCTGGCTGAAGGCCGGCGACGGTGCTGCCCGCGTGTTTAGTACTTCGTTCGGCCGACGCGATGCAGATCCGCCGGAGCAGCGAAACGGAGTTGCGCGTTTCGGAGACAAGTTCATCTGCACCGAAGGCTACAGATACACGATATACTCGTCTGACATGACTCCGAGGAACCGGGGCAATTTCGGGCGGGGCAAACAGGACGGGTACAGGGGAATCCCGCGGAGCGACGGCAGGCTCGTGCTGCTCACGGAGCGCAGCGGAAGGCGCGCGTCCGTGTGGGACTTCGCTGACCCGGAGAAGCCGAAGCTGCTGCGCTCGCACCGCCTCTCCGGGACGCCCGACGCCGGCGCGTTCTTTGAGGGTCGCGCGCTCATACCCGCCGGCCACCAGGGGCTGCTCCTCGAGAAGCATGGCGAATGACCGGGAAAGCCGCCATCCACCTTCACTCGCAATCATAACGCTTCGCGCCGTAATCACCTGCAAACACTGGAAACCAGAAACTGGAAACATCAAACTGCAACCCCGCCTCCGAGCCACGGACCGACAACTTAAAACTCGAAAATGGGTAAACTCCAGAACATACGCCATTGACGCATATACGCCAATGGTGTATAATGTTCGCATGATTTTTGTTGAGACCAGATTGTTTACCTCCCGTTAATGAAGGAAATTGCGGAGGGCTATAAACATGAATAAGAAGAATTTTGATTTGCTGCTTGAGAGCATGCGTGAGGGGGGCGAAATCCTTAGGGGAGAGCGCAAGCCTTCTCGCCGTTTTGTGGTCGAAAACAAGGAAGACGTACAGCATGTCCGTCAGACCTTCAATCTTAGCCAAGACACATTCGCAAAGTTCATGGGCGTCAGCGTCGGCACACTGCGCAATTGGGAACAGGGGAGGCGTCATCCGACCGGAGCAGCACGTGTTCTTCTTCGTATCGCGATTCGTCAGCCGAAGCTGTTTGCCGATGCCGTGCGAGAGGATTGTGCGGAGATGGTGTGAGCCATTCCATTTGTTGAAAAGTAGTCGCATCTTTGGGAGGACCGACCTTCGTGTAGACCGCAGGGGATTCCGCGGCGGAGGTGTTTTCGACGAGTGCAAGGTCTGGATAGTCCAGAGAGTATGATGTCAGAAGGTCTGCGGTTGCACTAACCTATTGGCATTTTGTGGGTGCGGGCGGGACTGTTGCTGGCGGAGGAACGTCAGCCCTACCGGTGCGGCGGGCGGGTTAGTCCGCGGGGGAAGGGTTGTCTGGGGTGTTTCCGATGATTGCGCCACGCGACGGCGAGACGCCGCCGCTACATCGTTGGCTGGTGATTACGGCGAGCGCGTGCGAGTGCGGCCTTTTGTCAAATGATGGCGCATTGACCATATCGGTACAATTATGATATTATATGCGTGATTTAGTAAATGGAATTATTAAATCTTTGCAAAAAA